>NZ_JAKRGI010000001.1:0-479361 GCF_022347625.1 Vibrio sp. Of14-4 | reverse complement strand
TGGGTTTTACATCGTAACCCGTTACTTGTACGCCAGTTGGCTCACCACCATCATTAATATGTTGTCTCACCACTTTGTATTGCAATGTATCACGCTGCTTATCAAGCATATCCAGCGTGTACTGGTAGTCTCGTTTTTGCTGGCGAGCAATCTTGTCCTGGTTTCTATCAAACCAATCTTCCATCTCACCTGAGAACACGCAATGGTATTTATCAAATCAATTAACACAATACTGAAATATGAGAATGGTAATAAATATTTGTAATAATCATGGTTTTATCGGTGCAGATCACAAAACTAGCGAGAGAAGTTTCTTTCTTTAATAAAGATTACCTAATCGTCGCACTAAGATACTGATTTACAGTTAAGCCTGCTTCGCTGAATTGGCGCTATTAGGGGTAAGTGTGGCGTGGAAGACTTTATCTAGTTTTTCAGAACTGACTGGTTTGGTAATAACGTCCGTGCAGCCTTCTGAAATCATTTTCTGACGGGTATGCTCGAACGCGTCGGCGGTACACCCTATGATAATCGGTGGATCATCTAAGTCTAGTGACGATATGGTTCTGGCCGCTTCTATTCCATCCATTTCTGGCATATGGTTATCCATTAACACGCAGTCAAAGTGGCGTTGCTGCACTCGCTCAACGGCGAGTAGGCCATTTTCAACCACTTCATGTTCAAAGCCTTTGTTGGCAAGAAATTTCCCCAATACCACCGCATTTACGCGCGTGTCTTCAGCAATAAGAACGCTTAATCCAGTACCATCAAATTCTGGAATAACCTCTTGCTGCGTGTTCTCATCGGATATATCGGTTAAAGCAACAGGTAACATAATCGTAAACTGACTGCCTTCACCCATGACACTGCTTAGCTCAATGGTTCCATTCATGGCCTTTACTAAATCTTTAGTGATCGAAAGGCCAAGTCCAGTACCACCAAACCGTCTGGTCGTGTCGCCTTCGGCCTGAGAAAATGGGTCAAATATCGCCGAGTGTTTCTCTTTGCTGATACCAATACCCGTATCTGAGACTTGTATCGTCAACTCACCTTGGCTATCTTTTTCGATAAGCGAAACGGACAGACTCACCGTTCCTTGCTCAGTAAACTTCACTGCGTTACTTAATAAGTTCTGTAAGATTTGAGAGAGACGCGTCTCATCTGCTCTCAAGGCTTTCTCGCAAGGTTGAAAGTATTCGCTTGAAAATTCGAGGTCCTTGTCTAAACAAAGCGGCTGATACCATCTCTCTAGTCGTTCCACTAGTTCTTTAAGATGGAAATCTCTTTGTTCGAGTTCAAGCTTGCCTGCTTCAATTTTCGAGAAATCGAGAATGTCATTGAGGACATTGAGCATGTGCTTACCTGAAGCCACAAACGTATCGACATACTCATGCTGCTCCTCGTTAAGTGAAGTATTACTGAGCAATTCACCCACACCTAATATGCCGTTCATTGGCGTCCTTAGCTCATGACTCATCGCCGCTAGAAATTGTGACTTAGCGATATTAGCCGCTTCGGCTTCAACCGCTTTAACTTTTAAAGAAGCTTCTAATTCCACCCGCTGGGTAATATCACGTTCAACCGCCATAAATCCCTCAACCTGACCATCTTTTGTATATAGAGGCGTCAAAGCGATTTCGATCCAATAAGATTGACCACTTTTGTTGTAATTCAGCAGTTCAAAAAAACCGGAAGCACGTCTATCTATGGCATCACGTATTTGCCTTGTAGTCTCTTTATCCGTACTTTCACCTTGCAGCATATCGCCGGGTTTTTTGCCCATCATTTCAGCTTGAGAGTAGCCCGTAAGTCTTTCAAACGCACCATTCACCCAAGTGATTTTGGTGTCGAGGTCAGTAAAGACTACCGCATCGCGCATATACTTAACCACACGAGCAAGCTGAGCAGACTCCGCTTCTTTCGTTTTTAATTCTATGGACTGTTCGTAGAGTTGATGTTCAGATTCTGCTAAAGCTCGAAATGGTGAAACCAACACCTTCCGTCCAAATACAAACATGACAAATAGTGAGAGACTTACAGCAATGGCCATACCGACGAAAAGGCTTCGGGTCAGGTTTGATTCTGCATCACTCACTAGCTGCGGTGAGACAGAATAAAGTAGAGACAGCTCAGTTCCCTCGATAGGAAACATATCGACCTGCCAAGCATTCGGTGGAGTCATCTGCCAATCAAGCCTGTCCTGAGCAATACCGAACCAATGCATGGTATCGGTGCCAAGGCTTTCAAAGAAATTGCTTTCAGCTACCGGAGTTGTGTAAGTCACCAACCCTTCAGCATAGCCATTGTATAACACAGGTGATGTAAGTAATAAGTAGTCAATTTCATTGCTGCTAAAGAAGGAGTAGGAAACGCCTTCCATGAGAGTTTCGGTCTCAACACCAGAGACAACATAATCTTCAACGATCTGAGGAAGCTTGTTCTCTTTGTAAACCAGCCCACCAGAAAAATCATATAGATTGATGTAGGCACTTGCTCCTGCCCCTTTAAGCAGAGAAACTTGGTCAGAAAAAGCCTCACTGTTCGATACACCTTCTAACGTTGCTCCCTTCACTACCGGGTGAGAAGTAACACGATCTAACCTTTGCTCATGCAACTTAAAGAACTCAAAAACATAACGTTCTATGGCAACAAATTTTACTTTCAAACTCTCATTGATAAGTATTTGAGCCGTTTCACGAGCCTGATGTTGGACGAACAAAAAGCTAGCGAGCATAAATACAGAGGCCCCAACAATAAGAAATACACTAAAGAGGTGCATTCCATTTTTCTTATCAAATTTAAACATGCTCCTTTTTTGCCTTCTAAGGGTTAAATTGAGTTAGGTAACAGTTTGACCGCGTCTTTTTCGTCATACATGGCCATACAATAATCTTTGCTGCCGAGTGCTTCATGAGCATCAAAATTATCGTCGCTAAATGGCGCATAAGGTTTTTGGTATGTTTTTACTAAACCTTGAACAGGCTTATTCATCGATTCTAAGGCGGCTTTTATTGCCGTTCTGTTAGCTTGAGCATCTTGGGTAAGTGTGACCTTGTTTGTCGCCGAAATTAATACACTTGCTATATCATAACCATGAATGAAACCTGCCGGAGCCTTAATGTTGGTGGTTTCAAAATAGGCAGGAAACATGGTCTTAGCTTTTTCAAATACCGCTTGATTAAAGCTGTTGCTTTCTGAGCTATAGAAGTTAAAACAAGATTGGATAAAGCGCAGTTGTGCCTTTTCTCTAATTTCGTAAGGTACGTTTTGCGCAAACTGGCCACCGGTAATGCCCCAATGACTGTAGACTGGCATGTTAATACCCGTCTCGGACACACTCTCAATAATGAGCTTTCCTTCACGACTGTTGGCAACCAATAGTGCACAGTCACCACCACTAGACTGGGCTTCTCGGATAAGAACTCTCGCATCAACGTCCTTGATTCCCCAATCAAACCAACTTGTTTTCACCTTATTTTTAAGATCTTCAGGCAATGCAGCCATCATCGCCTTGTGGTTAGACTTTCCCCAGCCCGTATTTTCCAGCACTAAATGAGGCTGTTTACACTGGTTATTTAACGCATAGCTAACCAGTATCTTGCCGACTTTGGAGTCATCAACAGATAAGCGGAAAACATAGTTATCTTCAGCCGATGGATAACGAGTAATAGGCGTTCCCGCAGCCCATGGGACCAGTGTTAGAATCTTGGATTTATTGATGTATTCTCGATACTTAATAAGAGGAGGCGAATGTAAACCCGCCACATATACTAGGCCCTGAGTATCTTCTAAAAAGCGCTGCATATTCTTTTTACTTCTCAGCACATTGCCCCTGTGATCAGTTGTGACAAACTCTACTGGCACCCCTGCAATTTGATCGCCATGTTGAGAAAAGGCTACCTTAATACCATGCTCAATGGAGAGTGCGGACTCTAGATGCCCTGTCCTATCAGCATCAAGGTAGACCCTGACAACATCCGGTTTACTTGCCTGTACGGCAAATGCTGTTAATACGAAAATCAAGGTCCAAAACAGTCTAACCATAACTTGTGTCCATGCCTTCCATTCTTAGCCTCTCTATCTAGACTAGGAAAGTACGGTCATTTTTCCAGTAATTTATTGACTTACCAATATAAAAATCGGCACGTATTTGATGGTAAAAACCCTATCTAAACGTACTGTTTAACGAAGTCAATAAAGGTTCTATCTGCTATGGATAGGTATCCATTCCTTCGCCATGCGAGTGAGAGCCGAATGTGTACAGGATCATCAAAGGGTATGGCAACAACGTCCGCCTCATTGTCTGTAACCAGCTTGAGAAGTGCGGTGATGGCAAACTCATGCTTTACAACACTTAAAATCAGTGGAAGTAAATTGGTTTCAAATGAAAGTTTGATATCTCGCTTGTATAAGCGTGCTTTATCTTCAACGAAATCTCGATGGAAGTAACCGGATTTAAACATAACCAGTTCATGGTTAAAAAACTCTTCAAAACTGATGCATTTTTGGCTTGCTATATCATGCTCGGGGCCAACTACTGCCACCATTTCTTCGTCTGATAAGTAATCTGTCTCCAAATCATCAGGGACGTCATGGTCATCAATAACCCCTAAATCTAAGTCGCCATCCAAAAGCATCTGGCGAATAGACCGAGTACCAGCATCAATCAGCGTTATTTTCAGGTTGGGATAATGTGCTTTGAAAGCCATTAGTACTTGTGGAAAAAAATAAGATCCCATCATACTAGGAGCTCCGAGCCGTACTTCTCCTTTTTCAAGCCCCCTCAACTCATCAATAGCCAGTTTGGCGTCATCAATGTGTTGCAACACACGCTTTGCATATTGATACAGTACATTGCCTTCTTCCGTTAGCGAGACATGTCGATCATGTCGACGAAACAACTCAACTCCCAATTGCTGCTCGAATTTTTTTATCGACATGCTCAAAGCTGGTTGGGCGATATGAAGCTCACGAGCAGCTTGGGTGAAATGTTTTAATTCAGCCACTGCAACAAAATGCTTTAGATGCCTCGTATCCATCATCTCTCCATAAGCAATACTTATCAACTCTATATAGTTAATATATTTTATTAATCCTCACTTCACCGATATCTTGATCACAGTAACAAGCGTTTTTAATGAGGTAGTTAACCCTATGATTGCTATCGGGACTAATGATTATTGGCGGGTAATGATCACTCTTGCTTTAGGTTCTTTCGTTGTTTTCTGTAACCTTTATTTGTTCCAACCAATGCTACCTCATATGGCAGAGCAGTTCTCAGTCACGGAAACCCAAGTTAATTGGCTGTTTGCAGCCACCACACTTGTTCTGTCTATTAGCTTGGTACCTTGGGCGGTGGCATCAGAGTCCATTGGTCGTAAGCAGGTCATGTTGATTGGGCTGTTGTCGATGCCACTTATATCTGTCGGTATGCTACTACTACCGTCCTTAACAGGTCTTGTTGTTTTAAGAGCGATGATGGGAATAGCGATTGCTGCATTTGCATCCGTCGCGGTTGCGTATATGGCTGAAGAATTGTCCAGTTCAGCATTTAACCAAGCCATTGGTGGATACATTGCTGCAAACTCTCTAGGTGGAATAAGTGGCCGAGTGATAGGCGGAGTAATCACCGAGGTTTTTGGTTGGGAGCAAGCGGTGATGACTATGGCAATTATCACCTTCTTTGGCGCTCTACTTGTCATGACTTTTCTTCCAAAGCAAAAGCATTTTACGCCTCAATATGGTTTACTGAGGTATCATAATCGAGCGATAATCAAACACCTAAAAAATAAAACAATTGTACTCGCTATGCTGATTGGTGGTGTTAATTTTGCTCTATTTGTTAATTTATACTCGGTGATGGGCTTTCGTTTAGTAGAAGCTCCGCATTTTCTTCCGATCGGATTAGCTTCATTGATCTTCCTCTGTTATCTGCCCGGGACAATTAGCTCGAAACTCACCGCTATTTGGAGCCGCCATTATTCTCCGATAAAAGGCATAATGACTGGCACGCTAATAAGTTTCTCTGGCATGGCGATCGCCTACTTTGATAGCATACCGCTCATGGTGCTTGGTCTGTGTTTGATTAGTTTTGGAGCATTTTTCGCCCACACCTTAGCCTATTCATGGGTGAGTCAGAAAGCCACAAATGCCAAGGCCACAGCAACCGCTTTATATCTAGTTCATTACTACATTGGTGGCAGTCTAGGTGGTTTTTTACTTATCTATTGCTGGCAACATGGTGGTTGGTTAATGGTCATGGGGGGAAGCTCACTTCTTTACACTGCAATACTTTTGCTGTGCCACCAACTAAAACAGAGTTCACTTGATGGTTCAAAAGCCGTTCAACTTAATCGCTTACAGCAATAGTGCTAATCTGCTATCCTTGGCTGCCAGTACAAATTAAGTAATACAATGAAAAATAAAGATTCAGTTCAGATTGCTCAGCAAGTAAATCAGTGGCTCAATGACGTGGTTATAGGCCTCAACTTATGCCCATTTGCTGCTAAACCACAGCGTAACAATCAAATTAAAGTATTCATTAGCCAAGCAAGAGAAGAACAAAACCTTTTGGAAGACATACTGACTCAATTTATGGAGCTGGAGAAAGAACCATCCAAGAAGTTAGAGACAACGCTTGTTGTCGTCCCTAATATGCTTAGCGATTTTGAGGACTACAACTTATTCATTGATTGGGTTGAAGCACTGATACGCCAGCAGAAGTGGCAAGGCATCTTCCAGCTTGCGACGTTTCACCCTAACTATTGCTTCGCTGGCACAGAACCGGAAGATGCAGAGAACCTAACCAACCGATCGCCATACCCAATATTCCACCTTATTCGGGAAGACAGTATGGAAAAAGTACTCAAACATTATCCCAACCCAGAGTCTATTCCTGACACCAACATTGAACGAGTGGAAAGCCTTTCTCAATCAGAAAAAATGAAACTATTCCCATATTTATTTCGACAAAATCAGTAATGCAAGGGCGTTTGGCTTTGACGTTTACCAATCTTAAACGCTTTAACTAACTTGTTACTGTTATAATGCGATCGCGACCCTGCTTTTTTGCCTCATATAAAGCGCTGTCAGCGCGATCGATTAAATACTCGAGTACCGTTCTTTTACATTCAAGGTCTTTCTTTTGGGCGAAATCAAAATGGCAGACGCCAATCGATATTGTGATGGGGTCTCTGTCTAACACAACTTCAGAAACAGATTGATGTAGCTTACTGAATATTTGTTCTCTCTCATCAAGGCTGCGCTCGGGAAGCCAAACTACAAACTCCTCCCCACCAAAGCGAGCAATGAAGTCCATATCTGTCAGCCTAGATTTGAGTGCTTGAGCGGTTTTCTTCAATACATCATCACCCACTTGGTGACCATATTTATCATTGACCTGCTTAAAGTGATCGATGTCTAACACAGCGATAGACCCTTTTCCTTCCGCCAAAAGCATCCGTTCTATGTCTGAATGAATGGTTTTGAACATGCATCGGCGATTGGAAACCCCCGTAAGCGCATCATTAAACGCCTGATACTCCAGCTTAGCATTGAGTTCTTTTAAGCGTTCCTCTTGCTTACGTCTTATGAGCTCGACCTCTATCCAAGACGCCATAAGCTTGAGTGCATCAATATCAACTTGAGCAAATGATCGCTCGTAAGGTGTGGCAGATGAAAAATTCAAGGTGCCAAACACCTCATCGTCAATAAAAATTGGCACCCCGATATAAGACTCCAAACCAAACGCTTCATAGGCAGGATGTTTGGCATATCTGTCGTCTTTGCCCATATTTTCAATCGCTACAGGCGCAAACGAGCTACACGTAATTTGGCAATAGGTAGCATTGTAATCAAACGTATCACCAGGGTTAAGTTCCACTCCCTCAGGCGTCACGCAGTGTAGTACGGTATAAACATCGTTTTCAACGCGCGACAATATTCCAATATCTAGATTAAAACGCTCTAAACCAAGCATAATGAGTTGGGTAATTTGGATATCGAAACCTTTCTGGTAATCATTCGTGATCTGGTACAGACGTCGAATTAGTGTTTCGCTGGTTGCTACCATCTCAATCCCTATATTTTTCGTTAGATGTGGTGTATTTTTATTAACCTTATTATCAAAAGATTAGCATACGCTTCTCTTCTTAGTGAGGCCGTACCCTTATTTATTTTTGGCTTTGATGGCACCTTGAGTGACGCTTTGATACTATAAAAGAAATTTTTCGTATTTTGGTTAAATCATGCGCTTATCCAAGCTTACACAAGATATTTTTGATCATCTCTATCGTGATATTACGGAGTTTCGTACTACTTTTGACTTACCCGTAGATAGCCCTGACACCCTAGATTCACAAGCCGATATACTGCATACCTCACTTGCCATTGAAGAAATGACTGAGCTAGCAGAAGCGGACAATAAAACCGAGCAAGCCGATGCCATTATCGATAGCGTTTACGTTCTCATGGGGCGTTTAGTGCATTTGGGCGATGCAACGATAGAGTCCAACCTTGCGATTACATATCTCATCGACTTATTACTTAACGTCGCCGAAAATCGTGGTATTGATTTTATTCCATGCTGGGATGAAGTTCATTCAAGCAATATGAGTAAGGTTTGTCGTAATGAACAAGAATATGCTGACACCGAATCTCATTATGCCGAGCAAGGTATTAAACTGATGGCGGTTCAAAAAGGCGATTATATCATTGCTAAATGTGCCGAAGATTTTGTGTCCGAGTCGAAAACGATACGACAAGGCAAAGTATTAAAGTCTGTTTACTATCGTCCCGCAGATTTAGCGCCACTAACGGTTTAAAGCATACTTGTAGCCACCCTAAGAGACTCCAAAAACCATACTTAGAGTGGCTATAATACCTTATGTGAAAACCAGCACAGGCTCGCCCTTAACTTGCGCCAATTCCACTCTGGTTTTAAATACGCGAGAAAGTTCATCGGGGTCACATACTTCTTTGACAGATCCAAATGCTTGCATCACTCCTTGCTCTAGTAACAAAGCACAATCTGCATTTCTTATTGTACGATTGAGGTCGTGATTGGACATAATGACTGATATTCCCATATCTGCTATCTTACGAATTAATCTATACAAGAAAACTTCCTGTCCAATATCAAGCGCAGCCGCAGGCTCATCCAGAATGAGTAGTTTGGCATCAGGGTTAAGTGATGGCCAAACTTGAAGACATATTGCACATAACCTTACGCGTTGCCACTCGCCACCAGATAATTCATGTATTGAACGATGCAATTTATCTGTAATTTCAAGCAATTCTGTTAGCTCTTGAACAACGGTCTCAGCCGCTGTTGTGAGCTTCTGATATGCAGCAGGAAGCGACAAAGATAGATAAAATGACACGTCGAGATTAAATGCTGGACGGTCATTTTGGCTTAAAAATGCACGGCTAATAGCCAAAGTTTCTAGTGAGCTCTCCCCTACCTTTATATCATCAATGCAGACATTGCCTTGGAAATCTAATAGGCCAGCGACACAAGCTAATAACGTGCTTTTTCCACTTCCATTAGGACCAATTACATGGAGCACTTCACCCTTATTTAGGCTAAAAGAAAGGGGCAGAAGACGAATGCCGAGCGACAAATTATCAATGCGAATCATGATGTTTTACCAGCATCCAAATAAATATCGGTGCGCCAATACTTGTAGTGACGACACCCAAAGGAAGCTCTGCTGAGTGTAAAGCGGTTCGAGCAATAATATCGGCACACACCACTAATATTGCACCCATGATTGCAGATACAGGTAACAAGTATCGATTTTGTGTACCTAGTGCCAATCTAACCATATGAGGAACAATCAGGCCCACGAAACCGATAACTCCCCCTAAGGCAACCGAACCACCGACTAGTACAGAGACCGAGAGAATAAGTTTCCAACGAATAGAATAAACATCTACCCCAAGCTGTTTGGCATGCTGTTCACCCATCATAAGTTTATCCAACATGTGGCCTTGAATACACAACCAAACTAAGACAGGTAACAAAAATAAAGTAAGCACATGATGATACCAACTAGCGCCACCAATTCCGCCCATAAGCCAATACATAAGTTGGCGTAAGCTCAAGTCATCACTAAAGTAAAACGCCCAAGTAACGATAGCACCAGTGAGAATACCTAGCGTAACACCAACCAGCAATAAACGCGTTGTGGTGAGCTTCATCATTGTTGCAACAGAGACCAAAAAAATTGTAAATAACAAGGCACCGATAATAGCGGCAATCATAAAGCCAATCGGTGTCGCCCATGCAGGCCAAAGAAAAAGAAGGAGAACCATGACAACACTTGCTCCACCAGATACGCCTAATAGTCCAGGTTCAGCAAGCACATTACCTAACAATACTTGTAGAACTCCTCCTGAAACCGCAAGAGCGCTGCCAATAACCATTGCAGCAAGCAACCTAGGTAATCTCAATTCAGTAACTAGCTGTGTTTGAATCGTCGTTAAATGTGAAAACGGCCAGATAAACATATCACCTACCATAAGGTGAATAGCAGACACAGTAATAAGGATGACTAATGACACCAGAGCGAAGCGCTTCCAGCGAGTGTGTTGATAGTTAAGAAGTTGGCTTAAGTGCATTCGATTCAAGCTTTAAGAGCAAGTATGGCTGAGTATATACAATAATCGCTCAACCATACCCTGACACCGCCAAAATAGAAAGTAAGAGTTAATTCCTAGGCATCAATCGTAGACAAGCTGACCAGATTCAAAGCGTGTTTTGACTGGGCAAACCATGAGAGCTGCTCTCTGGCCAATAGCAACATGTCGATTAGGAAAAACTATCGCTTCCCCTTCATTTTTAGCCATAAGTGGCTTGTCGCCGTCATGACCAAACACTTCTCCGTGCTTAAACGACGTGAAATTTGCCACATCATCATCAAAGAGAAAATTAAAGTCTTCATTAAGCCGAACGATAGTGCGACTCACTCGATACATCACTGGTTGACGTGGAAGATGCTCTGAATCAGTTGACGCAATCAAATCACGTGTTGCTAACTCAAATGCAGCAAGCTTGTTAAGGTCATTTTCGCCAAGACGAGCCACCTTTCCTAACTCAACCGTAAGCGCCTGTGCAGCATAATTCTCTGCGCTGTACCAACTAAAAGTACTTGAAGGAGCATTTGAAAACATCATAGCTTCCAAATGGGCACTTGCTGAAAAATCAATCAGAGCTTTACTTCGGACTGAATGACGTGTTTTAGGGCTCACACCGAAAGTGTAATGCTTGGAAGAGCGAATGGCGCAATGTAAATCCAAATGCCAACGTTTATCTTGCGGTGTATCTCGATAGAAAGAGGAGACCACTCGTTTCAAGTTTTCAGCAATCACGAGTTCTTTTGTTGCTGAATGTTCTTTGTCATCAAACAAACGATTGAGATTCATTTCAATAAAACGGGTATGTTTATTGGTCGACTCTGGGTGAGCCACAATGAACAGTAAACGCTCTTTGACTGGCTGAAACCCTGTTTGAATATCTGAAACAATTTTATCGACGATTTCCATAGGCGCCGTTTCGTTGCCATGAATACCACAAGATAGAATAATATGTTTACTGCTTTCATCCAGTTGAGATGGTATGACCTCTAGTACTCCCCGCTCATGGAGTTTAAACAAGGTGCCGTTAGCAACAGTCATCTCACCAGCTAACATGGGTTGTTCTAGATCTAGGCTGTCAAAAAGAAAAGATTGGCGAAAGAGGCTTTTCGTCATGCGCTACTCCTTTATTGCACAGCGAGCATGTTAATGAATTGTTGAAGAAAATTATGTTGACATGATCTCAGTTATAGCGAGAAAAGTCATATTTATTAATAATAATTGTGCTGCATCACCGTAAACAGCCAGTACGAGGTAGTGTCTGGGCGGCTTACTGTCAATCATATCATATTTGTGGTGAATGAAGCCTCACTACAAAAAATTGAGATTATCTCAACTAAACTTCTGCACAACTGTCTAAAAAGCATACTAAAAGACAGAAAAACGGGCATTATTATCATTATGATAATCAAATTGACGACAAAATTAAGACATTATTGAGTTTTTTGCTATCTTTTGAGGTGGATACAAGCCCAAAGCGCTGTAACCTATTGAAATATATAATACGACTTGTTTGATGGCACAAAGCCTGCTTAACACGCAGAGCAAAGTTTTTTCGTACATGGAGGTTTGTATGTTTGCCAATCAAAAATCGAAAAGAAATAAACTCCCTAAACCAACTTCTAAAGCACCGAAACGCGTTCCATTCTCACTGACTTAGCGATTAAGATAGACAAAGGCCTCGATGTTCGGGGCCTAAAACTTTAAACCTCAAATACAGATCACAGATTTTTGTCTCATGTTGATAGATTCTCTAGTCATCGAAAGGTTTGTTGAGGACATCATCATTGTCTGAAGAAAAAACACGAGTGATTATTATCGCTGGGGCAACTGGCCTGATTGGCACTGAACTAGTCAAGCAAATGCTAGAAGCAGATCCAATCACACATATCTATGCCTTGAGCCGACGATCTCTGCCCTTTTATCACCCAAAACTTGAAGTAATAAAAGATTCACAGCTGCAAGTAAAAGATTGGCCATCGGAAAATCCATCACCAAAATACGGGTTCATTTCTCTGGGAACAACTATAAAGCAAGCTGGCTCGAAAAAAGAACTAGAACGTATTGACTACCATTTGGTCTGTGAAGTTGCCCAAACCATGAAACGATTAGGCGTAACCCATATTGCTATTGCCTCCAGTTATGGTGCTTCTACGCATGCTATTTCTCATTATTTACGTTGCAAAGGTAAAATGGAAATGGCGATTGAATCTATGGGGTTTGAGCATGTCACATTCGTCAGACCAGGCCCTTTGGTTGGGTTAAGAGACACTCCACGAAAAGACGAAGCGGTTATTCAATTAGTTCTCAAATCAATACGACCGCTGATGTTTGGCAAACTGGCTAAACTGCTCCCAATTCAAGCGAGTGAAGTGGCCAAAGCAATGCAATATAGTGTGTTTTCTGATTACGAGCATAAGATAAGAACCCTCGATAGCATTCAAATAAGAAACCTCATCAATCGTTATCAATAAATAACAGTAAGTAGGCTTGCACAAAGAAACGCTCTCCTGATTGGTTAATAACTTATTGTTATATGTAATACCCAATGTTCATTTCATTGCGACCTGGCAATTCACTATCGTTGATCGCAGCATCAAATATTGTCATAAACTTCGTTACTAAAGGCTACCATTATGTCATTTGCATCTATCGCTTCTTTGGCGATATTTGTCGCACTTCTTATTTTTATAATGCGGCAACAAAACAAAGAAAACAGTTTGTCACGATTGGTTCTAACCGGTTTAGTCGCTGGCAGCTTATTTGGGCTTATGCTCCAGCTGACTTTCAGTCAAGACACCCATGTCATCAGTCAGACTCTAGAGTGGATAAATATTGTCGGCAGCGGCTATGTAGGTTTATTGAAAATGGTTGTCATGCCACTTGTATTAGTATCTATGATATCGGCTGTTGTAAAATTAGAAAAAGGCGGTTCACTCGGAAAAATTTCTGGCCTAACCATTTCAATATTACTGGCTACCACAGCGATCTCTGCATTGGTAGGTATCATGATTACTCAAGCTTTTGGGCTGACAGCACAAGGTTTAGTTGAAGGAGCCAGAGAAACTGCCCGTATTGCCGTTCTGGAAAATAGAGCTGGCGCGGTCAGTGATCTTACTATTCCACAGATGTTAATCAGCTTTATTCCCACCAACCCGTTTGCCGATCTAACAGGAGCACGTTCTACTTCCATTATTGCGGTCGTAATATTTGGTATTTTAACTGGTATTGCTGCACGTAAAGTGATGATAGAAAAGCAAGAGCTTGAAAAACCGATAAGTGTGTTTGTTGATGCCACTCAGTCAGTCGTCATGCGACTGGTAAAAATGATTATGGCCCTTACGCCATACGGAATTGCGGCATTGATGGCAAAAGTTGTGGCAACTTCAAGTGCCAATGACATTCTTAACTTACTTGGTTTTATCATAGCGTCTTACGTGGCAATAGTACTTATGTTCGTCGTCCATGGAATTCTGGTTTCTTTCGTGGGCGTCAGCCCTAAAAGTTATTTTCAGAAAATATGGCCTGTGCTTACTTTTGCCTTCACCTCACGAAGCTCCGCAGCAACTATCCCACTAAATGTCGAAGCGCAAATCAACAAGCTGAACGTTCCACCAGCAATTGCTAACCTATCTGCATCATTCGGTGCAACCATAGGACAAAACGGTTGTGCGGGTATCTACCCTGCCATGCTTGCTGTTATGGTCGCGCCAACTGTAGGTATTGACCCGACAGATATACACTTTATTTTATCTCTTATCGCGATCATCGTAATCAGTTCATTTGGGATAGCTGGTGTTGGCGGTGGCGCTACTTTTGCAGCACTAATAGTATTACCGGCCATGGGGCTTCCTGTCACCATCGCGGCCCTACTCATTTCCATCGAACCACTCATCGATATGGCACGCACCGCTTTAAATGTCTCTGGTGCAATGACAGCGGGCACCATCACCAGTCGACTGATTAGAGACGAATCTTCTGATAAAGAGCCAGAAGTACAACAAGCTTAACTTAAGCTTACTAAGCCTCGAACCTAAATGTTTGGGGCTTTTTATTTAAAAATCAGCCCAGTCAGATACCTCTTGTTTCATCTCTATATAATGCCGAATTTCCAATTTTGACCTATCCTCGATAAAGGAACCTTTAACTTAGCCCCTAACGATACTGTGTATTATGCTCCGAACACTTTATGTAACAGCATTAGTATTACTGTCCTTTGTCTCGCGAGCCAGTCTACCTTTGTATGATCCTTGGGGGGAACTCAAGTTCATGACCGAAGAATACCCTCCCCTAAATTTCACTGATGATAACGGTCGTTTAACTGGTCTGTCAGTCGAGGTATTACTGGGAACTGCGAGATACGCTAAATCAGGACTTAGCAGAGAAGACATCCTAATTCTTCCCTGGGCAAGAGCTTATAAAGACACACTTAGACGCAAAGGGAGTATACTATTTGCGACATCACGCAAGCCTGAGAGAGAAGCTTTATTCTTGTGGGTAGGCCCGATATCCAAAGGGACACCTTCTTTTCTCATTGCTAGAAAAACCAGTAACATAAATATTATCTCAGATACCGACCTAGCCCAGTATCGTATCGGAGTGATCAGGGGCGATAGCCTAGAAAAGCGCGTCGAAAAATTGAAAGTCCCAGAAGACAACATCATACGTTCACATGATCCTGCACTGCTTGCCCAACAGCTTGTAAAAGGGCGTATCGACCTCTGGGCCACCAACTGGAAAGGTGCTGAAGCTTTATTAAATGATCTCAACGTTTCTATCAGCTTGGTTGAATCCGTATATCAATTTAAATTTAATGACAACTATTTTGCGGTTAACAAAACTACACCTATTGAGGTTGTCAACGAGATGCAAGCGGCACTGGATGAGTTTAAAAAAACACCGGAATACCAGACATTGGTTGAGAAGTTTAAGTAATTATCTAAATTCAATTAATCCCCACTTACTGAGAAAACAGCTTCCTTCGTTTATCAACTGATATACAATACTCATGGTGAAAAATCACAAAGACAGAGCAATAAGCCAATGAGTAACAAAGAACAGCCAACATTTTTCTTCTTCGATTATGAGACATGGGGAACCAGCCCAGCTCTAGATAGGCCATGTCAGTTTGCAGGCGTTCGCACTGATATGGACTTCAATATTGTTGGTGAGCCTCTGGTTATTTACTGTCAGCCTCCTTCAGATTATTTGCCTTCACCAGAAGCAGCGCTAATCACAGGTATTACGCCACAGACTGCTATTCAACATGGTTTACCTGAACCAGAGTTTATTGCTCAAATTCACCATCAGCTATCGGTTCCTAATACGACTAGCTTGGGTTATAACAATATCCGATTTGATGATGAAGTGACTCGCTATACCTGTTACCGAAACTTTATCGATCCTTATGCTTGGAGCTGGCAAAACGGCAATTCACGTTGGGACTTACTGGATGTTATGCGAGCCTGTCACGCGCTTCGGCCAGAAGGTATCAACTGGCCAGAAAATGAAGAGGGTTTTACTAGCTTTAAACTCGAACATCTTTCTGTTGCCAATGGTATAGAACACGAGAACGCCCACGATGCAATGGCTGATGTTATCGCGACCATTGAAATGGCCAAAAAGATAAAAGCCGCCCAACCTAAACTGTTTGATTACTTTCTAAATATGCGCCACAAGCGTAAGCTCAATGAACTGGTTGACATTGTTAATATGACACCATTGATGCATGTCTCTGGAATGTTAGGGCGTGAATGTCAGTATACAAGTTGGGTTGTACCATTGGCATGGCATCCAACTAATCAAAATGCCCTGATTGTAGTCGACTTAGCCAAAGATCCTCAGCCACTTTTTGAGCTTGATACCGAGCAGCTAAATCAGCGACTATACACAAAACATTCAGAGCTTGGCCCAGAAGAGCTCCCTGTGCCCATTAAACTGATACATCTAAATAAATGCCCTATCCTAGCGCCAGCAAAAACACTGACGGCTGAGAACGCCGAAATCATAGGTATCAACCGTGAGCAGTGCCTGAAAAATCTTGAACTGATCAAACAAAATCCTGAGATTAGAGAGAAACTGGTTGCGCTTTATTCAGAAGAACGAGAGTACGAGTCAAGTAACAACGTAGATTCACAGCTATATGATGGTTTTTTCTCTCCTGCAGACCGCAGCTCAATGAACATTATTAAAGAGGCAGACGCAGAGAAATTGGCTTCGTTAGACATCTCTTTTAACGATAAACGTATTGCCCCACTCTTGTTTCGCTACCGAGCAAGAAATTTCCCTTCAACTCTGAGTGAAAGTGAACAACGTCGATGGGCAAGCCACTGCCAAGATTATTTTGCCAACCACATTGAAGACTATATGCTCAATTTGGAAAACTTAGTTCACGAATATGAAGATAACGAAAGCAAACTTGTTATTTTAAAATCTATCTATAAGTACGTTGAGAAGTTAGTCTCGTAAAACACTTACTATCTGAACCCTAACGAAATGCAGGCCATTACACTATTACAATCACTCAGGCATGCAAAATCAGCAAATACACTAGACAACAGCCTCTAGTGTATTTGTGTTTATAGTTAAGTTGAAATTGTTAGACGGAACTCATCATGACAGCAACAATTCTCAAATATGTCGTCTCTATGGGGCTGATCTTTCTGTGTTTGCTCATAGGTAATGGGGTTCAACCCCTCCTTGGTACTTCCATACCCAGTAGCATTATAGGCATGCTAATTCTTTTTGTACTTCTCAGTAGTGGAATCGTTCCTTCTGAATGGGTGCGTTCTAGCGCCACTTTGTTCATTCGCTATATGGTGTTGCTATTTGTCCCAGTAAGTGTTGGTTTAATGGAGCATTTCGATATGCTTTATGCCAATGTATTTCCTGTACTTGCCAGTGTTATTGGCGGCAGTTTCATTGTACTCATCACATTGGGCTTGATGCTTGATCGCATGCTCAAAGAGGGCAACAAATAATGTGGTTAATCTTAACCTTGACCGTATTTTTATCAGCCCGATGGATTAGCCAAAAGGTAAAAAATCCATTGATGAACCCACTATTGATCAGCCTTGTCATCATCATACCTTGCCTTATTTATTTCAATGTACCTTTTGATACTTACTATGAGGGAAATCAATGGATTAACTATCTACTTCAACCTGCTGTAGTCGCACTCGCTTACCCTTTATATGAGCAGCTTCCTCAGATACGTTCTAATTGGCGTATTATTATGCTGTCATGTGTTGTAGGCAGCGTTATGTCTATGTTTACGACTACACTTATTGCTTCCTACCTAAAAGCTGATCCGAGTCTAGTTGCCAGCCTACTAGGCAAATCAGTCACCACCCCTATCGCCATGGAAATTTCAAGCCATCTCGGCGGAGAGCCATCTATTGCTGCTATCTTGGTTATGTTGGCAGGTTTATTTGGGGCAATTTGTGCCTATCCCATCTATGGGCTGCTTAATATTACTCACCCTATTGCAAAAGGGTTGACAATGGGTACTGTCTCTCATGCACTTGGCACCGCAACCTGCGCTGAAAAAGATGGTCAGGATGCTGCTTTTAGTTCCTTAGCCTTGGTTCTATCAGGTGTCATTACATCTATTATTTCACCGCTATTTTTTACACTAGCGATCTGGTTAGCGGCATAGATTTGGTTATGAATCTTTAAATTGTATCGTTCTCAAATCAAACATGTTTATATTTACGCAATCGTTACCCTGTGTGAGATCACTCAAATAGTGTAATTTACATATGAATTACACTTTTAATAATGATCTATATCACAGTAAAAATATCCTCTTGGCATAAAATGGTCTGCCGCATCAAAGTTCGCCACATTGACAAAGAGCGTGTGGCACCGAGATGTTTAACAATGTCATCACAAGGATTTATAATGAGAAGCCGCATTGAACATGCACTCGCAGAGACACCTGCAAGCATTGCAGACTTCCTATCTCCTATTCTATTGGCTGAAAACTTTGATGCCACTCTATCAAAAGAACAATATTCTAAGCTTTTGGATTTATCGGGACTTACTGATCAAGACTTGAGAGTCGCCTTACTCCCTTTTGCCGCTGCCTATGCTCATGCTTCGATATCAAATTTTTATGTTGGCGCGATTGCTCGAGGCTTATCTGGACGTTTGTATTTCGGCGCAAACCTAGAAATTTCAGGAACTCAACTAGGCCAGACCGTGCATGCTGAGCAATCGGCCATCAGTCATGCATGGATGAAGGGTGAGAAAGGCATTTTAGATATTACCATTAACTTTAGCCCTTGCGGTCATTGCCGCCAGTTTATGAATGAACTGATCACCGCTGATAGGCTCATGATTCAGCTACCAGCTCTGAGTGAGAAACCACTTCAAAGCTATTTGCCAGATTCTTTTGGCCCCGCAGATCTTGGCGTAACTTCTGGTTTAATGGCTGACACTGATCACCAACTTGTATCTGAACACAATGATGAAATGATTGCATCGGCGGTCGCTGCGCTAAATAAAAGCTACGCACCATACACAAAGAATCATAGTGGAGTCAGCATCAAGATTAAAGGTGGCAAAATTTACCAAGGCGCCTACGCTGAGAATGCTGCTTTCAATCCTAGTTTGCCCCCGCTTCAAGTCGCACTTTGTCAGCTCCTACTAGATGGAAAGTCGTTTAGCCAGATAGAATCAGTCGCATTGGCAGAAAAACTGGATGGTTCATGCAGTCATTTAGATACAACACAAACTACTTTGGACACTATCGATCCCGACATTCCATTAAGCTATTTAAGCCTTTGATATATTGAGGACAGAGGTGGATAAAAACCACCTTTGTCTAATTGATCAAACATCGAAGAATGACCTGGCATCAATCTCCAAATCGCATGGTGCGATTGCCTTCTCAATTTTGTATCGTTTATCCTTTAAGTCAATGAACTTAACATCAATAAATCTTTTATACTTGCGCGAGTAAAAGCACTTCACTTCCGGTTTTAAAGGATCACTCACATTCGATGTCCACACGATTCCAACTTTTCCATCGTTTAACTCAACAATCGCACCAACAGGATAAACTCCAACGCAGTTTATGAACTTATAAACCAAGTCTTTGTCTAGGTGAAAAGGGGTCAGAGAAAGTAAAACCTTGAATGCATCAGCCGAACTCATGCCTTCTTTGTAACATCGGTCGGCAGTCAGAGCATCATATATATCCACAATGCAACTCATGCGGCCATGCAACGGGATTTCGTCTCCTTTCAGCCCATTTGGATAGCCTTTTCCATCAAGCTTTTCATGGTGCATCAAACAAACATCACGACTGATGGGGCTGATCCCTTCCACTTCGGAAATAATTTGTTCCGCATACACTTGGTGGAGCTTCATATGCTCAAACTCTTCCGGCGTTAGTTTTCCTTTCTTATGTAATACCTTATCATCAACTTTTATTTTACCAACATCATGAATAATACCGCCTATCGCCATCTCCTTGAGCATATCACTTGGTAACTCTAAGAACTTACCAAATGTCACTAGCAAGGTAGCTACATTAACTGAGTGCTCAAGTAGATACTCATCCTTGTTTCTTAGCGCAGACACACAATGAAGCGCATCCGTATCGTCAAGCGCTTCACTAATCAAGTCTTCAGCCCAACGTTCAAGATCAGGAACAATAAGCGCAGTATCATCAAAAGTATCATGCAAAAGCTTATTCGCTAATTCTTTGGCGTCGCGGATTATCTTAGCGGCTGTCGACTGTCTTACCTTGCGACTCGATAACTTGCGTTTAGCCGTTGTTACCATGCGAGGAATATTATCGGACAAACCATCACCAACGGGTTTAAATACACTACCTTCAATAGAAAGGCTCTGATCCACCCAAGCGAATTTAATCCCACTACTTTCTAACTGTTGAATTGCTTTCTTTGACGATACCCTTCCGGCATGGGCAAGATGCACACGCTCACTATCTTCAATCGCGGTTACAAACATCCCAACAGTAAGCGTTTTAATGGGGATCTTTATCGAGTTATCAGGGTCAAACTTCATGAAGTCACTTCACCAATCGATAGTAATGATATAAATATAATTTAAATTATAAACTCAATTTATTTCAGTCACTGGAAAGTTAACGTGATTCCATTGGTACAGGAAACCAGAGGCACATAAGTGGAGTGAATTATATGCATGTCAAATTCAAACCCAACAAATACTTATCTATTGAGTTTGAATCGATCGCTTTTGCTGTCTTACCTACTATTTGTTATTCAATGGTGCTGCACAAACAGGTAGCGGTACCAAAATCAGCAAATCGACTGGTGAACTGCGTCCCGTTAGGCTTGGCTTCATCATAATTTACCTTGAGTACACTAGGCTCACCTTGGGATGCATCAATTAAGCTGATTGACTGATCTGCATTGATGGTAAACAAGACATCGTTAGTAAATCGATCAGGCTCTTCCCAATACCACACCTGAGTATTGGGAGCGTAATCATCACTGCATTGATCACTCAGACTGAGCTGTTCATCTGACGTATCAAGACAGAGTCCAAGATCGGCAACACTACGGTAACGTTTCTCTTGATCATAAACAAAAGCTTGCGACTTACTTCCTTCGACACATTGCTTAAACGACAGCTGGTAATTTGGTTCAACCGTCAGACACATAGCATCGTCTTGACTCAAGTAGACAGATTTAATTGTTACAGCGTCACTACCAAGAAACCATGGACTGTCCCAATCGACCAATATAGTGAAATCGTCGCTGTATTCTCGTTGTTCAAAATTACGATCTTCTCTCCAACTGTGATGCCTACCTGATGAAAATAACTCATTAGAAATGATGTACCTCCTACCAAGAAACATACGATTTTGACCAAACAAAGCAAGTGTGTTTACTGTTGATCGAATATTAATGGTTGAAAAGCCTGTCACCAAAGGTTTGGCCGCAATTTTAGCCACAAAATCGGGACGTAAGCCCTGTAAAGAAAGTGGATTCCTATCTTTAAGCTTACTAAAATCCCATGGCTTATCCATTGATGTAGCCCAATCCCAACACCAACCATCTGCCGTACCCAAACTACAAAATCCTTCTTCAGGATTTAAATGCGATCCGTAAGTATTATTGAGATATTTAAGCTGGTATCCATATCTGTGAGCTTCGGTTTTTAAGCCAAATTGTTTACTACTATTGATTTGATATTTGTTTGTAAGACGATATTCTATGTTTTGAATCGGTAACTTTGGAGCGAGACCCAGCCCAAGTTTTATGGAAGAGGTCGTTTCTTTTTCTATCCGAGTATCTGTCTGGTCTTGCATCTTTGGCTCGAGATCATTCAGATAAATATCACCATTATCTAACCGTTCACTCTCATTAACTCTAATGTCAATACTTGCTGAATCTATATACTCTCGGTAAACATAACTGGTATGACTATTTTTTTTCCAAGATGCATAGATATCCTCTTCATCTCCCATATTAAGCCCAGCACCTTCATCTAATATAATTTCGACAAATTTATCTTTGTCACCAAACTTATAAAAGTATGGAGATTTTCTATAGTATCTAACTTTAAATTTTAAGTTTGTATGTCCTTTACCATCTCTACCAATAGAAAACCGTCGATGAAATGCAAATTCGATAATTTGCGAATTGTTAACGTTTGTACTTACTCGTTCTGATTTCAATATCTTGTGAACCCGCTGATTAACAATACTAACAATATAATCTAAATCTCTTTCTTCCATTATATATATTTGGCGAAGACTTATGTTTTTGGGGCTTGTGATTAGGGTATACGGAGAGCTAAAGCCAATACCTAATATCTTGTTAGTAAATATTTGTCTTTCAATAGAAGAAATGTTGGCTAAATCGAGGAAATAATAGCTACATTGATCTGGATACTCATTTTCATATCCAAATAGAGTGCACCTATCTACATCAAGACTACTCTTATCGTCTTTGGAATGGGCCTGATGAGTAGAAAACACTAACATAATTAGTATAATAATTCGGTTAAGATATTTAATCATCACTGTTTTCTCTAATATACATTGCTGTTTCAGTCAAAAATATACTTGGAAAAAACATCCATCAACAATTATTTAACATCTTAGATCACATACGAAAAAATTTATATTATTATAAAAATATAGATTATTCATTCCAATGAACAGTGTAAGGAATTGTATATACTTTATTATATTAGAAAAAATTAGTCGCTACGCATAGTTTAATCTCTGAATTTAACGATATTTTTATTTTTAAAGAATGAACTTTTAAGTGAGCCATAGAGTTTTATGACTCATTTGACAAAACTCAAGTTTTAACTTTCTATTAAATACACTTCTTCAGCAAACCTAGAAAGTCCATGTTTTACAACTCTTGGGTGTAATAATTCTGCTTCATCTCTGTGAAGCTTTGAGATTTTAAATTCTGAAAACAGTTTTTTTACCTCATGTTCCGTGACTGAAAAAGGTGGGCCCAACATTTCTTCCTGTTCGTATTCAGTAGTAATCAGCAGTAGGCGGCCCCCGATTTTGAGTAGACCTTTTATCCGCTCTGCATACTCAAGCCTCATTGGCTCAGGCAATGCTACCAAGGCTGCACGATCGTAAATGATATCCGCTGGCTCTATTGGGGCAGTAAAAAAGTCACCGGTATAAATGGATAGCTCATCAAATTGATATAAATCGTGCTGACCATTGACTGAAGTCACCATAGGTGTATAGAAGTGCTCTGAAAAAAAAGAACGGACTGCAATTTCACTTAATTCAACGCCCTGAATATGTGTATGTTTAGTAGCAAGCCATACTAAATCTTCAGTTTTACCACACAAAGGCACAAACACTCGATCAGATCGATTTGGGTTAGTCGCTGGCCAGAACTCAACAAGCAACGGATTGACATCTTGTAGATGAAAACCAATTTTATTTGCCGCCCATCGACTATGCCAAAACTCTGGATCTTTCATCCTCTTTCCTCTCATGATTTTCTACCTCCTTAGCCTATCTTAAACTCTTATGCAGCGGTACTTATTTTGCTGCATCATCTGTTCAGATTAGGTTCAGGTTGGACGATTATACTTGTGGTACGTTAAATGGAATGTGTTGGCGTAAGCAATTAATATTAAGTGTGACTTAGTTCTACTAATTGCACTAACACTTTGAGCATTCATTGTTTTTGTCACACTGACACCACATCTAGATACATAGGATAAATGCTTTTTGGAGACGTTAACCTTTTTCCTTCCCTTATGTCCAAGCAGCTATGAATCTAAGGAGAGTCAATGAGCCTATTTCTGCGAACAACTGCACTGATGCTTTTAATGCTCAGCCGTGCACCCGCCTTCGCCACCGTTCAAGCCGAATCCAATGTAGAGGGAAATTGCTCAACTGATCAAAACCAAGTTTGCTCAAAAGCGTTCAAGCACAACCTAAGTGGTTTATACAGCATTCAAACAACATCGACCACACCAATTCAACCTTACAGTGACTTCGATATTCTGTATAGCAAAGCTCATCAAGCTCAAGCTGAACTTGAAATGATCTGTAAAAGTGCTGCAATGCTGACCTCTACACAAGCCTATTTTTCAGGGGTTAAATCTTCTCATCGGGCAAGTGAAAAGATAGCCTTAGAACTCGATGGGCAAGTGGATAGAATCACAGATCTCGCCAGAGCCACCTTAGTGGCTGATGATATTGAAGGTTTGATCTCTCTTTATGAGGTACTGAACCGCGAAACAACCATAGTCAAAACTAAAAACCGGTTTAAAAATCCAACTGCATCAGGGTATCGCGACTTAAACATACTCGTTCAGTTACCTAAAACCAATCTGATTGCAGAAGTACAATTGCACCTAAAAGCGATTGCTGATGTAAAGAACGGGCCAGAACATGACCTTTATGAAAGTATCCAAACGATTGAACGTCAAGCGACACTTCAAAATCGCACCTTGAGTGAATTCGAATTAGCGCAAATTCGCTCTATGAGAACTGAGTCCAAAGCGCTCTATCAAAATGCATGGCAGCCATATATCACTACTCATCTAAGTGCTGCTTAACTTAATCAACACACTGTATTTTAGTTGTTAAAAAAGGAACAATACATGACACCGCAACAGGAAGCATTTCTTAATCAATATCTCGCCTCTCTTCCAAGCGACCAACGTGAAACAAGAACAGACACCATTGCTGAACATTTTTGTGCTGATGAGTACAACGCAAATCAGTGCGCAAAACTCATCAACCAAGGCATAAAAACAGCATCATGTAGCCTTAAAGAAGCATACGATATCGAAGATGAGCCCCTACCAGAAGTCGGGAGATTGGGGATTGTGTTGAATTGGCACCAAGAGCCAGTTTGCATTATCAAACTAACCGACGTTTCTATTTGTCCTTTCAATCAAGTGACGGAAGAGTTTGCGCGCCTAGAGGGTGAAGGAGATCTAAGTTACCAATGGTGGCATGATGCACATATTGAGTTTTTCACAAACTATGCAAAAGAAGTAGGAGCTAGCTTTACGCCAGAATCAGAGCTTATATTAGAGCGATTTGAAAAAGTATATCCGCTGTGAATAGACTGTCTTCCCATCGTTAAAGCACAAAGTTAATTCGCTTTACTTATAGTTCGAATATTAAAAGAATTAATAACAAATCAAATAAGCAAACGTCCGCAAGCTACACTAATCTTATAGAAGTAGAATAAGAATTAGAACAGGTCACATGAATGGCATAAAGACGTTTTGCTTTTTTCTTCTTGCAGTACTGGCATATTATGGACACGCGTCAAACATTGATTACGGTCCAGTACAAAGTTACACCCAGTCTCCATTTCATACCAACAGCCTCTCTCCGCAGATTCGGTCAGGCTTTTCGATGGACAAAAGCCAAGTGGAGTTGTTCGGAACTGGAACCATCTCAAGTATCTGGGCAGTAACACCAGAGTACAAGCTCGATTATTACCAAAATCAAATAGCGATTGGTGGAAAGTGGCAACCTCACCAAGAGTGGCAGTTTGAAATGAATTACCGATGGAACTACGCCGGAAATAACCATCTGGATCGCCTTACCATCTCGTTTCATGATTGGTTTAACATTGACCAAAATGGCCGTGAAGATGTAGACAATGATCAGTTCATTATCGATATACCAGAGTATGGGATTGAACTTGAAGACTTTCGCGGCGAGAGCTTAAGCCACGCTTTAACGAGTTATGTACAATATCAAATTGCAGCAAAACAGCATCATGGCCTGTCTGTGGGGGTATCTCTGTATTACAACAATACCAACCACGGTATTTTTTCGTCTTCAGAATTTGAGCAAGCCGTCCAGTTGAACTATGGATATCGCCGGAATAAACACTCCTTAGATGCCATATTAGCATTTACATACCGAAACACGCCGACGGTGTTCAAAGAAATGCCCTACCGTCCAAGCACGTGGACGGTAGGAGCCAGCTATCGATATAAGATTTTCGAAAAACACCACCTGATCGGCCAACTGGTAGTCCATGAAGGCGTATCAAGTGGCGACGATGAATTTTCCAAACCCTCTACTGAGTTTACTTTTGGATATCGGTACCAAATGGACAACTCCTCACTAGAATTGACGGCGATTGAAAACATGTTCAATGCGGACAACAGTACCGATATCGCATTCGGTATTGGATATCGCTACCGTTTTGGTTCCCGAGACGACAGCTTATCAGAACACCCTTAAACTGACAGAATTTGATTTACTGCTGAAAGTATCTCTGAGTGACTCGCATTTCGGTCTAGCGAAAAAGAAATATACTGGTCCCCACGAAAACTTAAAGAACGATCAACCTCAGCTAGACAGTGAACAGTGTTCATATCCAATATAAAGGACAGTTCTATTTCTTTTTTGTTAATCATGCCGCTATTTCTAAATTCAATCTCTTGATAACAGCCCGATTTTGATGAAAAGTTACCGCCATTTAAATATCCTTTTTCAACATCAGCTTTAACCATACTAAAACCCGAGTTCTCAATTGCAGAAATGAGATTAGCAACGACAGGTAAGGCCTTAATTTCAAAAAAATCTCTGTCTTTAGGGTCAATAGCAAAGTCAATATCAAGGCTGGTTTCAAGCCACACATGGCATTGATTGTTTATCGTATTCAGAGATGTGATGGGTGTTTCAGGATCAAGCTTAAACTGAAATGGCACTTGCTTGTTTTCACCAGCATGAATCGTAAATGGCTGCACAGCCTGCAAAGTTCCTAAGGTAAAGTTCTGGTAGCTCGTGCCTTCTTCACCTTCTACTTTAACTTCTGTGCAAAGTTTTAAATTAATTGCATCAATCTGTTGATCAACGTCCCCACCTTGGATGTGCACTATCCCGTTTAGAGTATCGCCTTGTGTATATGACATACTATCGAGAACTGTATCAACCTTCGCAGCACCAATACCTAATGATGCTTTTAACTGACCAAACATGGTGTTTCCTTTTTTATGTTAATGGTTATGTTTGATTATCATGTTTAGTAAATTTACCGCAAGTGATTTATTTAATAGATATATCATAAAGACATTCAATTCATATAATCAATCCATCAATAGATAAACAACAACCAGAGTTGCAATTAATTCAAAAATAAATCACTATTTGTATAGTCAAATATGATTGAGCTATAAGATAATGAATCAGTCACCTTTATACCTTCAAATAAAGCAGTACATCAGTGATAAAATTGAATCTGCGCAGTGGCCCGTTGGACATCGTATTCCAACAGAATTAGAGCTGACTGAGCAATTCAAAGTGAGTCGTATGACAGTCAATAAAGCAGTACGTGATCTGGTAGCAGAAGGTAAACTTCAGAGAAAACCGAGACTTGGTACCTTCGTTTGCACCTCGGACGATAAAGCCGAGTCACCTTTACTCGATATCCAAAACATCGCAGAAGAAGTCAGAGTTCGAGGAAAAAAATACTCCAGTAAAGTGCTTCAGCAAATCGCATTACGTGCAGATGACTCGGTTGCAACAAAGCTTGGCGTTATGTTGAACAGCCCTGTTTTCTATAGCGAAATTATTCATTTAGAAGACGATTTACCAATTCAATATGAGCTTCGTTGGGTCAACAGCGTCTATGCTCCTGGGTACCTTGATCAAGATTTTACTCAAATCACACCCAATGAGTATCTTTCCGATAACTGTCCATTAAATGCAATAGAACACACTGTTGAAGCAATAGCTGCATGTGATCATGTCCGAAGTGCTTTAAAAATGGGGCTCAATGAACCCTGCTTATTACTCAATAGAAGAACTTGGAGTGACAACCGACTTGTCAGCTCAGCACTTTTATACCACCCCGGTACTCGCTATAAATTAAGTTCAAAAGTTCTTCTTACTTAACAAATTAAAAATCTTTTGATCACAGTTTTCTAATAATCTTCTTGATCAAATTATTGTCCTTAACATATATTTGTATATACATTTAAATATATGGACGATAATATAATGCATGGTAACTCAACACCTCACGACCAACATCAAGAGCTGTTACTCACTAACGCTAGACTAGTTACCATGATATCGGGCGAACAAGGCTACTCTGTATCTCAACCCACTACTTTATACATCAAGTCGGGTAAACTGAATGGCTTAACTAACGGACTTCCCTCCAACATCAAAACTTACGACTGTAATAACAAACTCATCACTCCCGGCTTTATCGATTGCCACACACACCTCGTTTACGCAGGAAATCGTGCGAACGAATTTGAAATGCGCTTAAATGGCGTCCCCTACTCAGACATAGCAAAGCAAGGCGGTGGAATTCTTTCTACGGTCAAAGCCACTCGAAATGCCACTCTAGAAGAATTAGTCGAGTATGCTTTGCCTCGTCTTGATGGGCTTATTCGTTCAGGAGTGACTACCGTTGAAGTCAAATCTGGCTATGGGCTGACTTTAACAGATGAAATAAAGATGCTGCGTGCAGCAAAAGCATTACAACATCATCGTAAGGTTAACATTGTCACTACTTTACTTGCTGCCCATGCTATTCCACCGGAATATCAAGGTAAGGCCGATGATTATATCCAACTCATATGCCAAGAAATTATTCCACTAGTGGCTGAAGAGAAACTTGCATCCAGTGTCGATGTATTCTGCGAATCTATTGGGTTTAATTTAGAACAAACCGAAAAAGTATTTATCGCAGCTAAACAATATGGTTTGGATGTCAAAGGTCATACTGAACAATTATCAAACTTAGGTGGAACCGCTTTAACAGCTCAATATCAAGGGCTATCGGCTGATCATATTGAATACTTGGACGAGGAAGGGGTTGAAATTCTAGCCAATTCCGACACTGTAGCAACTCTTTTACCTGGCGCTTTTTACTTTTTAAGAGAAACTAAGCTGCCTCCAATCTCACTTCTGCGTCAGTATAAGATTCCGATGGCGATTGCAACTGATGTGAACCCAGGCACCTCACCTTTCTCAGATTTGACTATGATGATGAATATGGGGTGTACACTTTTCGGGCTAACACCTGAAGAGACGCTGCGCGGAGTAACCTGTAATGCAGCAAAAGCACTTGGGCTTGGAGACGTTAAAGGCCAGATCCGTGATGGATTTGACGCAGACCTCGCCATTTGGGATGTGGAGCATCCAGCAGATTTTAGCTATCAGCAGGGAATAGCAAGACTGTCAGCTCGAGTCATTAATGGAGAAGTTGATCATGTCTAATCTACCAATAACAAATCAAGAGTTTCACTGGCAAGGGCGCCATGACCAAGAAGATGGTGCTTTAGGCAAACGTGTTCACCACATTATCAAGCAGCTGCAAGTCAAAGATTTAGAGCCCTACCGTAATGCTGTGAGTATATTAGGATTTGCGTGTGATGCCGGTGTTGCTCGTAATAAAGGACGTATTGGCGCCCGCAAAGCCCCAGATTTAATTCGACGAGCATTAGCCAATATGGCATGGCACAAAGAGAGTGCCGTGATCGATCTTGGTAACATAGTGTGTGAAGACGATTTACTCGAACAATATCAATCGGAATGTGCTGATGTCAT
The DNA here is from genome assembly GCF_022347625.1 of Vibrio sp. Of14-4. Classification (NCBI taxonomy): domain Bacteria; kingdom Pseudomonadati; phylum Pseudomonadota; class Gammaproteobacteria; order Vibrionales; family Vibrionaceae; genus Vibrio; species Vibrio sp. Of14-4. The sequence goes on along the minus strand of NZ_JAKRGI010000001.1, from coordinate 449,696 downwards.
TGCCGCAGCTTTACACTCCACACCTGTCATTACATTGGGGGGCGGCCATGAAGTTGCTTGGGCATCGTTTCTCGGACTCGCTCGCTACTTTGAGTACCTTAACCCAGCCAAAGCGCCTAAAATTGGCATAATCAACTTCGATGCGCACTTCGACTTGAGAGCCTTCGAAAGCAGTAACGCCGACATCAGGCCTAGCTCAGGAACTCCATTTAATCAGATTCATGATTATTGCCTCAAAAATAATTGGCCATTCCATTATGCATGTTTAGGGGTTAGCCGTGCGAGTAATACTCAAGCCCTATTTGAAAGAGCCAAAGACCTCAACGTATGGTTTGTCGAAGATAAAGACCTAGCGCACTTAAACCACATTTATCATCTTACCCAGTTGCAGCACTTTATCGACAAATGTGACTACATCTATCTTACGATCGATCTCGATGTATTTCCTGCAGCAACAGCGCCAGGGGTCAGTGCACCAGCTGCCAGAGGCGTTAGTATGGATACAATGGCTCTATTCCTCGACAGAATCTTACACTACAAAAAAAAATTAGTGATTGCTGATATTGCTGAATACAACCCTACTTATGATGTCGACAGCCAAACTGCTCGCCTTGCAGCACGACTTTGCTGGGACATAGCTAACGCTTTTTCTGAAAAATAACCAATAGATACATAGCGGGTAATGTACACAGAAGCACTACTTTTGTGTCGGTCGCGCACAAATAAATAAAGTGAAACACAAGGAATTAACTTATGACGGAACGTCAATCTGAAGATATACGCCTCGATACTAACCGTACCATTCGAGCCCCACAGGGGACGAAACTAAGAGCAAAGTCATGGCTAACTGAAGCGCCACTTCGCATGTTGATGAACAATCTCGATCCTGAGGTTGCAGAGCATCCTCACGCGCTGGTTGTGTATGGTGGAATCGGACGCGCAGCTCGCAATTGGGAGTGTTTTGATAAAATCGTAGAAGTACTTGAAAGGCTCGAAGAAGATCAAACCTTATTAGTTCAATCTGGTAAACCTGTTGGTGTCTTCCCAACTCATAAAAATGCACCCAGAGTATTAATAGCCAACTCTAATCTCGTTCCTCATTGGGCTAATTGGGAACATTTTAATGAGTTGGATAAACAAGGCCTGATGATGTACGGCCAAATGACAGCAGGTAGCTGGATTTATATCGGTTCACAAGGCATTGTCCAGGGCACATACGAAACTTTTGTTTCAGTGGCGAAAAAGCACTTTGGCGGCGAAGCAAAAAATCGTTGGGTCCTAACAGGCGGCCTTGGCGGAATGGGAGGAGCGCAACCTCTAGCTGCTACTATGGCGGGCTTTTCTATGATTGCCGTAGAATGTGATGAATCACGCATAGACTACCGCCTGCGTACTGGTTACGTCGACAAGAAAGCGACAAATTTAGATGAAGCCCTTGCGATTATTTATGAGTCAGAACATCCGATTTCTGTCGGCTTACACGCCAACGCAGCCGATGTCTTTCCAGAGCTTGTTGAGCGTAACATCACGCCAGATGTTGTCACTGACCAGACATCTGCTCATGACCCATTGAACGGATACTTACCCATTGGCTGGTCGATGAGCCACGCAGCAGAAATGCGCCTAAAAGAACAAGCAACTGTGGTAAAAGCGGCCAAAGAGTCCATGGCCATCCAAGTTAGAGCAATGTTGGAGCTTCAAAAGCGTGGAGCTGCGACGCTTGATTATGGAAATAACATTCGTCAAATGGCGCTTGAGGAAGGCGTCGAGAATGCCTTTGACTTTCCTGGTTTCGTTCCCGCTTACATTCGACCGCTATTTTGTGAAGGCATTGGGCCATTCCGCTGGGCTGCCCTTTCAGGAGAGCCTGAGGACATCTACAAAACCGATCAGAAGGTGAAAGAACTGATTCCCGACAACCCTCACCTACACAATTGGCTAGATATGGCCAGAGAGCGTATTCAATTCCAAGGCTTGCCCGCTCGGATTTGTTGGGTAGGTTTAAAGGACCGAGAACGTCTAGGCCAAGCCTTTAATGAAATGGTAAAAAATGGCGAGCTCAAAGCGCCTATCGTGATAGGTAGAGACCACCTAGACTCTGGTTCAGTTGCAAGCCCTAACAGAGAAACCGAAGGCATGATGGATGGCTCAGATGCTGTTTCAGATTGGCCTCTACTTAATGCTCTTCTTAATACTGCTGGTGGCGCTACATGGGTTTCTCTTCACCATGGCGGAGGCGTAGGCATGGGCTTTTCACAACATTCAGGAATGGTGATCTGCTGTGATGGTACTGACGATGCTTCTCAGCGCATTGCGCGTGTTCTACACAACGACCCAGCAACGGGGGTCATGCGCCATGCCGATGCAGGCTACGACATTGCCAAACAATGCGCAGCAGAGCAAGGGTTAGATCTTCCGTTGCTTAATAAAGAGTTGAGCAAACTCAAATAATAAAGGTGAACCAAGGAAATATCAGAATGTTTAATTTAACGCTAAAACCAGGCAGCATTAGCTTAAAACAACTGCGCCATGTAAGTCGGTCATCACTAAAACTTTCTCTCGATGCAGAAGCAATTCCCGCAATTGAAGAAAGCACCAAAATCGTTGAGCAAGTCATTGCAGAAAACCGCACTGTTTATGGCATAAATACTGGTTTTGGGCTTCTTGCCAATACTCGTATTGCTCCCGAAGATCTTGAAACCCTGCAAAAAAGTATTGTTCTTTCACACGCAGCTGGCATAGGTGAATTGATGTCGGATGAAACAGTGCGTCTGATGATGGTATTAAAAGTCAATAGCCTCGCACGCGGCTTCTCTGGCATACGTCTATCTGTCATACAAGCCTTGATAGACCTAATCAATGCCGAAGTCTACCCTTGTGTACCACAAAAAGGATCTGTCGGAGCTTCTGGCGACCTCGCACCCCTGGCTCATATGAGCACAGTATTACTAGGAGAAGGTCAAGCTCGTCATAAAGGCAAAATTATTTCGGGGCTGGAGGCAATGAAGATCGCAGATCTTGAGCCGATAACACTGGCACCTAAAGAAGGGCTAGCATTGCTTAATGGGACTCAAGCTTCAACCGCTTTCGCATTAGAAGGACTGTTTGCTGCTGAAGATTTATTTGCATCTGCAACCACATGTGGTGCTATGTCTGTTGAAGCAGCGCTGGGTAGCCGTCGACCTTTTGATCCACGTATTCACCGAGTTCGCGGCCATCGCGGCCAAATGGATGCTGCACTTTCATACCGTGAGTTATTGGATGTGAGAAGCCAAATTGGTGACTCACATACAGGTTGTGAGAAGGTGCAAGACCCCTATTCACTTCGTTGCCAACCGCAAGTCATGGGAGCATGCCTACAGCAGATCCGCAATGCTGCCGACATTCTAGAAGTTGAGTCCAATGCGGTATCAGACAACCCTCTGGTTTTTGCCGATGATGGCGACATTATCTCTGGAGGTAACTTTCATGCAGAACCTGTCGCTATGGCTGCGGATAATCTCGCTCTTGCAATCGCAGAGATGGGCAGTTTATCTGAGAGACGCATGGCGCTGCTCATTGATAGTGCTTTGAGCAAGCTACCTCCTTTCCTTGTCGACAATGGCGGCGTTAACTCTGGCTTTATGATTGCTCAAGTCACATCTGCCGCTTTAGCCAGTGAAAATAAAGCACTTGCTCACCCTGCATCTGTGGATAGCTTACCCACTTCCGCCAATCAAGAAGATCATGTTTCTATGGCTACCTTTGCAGGTAGACGCTTGGGTGATATGGCTGAAAACACACGTGGTATATTGGCCGTTGAATATCTTGCAGCAGCTCAAGGGCTTGATTTTAGAGCGCCGAATAAATCATCGGCAAAAGTAGAGGAAGCCAAGCAAATATTGCGAGAAAAGGTGTCTTTCTATGATAAGGATCGCTATTTTGCACCAGATATAGAGCAAGCGAACAATCTACTTTTACTCGCTGTTCACAATCATCTTCTACCCGAAAAAGTCTTACCTAGCGTTTGATTAATAATAAGTGAGTATTCGGCTGAGCTATTTGCTCAGCCGGTTTTGGTTATAAGCAGCGTAATCCTGAACGAGAACGCAGCGCGACCTCCTCGCCATTATAGCTGTCATAAACGTGAATATCTGGCTCCGCACTAACGTACTTAGCTGGATTTTTCACTTCCCTTAGTTTTATGTAGTTTTTCGTCGGAGACACTTTTTCTATTGCTTCAACACGAAAATACGTATTGGGCTTAGCTAAGATTTCCGCTTCATAATCTTTAAATGTGTATGCATTGATCGCACGACCCGATGATTTGAGCTCTATTTTAAACTGCGCGATGGAACGCTCTTGAGATGCTCCTGTTGAAGCGAAATTACGAGCGACACTCGGTATCGTTGACGTCGACAAAAACGCTTTCTCATAGAGGATATCCCCGACATTTAACTTCTCTAACAGGCTATTTTTAATTGATGAGCCTCTATAGACAGTCCCTTTATAATTTGGAAGCTTGTTTAAGGCACTACGTATATTCGACACACTCGATTTAATTGAGCCATCAAACATCGGACCCAAATAACGTTCTGGTTCACCTGCTCTCATATACTCGTTAATAACATCGTAATCAACACGGCCATAACGTTTAATAGCACTATATTCCTCTGGCAGCATTTTTCTTTCCGCTCTTGCATTATGAGCTGTAGACCACTGCATTAAGTCTTCAGCCTGCTGCGCTTCCTTTTGCGGCGTTAGCCTACGTCCTTTAAATTCAGCAAAATCTTCAGCATTTACGTAACTTTGCGTCGACAGTAATAATAGCAAAGTGAGAAGAAGTGTTTTTATATTGAGTGCCTTACCGTTTATGTATAGACGCTGTAATATGTTAAGTTCCTTAATTATATTCATATCTATTAATATCCTTTCTTAACGCCAATATTCAGGGTTATTTGGACTAAGGTCACAGCCAATGTTAAGTTCATTTTGTTTCATCACGGCAAATCGAATTGTGCTGAATAATTTAAACTGGCGACGAGTCAAGCTATCAAACCAATCAGATACGGGGGTCAACCAATAAAGACTTTCATTTGCTGACACTTGCATTAGTGCTTCTTTAAGCTGTGGATAAACAATCAAACAAGTACGACCCGGCTGGTCAGTAAACCTAGCGTTAACCTGCTTTAACTGGTTCAGTTTATTAGCCAGCTCTGAGCTGGAACCAAATAAAGCATCAATAGAAAAATGTAAGCGTGTGTCGTAGCTCATCTCATCATAATTATTAGTGGAGTAATAATAGCTTGGCTGCTCACCATCAATACTCTTGTATGTATCTAATGTTAGGTAGCGCAATTGATGGGCTGGTAAAGGTTCTGAGAAAAGACCTGTCACACCCTGTTCACCAGAAGCATAGTGTCCTGTTGAAGTATTCTGCGCATGGACAATTGAAATGTAACGATGAAAATCACCAATCTGCTCGTTTAACCACCCTTCATCATGCTGCTCAGCACGATTCAAAGCCTCAGTGATATGTGTTTTAACAATCCCTTTTGCTAAATCAAGTGTTGAGGCTAAATTAGTGACATCAAGATTAGAGTTCTTAAGCGCAGAAGCAATCAAGGGGGCATGTTTATCTAGATCAAAACTATCTGGGTATACATAACTATAAAAACCTTTAATATGGTTAGCTTGCCATTCACTCTCTAAAGCATCTGGAATCAAGCTATTTAGCTTTTCTACACGCTTTGAGTGGACGTAGTAACCTGAGTCTTTATTGCGTGTATACCAATTAGCAATGTGATGTAAAGACGAATCACGAGATAAGTTTTCTTTGCTCAGATATTCTGCTGACCACCCAGCACACGCATTACCGCTGCCACATTCAGACTCTAATGCTGATGAGGAATCAAATAGCCAGCGCAATACATTCGACTTATCCTGCTGAGCTTTTTGTACAGTTCTTTGCTTCTCTGAGAAATTTAGAATTTGCTTTTCAAACCAATCTTCTTCCTGTTGAGAACTCCATCCATTGTCGATTAAGTTTTGTAAAGAGCGATCAAACACGCGCTTAATATGGTCTTTATCTGGCATCACCATCTGTGATATCACCGCATCCTTTGATGAATCATATCGCTCAATTTCAGCGGGAATCCATGTGTATTGAGTACATCCTCTAAAATTAGGATCTCCACCTAAGATACCTATTTTAGTACACTTTCTATAGCCTTCTTGAACTACAAAATGTTTTTGACGAAGCTCGGCAGACGTTGCTGGTCGACCGAAAATACTCCGAGACATTTCATCAATCGCTACATAGTCAGCTTGCTCAATAAAATATCTATGGGCAGATTCTACCGCTCCTGATTGGAACAAGTTCTCGATGGCTTCTCGACCTTCTGCACGCATTTCTGTAATCAACCGACTCTTCATTCCCTCTAACTGCTGTGCAGCGGTTTCAACAATGCTGATTTTTGCATTTAGGACTTGTTGATATAGCCTGTGCATAGATTGACGCTCAAGTCCTTCAACACCATCATTTCTTACTCTATCGAGTAAAGACAGTGCCGCGTCTAATTGGTCTTGCTGACAATGTTGCAAATCCGCAAGCGCACGATTAGCCTGACGCTTTGAAGGGATAGCTGGTGGACGTTCATTGTTGACCTCTTGCTCAGGATAAAGCGCGAGTATAGTATCAACCTCAGTTTGACAAGATGATGCAAAGTCAGCTGAAAAAACTCTTCTTCCAGATTCTTCAAGGGACAGTTTGCTTGAGATTGACTTGTATCTCTCTTCCTCAACGGCGCTAAGCAAGGTTTCAACCAGTTGAGTCTGCCCTATAACTGCTTCTTGGTAGTACTGCTGATATTTAAGAGCGACATCTGTAGCAAAACCTTTCGCAATCCCTTCAAGCATCATTTGTTGATTTTTAGATAAGTCTGCCCAGTGTTGTTTGTCTCTTTTATCTTGCTGCGTCACAATATCATTGTGAACCTTGAAGCTGTAATGTTCACCCGCCGCAACTTTGTTCCAGCGTGAGACGAGTATTTGACGGTCTATCTCACGCTCAGGTAGCTTTAAAACACCAAACCAATCAATCAGACTCATCACAGTTGCAAAACGGTCGTAACTGGTATTGGTCTCGTCTTCAAAGGACTTGGCAACGTCATTGGCCCACAAACCAACCATGACAGCATCACCCACTGGCCCTAGCACTTCAAGTGCTCCTTTTGCCGCTCCTATTGTCGAACGACCGACTGTCTTTAACAAACTTGTCGCTTCTTCTGCTTCAAGAATCACAGTACTTGCAGGACCAGCATCAAGCAATGACGATGTCTGTGGATATACATCTTCCGCTTCGATTAATGAGGGTTTAACATCCGACTTATGCAGTGGGTTTGAGGTAAACAAATGCTCTGGTGTGATATCTTCACTGAATGCTTGATAATTTGATTTACGTAATTGGTGCAAACCTTGGCCTTCAAGCACCCCATACTCCTCACCTATATTGCAAACCTGAAACGCATTCGCGTAAGGAGACGCCATGGCACAAATGAGTGCCAGTTGTCGAAACTTCATATTTTTTCCTAATTAGATTAAAGCTGCTTTCTTCGCTATTACGAATAAATTCCTAATGGGTAGTCTTCCACACCTATTAAACTAAAATATTCGATTAGTTTATGGAATAGTAAGAAACTATTTGTTTCATAGAAATAAGGACCTAAAAAACTGGCCTAAATATAAATACAATTGATATCAATAAATAAAATGTGATGTTTATTCAAAAATATCATTAAGAAAAAAGACACGATCAAATATCTTCAACACCCTATCTATAGCTATGAATTGAATATAAAAAGCGGAAACTCTTTCCGACCTTTAACTATTAATTAAGCTTTTGGTCCTTAGTTTTTGATATAAAAATTTTAAAATTAAATAAATTCACAATAAAATTTATAAAAGACCCCTAACGTGCCTTATAAAAACACATGCTCGAAACCTGCTTATTTTTTAACAAGTGAACCATATTTGAAAATTATTTAAATCAATTGACTTATAACATATGAAACAATTAAATATAAAGTCATAACTACTGGTTATGGTTTATATCGCACAGCTTTTTAAGAGATTGCATACTTATTCTTTTGAACAAAGTCAAAGTAGCGAACTAAACTCTATTGTTCTTTCGCACGCTCAAATGAGATTGTAACTAATGGCACCTGTCACTGGATGGACCATTGAATCGAAAACCTCATATATAATTCACTTCAGTTTTGGCAAATTAGCGTAACTCATGTTTTTAAAACCTTACTTTTCAAGCAACGACAAACAGTTCGAATTCACCCGTCAGCAGGCAAGCCACTTTGCTAAGGTGGTCGCTGGTGACTTCAATCCAATTCATGATGAAGACAATAAGCGCTTCTGCGTGCCCGGAGATCTTCTGTTTGCTGTCCTGCTTAAAAAAGAAGGCGTCAGTCAGAAGATGCGGTTCGATTTCTCAGGCATGGTCGGTGAAGGCATTGCTCTTCACATTGATAATAAATGCAGCAAGCAAGCGAGTGTTGTCGATTGCAATGGTAAAGAGTACCTTCAAATGACACGCGAGGGAGATATCAATCGTGATCCCGCATTCATCGAGCATGTTGTGACAAACTATGTCCAGTTTTCGGGGATGAATTTTCCTCACATCATGGTTCCATTAATGCAAGAACAAAAGATGATGATTAATTGCCAACGTCCACTCGTGATTTACGAGAGTATGGAAGTAGAGTTTTCCCGCTTAAATATCTCTAATCCAGAAGTAGAGTTTAACGGTGCAACATTTGATGTCGAAGGCAAGCGTGGAGTGGTCACGCTAAATTTTGATTTTAAGCAAGAAACTGAAGTCGTCGGAAAAGGCATAAAAAGAATGGTCGCTAGCGGCCTAAAAGAATACAATCAAGACGATATCGATGGGCTAGTATCTCGTTTCAACGAACGTAAAAAAGCCTTTCTAGCACAGCTCAATCAAGCAGCTTAAGCTAGCAGAATAAAAGTCCCACAACCATGTGGGACTTTTATATCCAACGCCTAACACGCTGCTTATAATCCACATAGGTTGCTCCAAATAACTCCTCTAAAGCCGCTTCCTCCGGCAAAATTTGAAATCGATTAATGTAGAATACAAAAATAAATGTAATCAGCATACTTAAGATATTTTGCTGCCAATAAGCAAAACCAAACAACAAAACGAACATACTTAAGTACATTGGATTTCTAGTAAACGAAAATACACCTGTATCGACAACCTTGGACGCTTGCTTTACCTGAATAGGATTAATAGTTGTCTTCGCTTTTCTAAACTCATACACACCCGCAAAACCAACAAGCACAGATACGACAAGACATGCTATCAATACGATGTGAGCAAACGGCAAATTAACAGACAAGGTATTAAATTCTTCGCTGGTAAACTTAATCGCTAAACACAAAATGATAAAAACAAGTGGTGGAGGAAGCTTTCTTTCAAGACTTTTCATATCCCATACCAACCTGACTGACTTATATAAAAAATAGCCCAGCACAGCGTGCTGGGCCAGATGATTCACACAATCTTTAGTAGTGCTTGCAATGGATGCTGCATTTTAGTGCTATCAAACCGCTTAACCTGACTTCGACAAGAATAGCCCGTAACAAGACATCGATCTTTCGGCAACTGCTCTATCTGGAGTTTCCAACTTAAACCATAGATATCCCGCGACATTTCAAGCTTGTCGACCTCATGGCCAAAGGTTCCAGCCATACCACAACAACCCACTGGCACAGTGTTTAGGCTTGCCCCAAAATGAGTGAATATCCTGCCCCATTCTTTTTCAGCATTGGGCATTTTTGTCTTCTCAGTACAATGAGAAAACAAATACCAAGGTTGTGTTGATTTCGAAGTAGTAGCTTCAAACTCTTCGAGTCTCGGTTCTAGCCACTCGTGAACATTGAGTACTTCGAAATCCCCTCGTTTTTCTCCCAAGACTTCGTTATATTCATCCCGATAGCAAAGGACAAGTGCGGGGTCAACACCAACCATGGATAGATTGCAGTTAGCGACTTGCCGCAAAAAGTCCGCTGTAGTTTCTGCTGTGTGAGCAAATCGCTTCAAAAAGCCCTTAACGTGTTGAGCTTTGCCATTAGGCTTAAATGGCAGTAACACGGGTGTTTTTCCGAGTTTAACAAGCAGTTTTGCAAAGTCTTCGACGACATCCGCATCGTAATAGCTGGTGAACGGGTCTTGAACAATAACCACATGATTAGCCTTATCATCAGCAGATAGGCGTGTCATTTCGTCCAAATTAAATCTTTTATAGATGCTCATTCTTGCGTCAAGTGTCGGTACAGACATCAAAGGAAGATCTGTGTAGCCGACCACAGAAGTAGTCAATTTCTGTACCCAATACTGACCCAAAACACCATTTATAAGCTTCGGTGTCTTTGCCATTAACGGCAGTAGAGACTCAATATTAGCAACAAGATAGTCTTTTGCGGGGCGTTGATATCGCGAGTAGTAAATATTCAGAAATCGAGAACGAAAGCTTGGTACATCAACTTTAATCGGGCATTGGCTGGCACACGCTTTACAAGCCAAGCAACCATTCATAGCTTCCAGCACTTCATGCGAGAAATCATAGTCTCTATGCTTGGTTAGAGAATTTTTTACTCGCTCAATCATAGACTTTATCGACACTGTATCTGTAAGCGCTTTCTTCTCGAGATCAAGAATATCGATACCCTGCTCGGTGAGCTGCCTTAACCATTCCCTCACAAGGCCCGCTCGCCCTTTTGGTGAGTGGCGTCTGTCAGCCGTCACTTTCATTGAAGGGCACATGGGTGAGGACGTATCATAGTTAAAGCAAAGCCCGTTGCCATTACATTCCATCGCTTGTTTAAAACTGTCACGAACCTTTACATCGATCTGACGATCGTAATAACCCCGTTTAATCCCTGCCACTTTGACCAATTCAGCTTGGCTATCAAGAGGTGTGCAAATCTTACCTGGATTCATTTTATTATGTGGATCAAAAGCGGCTTTCACTCGCCTTAATTCCGTAAATAACTCATCGCCAAAAAACTCGGGACCATATTCAGAGCGATAGCCTTTACCATGCTCTCCCCACATCAAGCCACCGTATTTAGACACAAGCTTAACCACCTGGTCAGAGATTTCATGCATGAGCACTTCTTGCTTAGGATCGCACAAGTCCAAAGCTGGACGTACATGTAAAACCCCTGCATCAACATGACCAAACATACCATAAGACAGTGATTTAGAATCAAGCAATTGACGAAACTCAGCAATAAAATCGGCTAAGTTTTCGGGAGGTACACAAGTGTCTTCAGCAAACGCTACTGGTTTAGCACGCCCTTTAGCAGCGCCGAGTAAACCTACGGCTTTCTTTCTCATGTTGTATATCCGCCCGATACTCGATAAGTCTCGACAGACTTGATAACCTATGATCCCGGCTTCTTCACTGGCAATCATGTTGTCGAGCTTTTCGGTCAAAGCCTTGAGTTGGCGATCAACTTCCTCAACATCATGACCAGCATACTCCACCATGTTGATCCCTTGCATATCTTTACCAGGGACATCGGTCAATAAATCACTTACCGTGTGCCATACAATGTCTTGTTTGGCTAAATTCAACACGTTGGAGTCTATAGTTTCTACCGATAATGCGCTTGCTTTAACCATAAAAGGTGCATTACGCAGTGCAGAATCAAAACTGTTGTACTTAACATTCACCAAAACTCTTACTTTAGGGATCGGGGTGAGATTAAGTTTGGCTTCAGTGAGAAATGCTAAAGACCCCTCAGCACCACAGAGAACTCGGGTGATATCAAACTCGCCTGTTTGCTCGTTAATGGCGTTATTTAAATCGTATCCGGTTAAAAAACGGTTAAGTGGTGGGAATTTTGCTTTGATTTGATCTCGCTTTTCACGACATACTTTTTCGGTGACTTGCAAGGCACGATGAGCCAAACCTTCTTCATTCGGTCTACCATCAGACATATCGGATTCGAGCAACGAACCATCTGCAAAGACCGCCTGGACGGACAAAACATGATCTGACGTTTTTCCATATTTTAATGAGCCTTGTCCAGACGCATCGGTATTGATCATGCCGCCAATCGTTGCTCGGTTGCTGGTTGAAAGATCCGGTGAGAAAAAATAGCCATAAGGCCTTATGGCATCATTTAGTTGATCTTTAACAAGCCCAGTCTGAACTCTTACCCAACCCTGTTCTTGATTAATTTCAAGCACCTTGTTCATATAGCGAGAAAGGTCAACAACGATTCCTTGAGTCAAAGACTGACCATTCGTCCCAGTTCCACCGCCACGAGGCGAGAAAGTAATCCGCTCATAATTTTCTTGTGTGCTGAGCCTGCTCAATAAAACGACGTCTTGAGTCGATTTAGGATGCACAACAGCCTGAGGGAGCTGTTGATATACGCTATTATCGGTGGCGACCGCTAAACGGCTAGAATATTGACTTTCGATGTCGCCTTCAAAACCTTCATTTTTGAGGTCTTTGAGAAAACCGAGTACAAGCGGATCAACATCAGACTGTGAGTGTAATCTTGGTAACATTTGCTTCCTGCCCCTACTTCACTATTCCTAACAGTAAAGGGTCCTAATAAACGGATAATATTTTTTGATTTTCGTCACTTTACAACATTTGAAACGGCGAATAAAACATAAATACGATTTGAAAATGGCGCTTATCTAATTTCTTATCCACACTTAGTCATTATGGATTAGTTAGCACATGTCTTTTACAAGAGAGCCATCAATGAAAAAAAATCAAATCATCACTACAGAAGATATTCTTTTAAAACTTTGCCAATCCGTATCAACCATATTGAGCGAAGCGAGTAATTCAGATATCCATTACTCTGCCATGGTACAAAAAATCACTAAAACAGGTTTAAAGCCTGATTTCGGCTGCTTTGTTCTGTTCGATGGCGGTTTCTCCGGTTTGGTTGTCATCAATTTCACTTCAAAAGCTGCATTAGAACTTTATACGAATTACATGCGCCATATGGGCATGCCAGAAGAAGAATTAGCGACATTACACACCTCAGACGAAGTGGCAGATGTACTCGGTGAGCTTATGAATCAGATAGTTGGTGGTTTCACCAACCAAATACGCAAAGACCTCCAGACGCACATCACTCAAAACCAACCTAAAATGCTTACACTCAACAAGCAAGTTATCTTGTCAGTCGATACCAACCTTGATCGCCCTCAGGCGAGACGTGTAACGTTCTCCACCGAAACGGGCAATATTTTCTATCTTGAACTCGCCATGGACAAAACAGAGTTTATTCAGCTTGAAGAATTCGAATCACATGAAGAGGAAAGCCCTGACGCTATTTTGGAGCAGGCACTCATGGATGTGAAAGAAGAAAAAGACGGTAAAGAAAAGTCAAATACACAAGCTTCTGATTTAATGGATGACCTCGGCATTTAGGTTCTCACACTATATCTACAGCCGCTCATACTGAGCGGCTGTTGTTTGTCTTAATTATGCACCGTCACTAAGATTCTAGCTTCAAGAGTTCCGTTTTAATGTCAGAAGAGTTAAAATACCCGACTTCTATAGAAACGGTGAGATTTTCTGTTGTCGATGGATAAACAAAAAGCCCTAAAAAAGATCGCTAAATGTCTTGAACTTGGTAACTCTGCCAATGTTAACGAAGCTGCCAATGCGATAAAAATGGCACATCGTCTGATGCTTAAATATGGCTTAGACAAAGATGATATTGAATTCATCAAAATGGGTAAAACTCAATCGACACACCTGCTACCCTCCAACATCAGCTCTACCTTGTTGCGTATTATTCGCGGAATTAACACTAAATTTGGCGTAGAGGCAGTACTTACTAATCATAAAGGATTAAAAAGAGCTGAGTTTATTGGCGAAGCAGATCGCGCTATCTTTGCAGCCTTCGCATTTGATATCGTTTATCGAGAGCTTAACGAACAAACTGGAAAGTTTCGTAACAGCTTTGCGGGAACAGGGACCTCTAACACCGAAGTTACCCGCCGCGTGAACTCATTTATTTCTGGGTGGGTCGAAGGGGCACTCGAAAAGCTGCCGATGATCAATCCTGATGAAGACTCTTGCAAAAAAATCGACGATTACATAGATAAAGAGTTTAAAAACATAGATCGCGAAACCTTCAAGAAACAGTTGAAGGAAGCCATGAAAAACCTAACCGAAGACTATGAAGTCGGCTTGAAAAAAGGTCGTTCTGTATCAGTAAGCAGACCTATCGACGGCGCGCAAGCACCCAAAATGTTACGAAAACACTCACAGTAATCAGCACAAGGCGGCTAAATTTCATCCACTTATGTTTGAGGTCAGTAAATATTCAGTAAATTGATACATATATAATTGACATAAATATCAACTGTAGCATTAATTGCTTTGCTCTCACAGTCGGGTGTGGGCGCATTCAATCAATGATTCTACATGGAGATGTTTTGTGAATAAATTAGCTTTAGCAGTGATGGTAACAAGTCTTCTTTCTGGTTGCCAAGCAACCCAACGTGAAAATGCAACAACAGGTGAGAGTGAGACCAACTCTGCGACTAAGGGCGCATTACTGGGTGCAATAGCGGGTGTGGCTGTCGGTCTAGCGACAGGGGACGACGCTACCGAACGCCGTCAGCATGCATTAATAGGTGCAGCAGGTGGTGCTGCTATCGGTGGTGGTGTTGGCTATTACTTTGACCAGCAGGAAGCCGCTTTAAGAAAATCATTACTAAATTCCGGTGTACAAGTTGAGCGTGTTGGTGAGAATCAACTATTGCTACGTATGGAAAATGGTATTGGATTTCAAAGTAGCGCATACAATCTCGACACTAGCATTCACAAAACCCTGCAAGGTGTCGCCAAAATCTTGGTTGAGTACCCTGACACAAGCCTCGTTATTGAAGGGCATACAGATAGTACAGGTAACGATACTAGCAACCAAGTACTATCTGAGAAGAGAGCCGAATCGGTCCGTTCCTACCTCATTTCTCAGGGCGTTGCTTCTGGCCGAGCCATCGCTCGTGGTAATGGGGAGCGCTTCCCTATCTGCACTAACACTACCACCGAAGGTAGAGCCTGTAATCGTCGTGTAGAAATTAAAATTCTTCCGCTTAAATAAAACGTATTGACTTGACTTACTACTGTACCTTTCTCATTACCCAATAAATACATTACACTATAGGTCAGGTCATTCTGCTTGTTTCGTAAAGGGATACATTGAAATTTGTTAGCCTTTCACTGCTTCTGTTCTGCTCTTTTTGTATGGCAGAATCCATCGACGCTTTAACAGCTAAAGCGCAGAACAACGACGTTGAGGCGCAAATTCTCCTTGCTGAGCAGTATCTCACTACCTCTTCGCCTACCTCACGTGTCGATGCGTTATATTGGTTTGAACAAGCCGCCAACAATGGTAGCTCTCAAGCAGCAGCTCGTTTGGCCTCCCTTTACCTTGAAGACGGAGCGTCAAAACGTGATATCCAAGAAGCCATCTACTGGTTGACCCGTTTAGCTCTTGAAGGCAGTACAGATGCGCAAATCAATTTGGGTAAAGTCTATGAAAGCTTGCCTCAACTACCCAAGACACTAGATTTAGCTGAGGTGTGGTATAGAACTGCATCCGCTGGCAATGAAAAGGCGGAGGAAGCCTACTCGGGAGTGCTGGAAAAGAAATTTAACGCTCAGAGAGCCAAGCAAATATCATCAATAGAGCAATTAGAAATTCAGTTCGACGATCTAAGCCTTAAGATTGACCCTATAGCTAAAAAAGTATTAGGTTCATCGGTCAATAATGATAGCTTAATCTATGCACTATTGGGTTTTTCCCTCATCCTTTTAATGATAATCATCTGGTACCACTTAAAACTACGCAACTTTTCGATTCAATCAAGCGCCCTAGAAACAGACTCAGACTACGAAAAACGTGAATTACAAACAAAGCTAGCAGAGAGAAACCATCAGCTTAGGCAGCAAAAAAAGCAATTAGAAACCCTCTACAGACAATTCAAAAAGATTCAGTCCTCTTCCTCTCCGCAGCAAGCTAAGGCCAGACTCAATCCTACAGCGCCGGAAAAAGATCAGAAGCTCTCACTCGCCTGTGCACTTTTTGGGTTTAAGATTAATTCCATTCCCAGTGAAAAGAATATCAAGATTCGCTACAAGCAGCTGTGTAAGATCTATCACCCAGATTTAAAAGGGAGTGATGAAGAGATGAAGAGACTGAATGGCGCACTTAGAATCATCCTTCACCACGTTAATGCCCCACTTCAAAGGTGATAAGCCCCAACCTCTCCTAATCAATTCATGACGTTACGTAATCGATTCCTTTCGCAATTCGCATAACAAATAGTTAACTTTTATTTATTGGCCGTGTAATAATTCGCGCCGAAAATAACACCGTAGAATAGGTTTAGGGGTGAAGGATGTTTACTATTGAAGGTGTTTGCGATTGGTGCAAAAAGCTCAGTATGGTCACCAAACATGAATATATAGATGGGCTTTGCCATCACTCGTGTGAAGAGTGTAACGACATTGCTAAATTAGATGTTCGCCAATTTAATGCAGCTGAGATCCAGCAGCAAGAAAAAGACGCTCGTTCATTAAATTAGATGAAGCATAATGATTGTAGAGATTGGAACGCGTACATACCGAATAACAGTATGTACGCTTACAGGTTAGGCTCTAATAAATTGGCACTTCTTTTGTGAATCTCGGGCTCAATAGAAACTCTGTACTCTGTTCAGTCGTGCTAACTTTAACTGCCTCTATATAAGGCTCGCTGTTATTCGCTTCTGACCTCTCCCACATCTGTATATAAGCTTCTGCTGAGTTCATAACCGCCTCGTATACTCGAGCAGAACCTTGCTCTCGCATATCTTGAATGTGATCGGCCAGCATACCGTAATGAGCCATTCCTTCCTGATTAAAATCAAATACCCGATTACCTGAAACTTGCTTGTCAAACACTAATCCAAATTCCGACACGTAAGGATAATTGAGAGGATTAGTGGATACATCAAACCTAGGTCCCGGCTGTGTGCCTAAGCCATTCATATCTGTGCCAATACCAACTCCAGCCAAATAAGACGTCTTTTCTAACTCATCAAGATACCTAGATACCATAATTTGCATTTGATAAGCGTCACCATTGTAGGGTCCGACAAAGCCACCAGCATGAATCAAACGCTTGGTGTTGGGGTGAAGTCCGCCACCTCTTGATGTATTCATCCAGCTGTGAGATGAAATGACCCCGCTGTATTGCCTCTGCTCAACAATATCCATCACCGCCGTAGCCGTGTCTGGGCTCATATGGTCCATTTCAATCAGCATTTTTTTATCTATCATTCGATTAACTAAATATTCACCAAGTGTGCTTAAGCCATGCTGGTTACAATGCAAAATGCTCTCATCATATTGAGGATTTAAACCAGCTGCATCAAGAATGGGTTTGATGAAGGGAAGCTGGCCGATTAAAGGGAAACCTGGGTAAAAATGTTTGTCCGTCCCAGTGTCAGCATCGCACTCTTTAGTTTCAAAAAAATAGCCTGTCGATAGTAGTTGGCCGATATTAATAAACTCATGTTCAACCCGAGAGCCCGCCAATTGATTATCGAATTTATGAGTGGGGTAAACGATTCTTACTCCCAAGTCATAAAGCTCATTGAGCCCAGCTTCGATAGTCTCGAGATTACATATATCCTTCTTACCACAGTTCAAGGTTTCAGACGCTTCAACGCCCATGACTACCGCCATCTTTCCTTCGGCAATCACTTGGCGAGCCTCACTGGGTGAAGTCACCAGACGAAAGAAACCCTTACCAACCCCACCCGATTGAGCATCTATATAGTCCTGCATCTCATTGAGCCTTTGGATCTGTAAGCGTATGCTGTCCATAGTGTTACAACTGTTTGGATTTATCCAAGAACCAGGATTTACAGTCGATTGAATATGGCAAAGTACTTCATTTTCCACTAAATGACTCACCATTAACCTAAGACCAGATAAATACGCGCGTTCGATCCACTTGTAGTAGTATCCCATATGGCTCATTTCTTTATGATTCGGCCAAAAAGGGAAATCAGGCCAACCTCGGGTATCGTATCTATGCGTAATATCATTGAAAGCCAGCAAGTTACCAATAATGTCAAGCGATCCATCAGGGCCATGCGCTTCAGCGCTGTCTTTCAACGCTTCTTCTACTCCCCACGGATGAAACGGCTTGCCATGCATCATT
Organism: Vibrio sp. Of14-4; assembly: GCF_022347625.1. Taxonomy (NCBI): domain Bacteria; kingdom Pseudomonadati; phylum Pseudomonadota; class Gammaproteobacteria; order Vibrionales; family Vibrionaceae; genus Vibrio; species Vibrio sp. Of14-4. Next base: position 431,417 of record NZ_JAKRGI010000001.1, on the reverse strand, counting down.
TTGCCCCCCATAAACTCATACGATGTAATATGGGTATGAGGATCCACATACCCTCTAATCGGTTTATTAACATCTCCGGCTAGCGCAGTTCGGTCACCGGTAACATTGACCTCAACTTCAGGAAAGGCTTTACAACCCGTTTGCTCAACCAGCAAAAACTCTCTTTCGCTGGTTTTATGTCTTGGGTTCAGTAAGTCGAAGAAATAGAGGCCTCCATCTTGCCAATTGTGTCTTAGCCCCATATTCAAAGCTTTATTATACAATCCAAACCGCTGCTCATTTGCAATTTCAGTTGATGAGATACTCCACTCAGCAAAACTGCCAACATATCGCCCTGCACCTATCTGTGCAGGCAAATGGCTGGCAAGAAATCGCCCTTCTCTATCGGTCAAAAAGTAATTCGTAAACGATGTCGGTTTCATGTAAAACCGCTCTGCATCAGCTATTGGTACAGCTTCAAACCGGTAACTCAGCCCATCATTAACAGGCCCTCCTTTATCATACTTGGTTAGAAAAGTTCCATTGTGAGGTGATTGGATGGAGTAGCACCCAAGTGCTAATTGGTTTACGACTTCGTTCTTTGGTTCGGCATAAGTATTTGCAGAAACAGCAACAGCGCAGATCACCAAGCCAGAGCAGAGAGTAGTTTTCATTGTGCTCTTTTCCTTGTTGTTTGCATTAAGCCTTACTACTGACGCGTGAGTTGATAGGAGCAACCAAAATTGTGACAAGTTGCATATCAACATTAACAAAATAGTCAGGTATAAGTGCAATATCCAGATTAAAATCACAAATAAGAAAATTTAAAGTGACAAAAGAGATATTATTGCTTGATGGGGGCTAGTTTTGAGGGTTACGAAGGACAGAGACGCGCCAACAATGAGTTATTGACGCCTGTGTTTATTAGTTCACAATTTCAGTTACCACTTCAGTGTTTACTGAATTGGCAATAAAGCAGTTTTCATGAGACAGGTGATGCATTTTAGTCAGTTGGTCATTGGTAGGAACCTTATCACCAGAAAACACTATATGTGGGCGTAAGGTAACCTTTGTAATTGCCTTTCTACCCTTGCTGCTTTTTCCGAGAATGCCAACTGCTTCATCTGTGTAGCTATCGATCACATACTTACGTTTAGCTGCAATCGACAAAAAGGTTAACATATGACAGCTAGATAAAGCTGCAACAAATGCTTCTTCGGGGTCAAGGTTAGATTCATTAGATAATGGTAATGGCACAACATGCGGGGACGGAGATGCTGGTATCGATAGTCCACCATCAAATTCCCAAATGTGCGCCCGACTGTATTGATTGTCTTTAAATATCTCGTCTTCATTTCGTACCCAGCGAATAACGGCTGAATGCTGTGACATATTATGATTCCTAACGGTAATAAATAGAATTTATTGCTGACTTTTAAATATATCGTATGGTGATTTTCACCTAGCGATTAATACAAGGCTAGATGGCAAATGATTTATCATAAAAATAGGAATAAACCTATTCCACCTCTTAAGTTAATTCCCAACGAAAATAAGGCCTTTGGCCTTCCATTCGTTCGATCTCTGCACCAAGCTTTTTGTAAAAGTCATGCGCCCTTATGTTATAGGGACTGGCTGTCCACGCTATGTGTGATACTAATTCTGCATCAGCCTGTTCTCTCATCGCTAACATAAGCTGCTGGCCATATCCTTTCGATCTCTCACCTCCTAGCACCAATAAGTCATCAAGCCAGATTGATGCATATCCGCTGAAAGAAGAATACCGATAATGATACAAAGCGAAGCCTAATACTGCTTCATCAAGCTCAAGTAATAAGGCATAAGCATAAGGAGTATCGACAAACAAGGCACGCTCAATTTTTTCAACAGTGGCAGCCACTTCGCCTGAAAAACCTTTCATGCTTCGGTCAAACTCTGCTTTAAGCTTGATAAACTGCAAAAGTGTCTTTGCATCTTTCTTGACTGCTTTTCTAATTACCATCAGTGCTCCAACCAAACTGCATTGATAAGGAGTAAATTTACTGCAATTCTATATCACTTACCCATTTAATTAGGCCAAAAATTAGATGCTCATCAAGTTTTCGTGGCGTTTAGCCAACTATATGAAATTACAAACGAATTATCTTGTTCTCTCTTACCTTGATTCTCGTATTTGAGTTCAAAGTATTAGTAATAATCACCATGGCTACTTGGGTGAGTAGAGTACTGTGGTCGCTAATGACATTTTATCCAATTAGAGGGAGAACAAGAGCTATGACCAAAAACATCACTATCGCGCTAGGAGCTGGTTTTATCGGAAGCCTAGCCAATGCACTGGCAATCTACCTTATTAATCCCTTGCAAGGACTAGCGTCACCGGATCACCTTTTTGTCTATAAACAAGTCTTTTGGGGCGGCTTGTGGGCATTATTGTACTGTTTGCCTTGGTTTAATACGCAAAGATGGCACATTAGAGGTATCTTAGTTGGCGTTGCAGCAAGTCTATGTACGTTTTTTGTTTTTCAAGCCATCCCTCTCAATCCAATGAATCTTATCAAAGCTTTTATAGTCAATGTAATTGCTTGGGGCATATTGTCTTCGTATTGCTATGAACAAGCAATAAGTCATGAGAAAAATGAAAACAAGGCCATTGAACTTACTTCATAAAAATCAGCGCTATATTGTAGTTTGAACAATATAGCGTTTCTCATAACTATCAATTTGCAACCCACCATAACGCTCCCAATATTAACAATATTGTTTTTAAAAATGGCAATTTGGGCCCTGAGCGTTAAAACTTAAACGAGACGGAGGTGGCTATGAAAAAGTTCAACAATCTACTGTTCTTAACCAAAGGTGTGATGGATCATAATGAGCCCCTTGCTCAGTCCATTCACATCGCCAATAGGAACCAAGCTAAATTGACAGGCCTTGTCGTTTGCCCGCACCTTCCTGATGATATGCACGAATATCAAGAACATTATGAAGGTTCGCTAATTGAATCATTGCAAAGTCAAATCCAAAGTAGCTTATTGCTGTCCATAAACGATATGGATATTGCAGTCGAGCTGATTGTGGCCGAAAAGCCGGATGTTGAAGCCATTCGTTATGTCGAAAAACACAATATTGATTTGGTCATCAAAGAAGCGGAGTCGAACAAAACTAATAGTTTGGGTTTGCGTGCTATTGATATGAACTTATTGCGTAAATGTCCATGTCCAGTATGGCTAAATCGTCCAACCAATAAACCTACTGATCAGCAAAGAGTTGCCGTAGCTATTGATGCGAATGCAACAACAGAAGAAGAGCGTAGGCTTTCTATTGACCTTCTACGACTGGGCCGCACAATTACCGACAACTGTGATGGCCAGCTTCATATTGTTTCCTGTTGGGAGTATGTTTTAGAAAGCTACTTAAAAGATAATGTATGGTTTAAACCCTCGGAAGAAGAGCTGGATAATCATATAACGTCAGCTAAGCAGCAACATTCCGTCGCATTACAAGCATTAATCGATGATTCGGGTATTGGAGGCGATATCACCATTCATCGACTTCATGGTGCTCCAGATGATGAAATTCCTGCATGTGTTGAAGAAAAAGAGGTTGATATTCTGGTGATGGGCACATTGGCACGTACGGGAATAGAAGGAGTAATAATAGGCAATACTGCTGAAAATATAGTACAGAGCGTAAGCTGCTCATTGGTTGCATTAAAACCCAAAAATTTCAGCTCATAGAGAAAGTCATCTAAGTCGCCGGGTATAACTTTAGTGCAGGATGTAAAAGTGTAGATGGGCAGCCACCTACCAAGATAGTGAAAGGTGGCTAGCTAATCATGTTGTGACAAGGAGACGTTTGCTACAACTCAGCTGTCATCCAATAACAGCATCAGGCTGGTTTTCTGGCGCAGCGTCAATGAATGCGGGTAGCTCTCTTAATGCAGCAGAAACTTCTCTTATTATTGGAAAACCAGTCAGGTCAACATCAAAGCGCTCAGCATTATATACCTGTGGAATCAAACAAATATCAACCAAACTCACTTCATTGCCTACACAATACGTTCCTCTGCTTTTAGCCAGTTTTTGCTCCAAGCCTTTAAATCCGAGTAGGATCCAGTGTTTGTACCAATCGGACTTGCAAGGTTCTTCCAGCGACAACTCTCCCGTCAAATATTGTAATACTCTGAGGTTATTTAATGGATGAATATCGACTGCAATGTCCTGAGCCATAGCCTTAACTAGGTAGCGCTTCTGTTTTTCCAACGGAGTCAATAAAGCTGTTGGATACATTTCATCAAGGTAATCGATAATCGCTAGAGACTGATTAAGCTGCATATCACCATCAACTAAGACGGGAACAAGCCGGCTTGGATTTAACGACTTAAAGTCACTTGTATGCTGCTCGCCGCCATTTTTGACCAAGTGAATGGATTTTTGTTGATACGCAAGCCCTTTATAATTTAATGCGATTCGAACTCGATACGCCGCTGATGAACGCCAATAGCCATAAAGCGTGATATTAGGCATTAGTATTTCACCACTTTCTGGTCGATAGCGCCAAAAATAGAATCACCTGCTTTGTCTTTCATCTCTATTTTGATGGTATCGCCAAACTTCATAAACTGCGTAGAGGGCTTACTATCGCGAATGGTTTCTATCATACGTACTTCTGCGATACATGAATATCCTACTCCACCTTCTTGGATTGAAGTACCAAATTCAGTGCCTTGCTTATTTGATACCGTGCCCGAACCTACAATCGCACCAGCAGCAAGAGGTCGAGTTTTGGCTGCGTGCGCGACTAACTGCGGAAACTCAAAGGTCATATCCACGCCAGCGTTAGGGCAACCAAATGGCTCATCATTGTAATAGGAAAGTAAAGGTAAGCTAACTTTGCCTCCATCCCATGCTTCACCTAATTCATCAGGCGTCACCGCAACTGGAGAGAATACCGACGAAGGTTTTGACTGAAAGAAACCAAACCCTTTGGCCAGTTCATTAGGAATTAAACCACGTAAAGAGACATCATTGACCAGCATGATAAGGCGAATTGAATTAGCCGCTTGCTTAAGGCTTGCGCCCATAGGAACATCATCAGTTATCACCGCAACTTCGCCTTCGAAATCTATTCCCCACTCTTCACTTCCAACCGGAATATCATCACGAGGCCCGATAAAGGCATCGGAACCACCTTGGTACATCAGCGCATCCGTCCAAAAGCTTGGCGGCATTTCTGCGCCGCGCGCTTTGCGTACTAGTTCGACATGATTGACGTAGGCACTGCCATCGGCCCATTGATAGGCACGCGGCAATGGTGACTCACAAGCTTCTTGGTTAAAAGGCATTGAGTCAGCAACACGCCCTTCATTCAAGGCAAGGTAAACTTCATTCAACTGCGACTCAACTTTAGCCCACTGATCGAGCGCAAATTGAAGCGTAGGGGCAATATCTTTGACTGCCGAACAAACACTAAGATCTTTGCTTACGACCACCAGTTGGCCGTCACGAGTTCCATTTTTTAGGGTGGCTAACTTCATTATAATTCTCTTTGTTATTTACTAGGGTGTGATTTCCAGCTGTACACGTATTCCTGATTCTCAACCGATTGCGCTTCATCACTAAAGCTCAGTGCATGGCGAGTATCTATCATTACAGCCACTTCGTCAGTGAACTTTTTCTTGTACTCTCTGCCTGCTTGAAATGCTTTTGGATGAGGGCCGTGAGTAAAACCTGCCGGATGGAATGTCACCATACCTGCTTCTATGTTATCTCGGCTGAAAAAGTCACCTGCGTGATAGAAAAGGACTTCATCATAATCATCGTTATTATGATAGAAAGGCACTTTCAGAGCACCAGGATCACTTTCTATTGGTCGAGGGACGAAGGTACAGACAACAAAGCCTGCTCCAACAAACGTTGTATGTGCAGACGGCGGCAAATGATATCGATGTGACATTAGTGGTCTGATATCACGCCAGTTCAGTTTCACTACTGCCAAATCACCATGCCAACCAACGGCATCAAGAGGATTAAACGGATAAGTGATCACGCTCACCTGACCATGCCTTTTGACTTGAACCTGTGTTTCTTGTTCGGAATATTGATCCTTAAACTGCTGATTGATTGATGGTACTTCTAGCACTGCAGGATCAAAGACCGCATGATTACCTACCATACCTTTCTCTGGCAGTGAGTAAGCAGCATCAGTGTTTTCAACCATCAAAATGAACAAAGGTTCTAAAGGTTCTATCCGCCAGTTAGTCGAACGCGGGATGACAACATAATCGCCTTCACCAACCGTCAGATGACCATAATCACTGTACAAATCCGCTTTACCCTGATGAATAAAAAGTAGTTCATCACCATCAGCGTTTCGCACCAGAAAGTCCATCTTTTCTTCAAGACGCCAAGTGCGAATCTTACAATCGTTATTGAACAGTAGGTCTGGTACAGCCCACGGCGACATTTGCGCCGCTTTTTCTACCAAATTGAAGTTAAACGCTCTTGGGCGCAAATCACCTTCCCATTCAATCCAACCCGTTGGAGCATGTTGATGATGAAAATGTGAGGCAGGTCCGAAGAAACCACTTCGGCCTGTTTCACGCTCATATATAGCCTCTTCCGGAAAATCTGCATGCGCCTGCTTGGAGCACACTCCCTCCCGGTGAGGGAATGTAATCCACTTATGCATCGCTCAACACTCCTCGGCGAATTTGATCTTCTTCAATTGATTCAAACAGTGCCTTGAAGTTGCCTTCACCAAATCCTTCATTCCCTTTACGCTGAATGATTTCAAAGAAGACTGGCCCTATCACAGTTTGAGTAAATATTTGTAGTAAGATCCCATCTTTCATAGGCGCACCATCAATTAGGATTTGTAGCTCCTTAAGCTTATCAACATCTTCAGTGTGTCCTTCTACTCGAGAGTTCACCTTCTCATAGTAAGTATCTGGGGTTGGCATAAAATCCATGCCTCGGTCACGCAGTGTCTGCACCGTTTGGTAAATATCGTCTGTTGACATTGCAATATGCTGAATACCTTCACCATTGTATTCACGAATAAATTCTTCAATTTGCGATTTGTCATCAGAAGATTCATTGATAGGAATTCGAATTTTGCCACAAGGCGCGGTCATGGCTCGACTGACTAAACCGGTTAGCTTGCCTTCAATGTCAAAGTAGCGAATTTCACGGAAGTTGCCGATACGCTCATAGAAACCAGCCCAAGTATCCATATTACCTTGCTTAACGTTATGAGTGAGGTGGTCAATTTCATACATACCCACATCCGCCTTTTTCAAGCGCTCGTCGGCATCATCATAAAAGTTGAAATCAACATCATAGATACTCTTCTTACCATAGCGATCAACAAAGTACAGTAAGCTTTGTCCGATACCATAGACAGCGGGAATACTCAGCTCCATAGGCCCAATTTCGGTTTTAAATTCCTCTGCGCCGTTGTCAAGTGCGTGCTTCAGAGCAACAGAGGCGTCTTTTACACGAAATGCCATACCGCAGACTGACGGGCCATGAACTTTGGCAAATTCTTCGGCTTGGCTATGTGGTTGAGCATTAACAATGAAACTGATGTCTCCTTGGCGATATAGCCATGCTTGTTTCGAACGATGCTTAGCAATCTCTGCAAAACCCAAAGAAACAAACAAGTCTTTTAGTTGACCAATACCCTCTTCGGTTGCGGCTGTGTATTCGACAAATTCAAATCCATCTGTTCCTAGTGGGTTATATTCCTGAGTCATTGTTTTTTCCTCTGTGATTTTTTGATGTCCTTTTCTATCTAACTTGTACTAACTTTTACGTTAAGGGAATAAAAGACCATCAAATTATTAAATCAGAAAAATACGTGGATTTTGTAAACAAAACGTAACACAGGATTGTTTTGTCAAAAAACTTCATGAGGATAAGGGAAACACAGACCATGGTTGTAACATTTATTTTACAACTGACTTGTCTGCACTTGAATTGAGTGAGGTACTTTCAAGTAATTCGATTTGCCCACATAACTTATTACCCCAACCGTTAATGAGGGTATCAATTTCATCTACCGTCGCTTCGCTTGAAGTTACCATACACATAGCGAGTTCTATATATCGAACATGATTTGGGTAATAGTATCGTACAACATCAGCACAACGGTTTAACTCCGTATGCCAGCTGTTATCTTTGTGAGCATTAAGTGTATAAGCAGTACGCAACATTTTTTTTGCTAATATTTTTCCAATGGTATTTTGATTACACTGATCCACCTTCGAGCGCTGCTCAGTCATAAAAGTACCAAGATCGTTATTAAGTGCTAAAGCAATATTTATACTTGGCGTTTGACGCGCAAAATGCTGGGATAAATCGGTCCCCCACACACAGCAACAACAATGCTTGAGCCAGAAGTGCCAGCGATATACTTCATTAGGGCTGAGGACTTGTTCCAAATAACCAGGATCAAAATCGATCTTTGATAGTATGGGACTTTGAGATTCTAAATGCGTTTTGATCGATGATAGCTCCTCGACGATACTTGGTTCTATCGGACACCGAAATACTAATGAAATGTCTAAATCAGACACATACTTTTTCGCATTTCCTCTCGCAACGCTGCCATATAGATATACGCTATGTAGTTGGTTCTCAAATGTGGATTCAAGAGTTTGGATTGTATTTTTAAGATAAGGCTTAAACTCTGACTGAAGATAATCCAATGAGCAAGGATTTACTATAAAACCCTTGCTATCCAGACCACTATTCAACTCATCAGACATGCTATTCCCCCGCTTTATTTACAACCTCACTATAAATATTGCTCCATAACAAAGTTGGTCATAAGTTGGCCTCGCATTTCGACTTGTTGCTCACGCACAAGATTAAATCCCATACGCTCATAGAACGGGCGAGCGGTGATACTGACCTCGGAATAAAGTCTTGAGATACCACGTTGCTTGGCCTGCTCTATAACATATTCCATCATTGCACGACCGACACCTTTCCCTTGAAACTTATAGTGACAAAAAAAGTGATCAATCAAACCAGAGTCTTGCAGATCCGTATAGCCTGCAACCTGACCATCAATTTCCGCAATGTAGGGGCTGATTTGCAACATTATTTCCTGCCAAACCTCTTGATTCCAGTAATCTGGCGCCCATGCTTCTACCTGCTGCTGAGAGTAGTGCTGGATATTAATATTGCGAACAGTGAAGAAAAACACTTCCCATAGTGCCTGTACGTCTTCAGGCTTGTATTGACGAATTGTAATCATTAACCGCTCTTTAAGTCTTAATACAAGACTCGCATCTTGTGCTAGAAGTAACGAAAAATCAATACATTACCATGATCCGTATATAGATATCGAAAGACAGACGAAGGTTAATCAACCGATTCGTGGCAAATGCTTTCACTGAACCATTGCGCGATTGCATTTGCTTTCGAGAGGTTATTTTCTTTATTGACAGGAAGGTAGCCAAAGCCTCTGAACACAAATTGCATATATTCAGCGGTCAGTTCAAATGGCTCAATAAAACAATCTGGTAATTCTTGCTCATGACCAGTAGAAAGCACAGAAATTTCTTTCCCTTGTAGCTTGCGCCCGAGAGATTTTTCTATGGTCAATAAATCAGAAAGTCGGTCAAAGAAGACCTTGAGTTGCGCGGACATCGAGTACCAATAAACAGGGGAAGCAAAGACAATATGATCATAATTTTTTAACATATGAATCAGTGGGATAAAGTCATCATTGCGATTTTCATGAAAATAATCGTAATACGATATTTTGTAATCCGCTAAATCAAACACTTCAGCTTGGGTCAGTTCAACGAACTGATTGACCAAATAAAGTGTATTCCCATCTGCTTTCGACGTCCCCAACACCACTGCTATCTTCATTGGAAATCCCTCCAATAATTCAGCTATTTCGCATTTTCACAAAAATGCCCGCACTCCTTGCATCGATATCCATGTTTGTAGAAAAACAATGGAAATCCGAGAAGTATAAATACCAAAAACGCCGAGCGTTTACCTTTGGTAAACGGCTCAATTTTTACACTATCACATTTTGGGCAATGATCTTGTGAAGTGGCGCTTTGTTCAGCACATAATACATCTGAAAAGTCAGTGCTCAGAATATTCTCAGCTTGCTCTAGATCTTGCTCAGCAACCATCAAGCGCACACCCCCGATTGCATTAGAGTACAACCACTGCGTATTGATCGTATGCTCATCAGCAATACAACTTTCAATACCAGCTGCCTCCAGACTCGCTTTCGCAATATGCGCTTCATGCGGAAACGAAAAGCGCGCGACAACAATCATACTTCACCCTCCGGTACTAGCCCTTTAGAACAAAAGATAGCATTAATCACTATTAAAGCGATTCGTACCGACCCTAGCAATAGTAAAGCCGGCTTGAGTGAAATTTTTACATTCCTCAAACATAAAGGCTCAACCGAAAGCTAGTTTTGTATATCGAACGCCGTTTTTGGATCGATAGAAAATGTAATGAGTTCGTCGCAATCCTGATACAGATTTAAGTCCGGCTCTGGCGTCATCCCCAGTTTTCTGAGAACTGCAACCGATGGTAAGTTGTCAATCATTGATACACCATATATCCGTTTGTGTTTGTTCAAGCCAAATGTTTCTCTAATGACGGCTAGTGACGCTTCTAGAACATAGCCTTTACCTTGATACTCTTGCAACATACCATATCTGATATCACTAAAGTTTGGATCTTCACATCGCTCAACCCCAACATAACCAATTTTTTCTCTGGATTGAGACTTTAAATTTATGACGTATGAGCCAAAGCCATGGACCCAGTGTGCAATTCTATTGCTATGTGTACGTTGGATTTCAGTTTCAGTATAAGCCGTGCCTTTAGGTAAAAACTTAGTCAGTTGATTTGAACTAAGTATTTTTCGATAAATATCTATATCATCCTCTTTGACGGGGCTAATCACTAATCTCTGTGTCTCTAATGTCTTCATATTCCCTCAACAGATGCCCATTTTCTTGGCACTGATACTAATAACAAAGGTTACAATAATATTCGAACATAACATAAAAAAGCCAAATGAAACACGTCCACATTCAATTCAAAGAAGCCATAGAATTGAGTTAGTTAAAGCATCTTTATTTGCTCGTCATGTATCTATAAAATAGCGGGGTTTATTTATTAAATGTGGAAAAACCATGGCAAAGCTATCGCTGCAAGAACAAATGTTGAAAGCTGGTTTAGTGAATGAAAAGAAACTAAAGAAGGCGAAGAAAGGATCCAAAAAATCTCGCACTCAAGCTCGTGAGGTTAAAGCTGCTGTAGAAGAGCAAAAACGTCAGCAGCAAGAGCGCGACAAGGCACTCAGTACAGAACAAAATGAGCAGCGCCTCAACAAAGAAATCCAGTCACAAATTAAGCAACTCATTGAAATGAATAAGCTTGCTAATAGTGACGGCGACATTAAGTATAATTTTACCGATGGCACATTAGTTAAATCTCTATATGTCGATAGCCTAATGCGTGAACAACTTATTAAAGGGATATTAGCTATTGCACGCTTTGGTGAAGGTTATGCGGTCATTCCTAGTGTGGTGGCAAACAAAATTTCGCAGCGCGATAGCGATATCATTATCGATCTTAAAGAGCCTGAATCTGATGTCCCTGCAGAAGACGATCCATACGCTGACTTTGTAGTACCAGATGATCTTATGTGGTAACCGACTATGCCACTCATACATGAGTGGCTAATTAACCCATTTTACCTCGCAAACCGATAAGATTACCAAAGGGATCTTCCATCTGACAGATAGACTGCCCCCCTTCAATCTCCATTGGACCTCGATATAAGGTTGCTCCGATAGATTGTAAAAAGTCGATCGATTCCCTAACACTATCTACTGACCAGTAAAGGACGGTTCCTGATTTCCCAGACGACACCTTACTATCGGCTTGGACAATCTCCAACGAAAACCCTTCAATATCGAGTACAGTAAAATCAAACTCGGGCAGATAACGTGGAGAGGTAAGAGGAAACGCTTTCTGGTACCACTCAAGTCCTACAGAGACGTCAGGCACATGAACAAGAAGTGCAATTGGATTATACAGAGTATTCTATTCCTCATAGGTTAGGTAGTGGTATCCACCAAACTCGTCCATGTGTTGTGATTGACTAATAAAGCCATGAGATTGATAGAAGTTTAACGCTGATTTATTTGGCTGCATACACTTTAAACTTAAGCTAGTGTATCGGGGTTTAACAAACTCAAGTAACCGAGCACCGATGCCTTTTCTCGTATATTCAGGCGAGATGTAAAGGTGATGGATAAAGTTCTCAGGCTCCCAAACCGAAATAAACCCTACCGGCTTACCTTTGCAAAGAGCTACCCATATTTGCTCACCTTCCACATCTATATCAAAGTCAGCAAGACAAAACTGCTTGCTATCTAGCCATTTAAAAGTTGTTGTTCTCGAGGCCAGATAAATCTGCTTCAGTGTTGGTAAGAATTTATTTTGATTTGAGGCAATAATGATTTCATCATGCACCGCGCTTCTCCCCGACTCCAATACAGATTATGACTTTTTAACAAAATGAGCCGTGATCATCATCTCTCCTGCTCCATCTACTTTGCAATCTAACTGATGGTCTTTACCTTCTTCTATTCGCCTTATTAAAGCCTTGGTACCGATTTTTAATACCAAGGAGCTGCCTTTCACTTTAAGATCCTTTGCTAAGGTGACTTTGTCGCCTTCTACCAACTCATTGCCATTCGCATCTTTGACGGTCACAATTTCTGGCTTTTCGTCTGGGTTCCACTCATAGGCACATTCTGGACACACAAGGTGGTTCTGATCTTGGTAAACATAGTCAGATTGACAGTTTGGACATGAGGGATAAGACATAAAAAGTACTCCAGTTACGACATCCTGCAATAATACCTAGCTAGTACTCAAAGCGCTAGCTAAGTGCAAAATTTGGGGATAAACAATATTATATAGGGGATCACCTAATCTATGGGTTTGATTGCAGCGTTCCCCGAACCGCTGAAATTGCCGATACTAAGGGCAACATCGCCAGAGTCCGTATGCGGTGTCTTAGTTTTGCTTTTTGAAACCATACGATAAGATTCAGTAATATAATGCTTAAGCTCATCATCTCGATACCAAATAGTATCAAGTTGTTGGATCCACTTTCCATCACGACCTGAGGCATGAGGCGCGGGTGTATATCCTTTATGGCTTTTTAAAAACTCATAATTTGAGTCTGACGCTTTAAAACTAAATGCAGGCTTTCCACTTCTGCCTCTCCCACCAAAAGCGAATACTTTTCCATTGATTTTCCAAACATGGCTATTACCACCTTGAACCGCTTGGGTGGTATCAGGTAGCGAGCGACAAAACGCGTTAAACTGGTCATAATCCAAGTTAAAATCCTCTTTATTTTACGACTAACCCTGAGAAAAGGCCGAGTTAAAATGAGGAAGAAAGTAAAGCGTCGTCACTAATACGCTCAGATAGATGGTAGGTTGTTAAGAACGAAATTTGCTCGCTCTATTATTGAAGCTTTAGGCACCTCAACCAATTGATAACCAAACCTTTCGTATGCATTTACCATCTGCTGATACGTCGCAACCGCTTGACTAAAGTCTTGCTTACGTTCTTCATCATTCTTATAAATTTCCTCCCAAGGAGGAAAGACAAAAACCTTTGAGTTGTATATAAGCTCATTACATCGATTTATTAGTTCGGTAGATAGGAATATTTGCTCAAGTTGGCTATATCCGTAGCAATCTATAATGCTACGGTCATAAAACATTACATTAGGATCGATATACATTTTGTGATTAAACACTTCTTGAATAATCATTAGATCGCGAAACGCTGTTTTGTTTGCCCACGGAAGGCCTGTACCGCCTTTCCTTATCTGATCTTGAATCACTTTACGTCCGGACTCTGGCGCTGACGGATATCCCATGTCGCTGAGGTGCTCTAATACGGATGTTTTTCCCGCACCGGGGCCACCAGTAAACACAATTCTGCTATTCATATGCCTCCACCTAATAATCAAGCTATTGTACTGCTATCACGATTAACGCATTTCTATGCTGGGCATGGGGCACTCATATTCCGACATGTTAAAAAGTATATCAATCACAAATGACAAGCCATGTGGTAAAATTTGTCATCTTCCTGTTCAATCAAAAAGTTTAAACGTTTATATAAATGATAAGCAGGACTCATTTTAAATACTTTAAGCCTAAGAATATTTGCACCCGAACCAATAGCTAAACGCTTTACTTCGTTGAGTGCTAAACCACCAACACCTTTGTTTTGATAGCTATCAATGACTTGTAAATCTCTCAAATAGCAACAGTCATCGCTACTCTCTAATCGAATAGCGCCAATAATCCTTCCATCAGATAAAATATCAATATTCTTCAGCGAAGCGATTTTTTGTTTTATCGTGTCAGCTTGCCAATCAACTCCATAATATTGATAGTATGAGCGCATATTGGCGTAAGTCATTTCCGCTGACTTTAACAAATCTACAGTGCTTTCAAATGTAACCACAGTACCTCCTTGTTGCTGATGAATATTAATAAAGTTCATCCTAATGTCTGTACTTAAAATAAATGAGTACATAGGAGAACCGAGTAAACAACCTAAACTTTGACTCAGCTTTCAGTAATAGTGACCCAATCAGATCTCCACGGTTGTGGTTCCATAGCATCAGGCCAAAACTCTGTTTGTCGAGTAATTAGTCCGTTTTTCACTGTATGGAAGGTGATTGCACGTTCTTTTTGCACTCCATCACTGACAGAAACATCTGTAACAACTCTTTCGACCTCACAAACCAGTGAGTTGATAATGAAGCTCCATTGACCATTGCTTGGGTAGGCCGAGTTGATCGCAGAAAAGTTATCTCTGCCACAGATCAATTCATTAGATTGAGGCCAGAAGCCCTCGAAATCGATACTAAGGTATGTACTAGCTTGGTGAAAATCATTACTATTCATCGCTTCCCAATAAGCAAGAACTACACTTTTCGCATCCATTACACACCGCCTATTTTTGTTAAATAAATAGTAGGTTAGCAAAAAATAATCTAATAAGTAAATGTATTATCTGAAGTTTTTAGATATGTATCCTTGATACAGCAATGGCACAGTCAGTCACTGTACCATACTCTGCTCAATGGATAGATTTTGCAAAATGTGATGGGTACTCTTGGAGGATATGGCGTTGTTCTTCTACCATATTCTTGAAGGTTGGCCCTTCATTCAGCTTAAGGATAACTTCGCCATTATCAAAGCGCAGAACCGCCCCTTTGAACTCTATTTTATCTTGGCTGTGAAGCTCAAGAGTGCCCGACATCAACAGGCCTTTATACCAGTCGGTAAACATGTTCATCACAACACGTATACCCCCTTCTGAAACTTCTGTGACATAAAAAATCTGATCGTATATACGTACACAAGGCCGAGCTTTCTTAGGATACTTCAAGCGATAAAATTCTCGTTTTTGATTCTGTTCAATCATAAGCAGCCTCCTACCACAACAAATAGCCTGTTCTTGCGGTCCTATCTCCTGATATGAAAAAGATTAACTCCTACATCTAGTATCGACCTCAGTGACAATAACTTTAGAATATTCCAATCCGAGCAGAAGATAGTCGAGTTACCCCTTTTATAAAACTAGGCTAAATCATAAGCTTTAATCAGGACTGAGGTATCCATTCGGCCCAACCCTTGCTTCTGAAGAGCAGCATACATACCATCGACTTCCTCTGTCATAGGCAAAGGTATATTCTTACTTGATGCTTCATTTAAGCAGATACCCAAGTCTTTTCTCATCCAGTCAATAGCAAAGCCGAAGTCAAATTTTCCTTGCGACATTGTCACGGCACGATTCTCCATCTGCCATGAACCCGCAGCTCCATGTTGCAGAACGTTCACTACTTTTTCTATATCCAAATCCGCAGACTGTGCAAGTTGAAGTGCTTCACTCAACCCCTGTAAAATACCCGCTATGCATATCTGATTGACCATTTTACAGCGCTGCCCTTGACCATTTTCTCCAAGAAGAACGGCTTGCTTACCATATGTGTCAAATACCGGAGACAGAGCTTCAAATACTTGTGTTTCCCCTCCACACATAATAGTTAGTGCTCCGTTTTCAGCGCCAGCTTGCCCTCCTGAGACTGGAGCATCGACAAAATGTACGTTTTTATCATTACAAGCTTTTGCTAATTCTTCGGCCAGCTCAGCTGAAGTCGTAGTGTGGTCTACTAAAATAGACCCTGGTTTCATGGCCGCTAAAGCGCCATTATCACCGAGCACAACACTTCGAACATCATCGTCATTACCCACACATACAGCAACAAGATCACAACCTTGCGCAGTCAGATAAGGCGTGGCAAAGAATTGGCCTGAATGCTGATCGGTCCACTGCTCTGCTTTTTCGATAGTACGGTTATACACACGAGTAACAAAGCCTGCATTCGACAAATGCCCCGCCATGGGGAAGCCCATTACACCTAAGCCGATAAATGCCACTGTCTCTATTTTCATGTACTACATCCTTATGTTAGGCGGTTCAACTAATTGAGTATGATATCACATATACTTTTGTTTTTACTAAGTTAGTTGAATAGCGAAAAAACCATATAGTTTCACTCAGGCACAGGTCTATAAAGCGTAAAAATTGTCTTCTACGATTGGCTGTAGGAAATATTTTGAGTTAATCTCTTATAAAACTGAACGCATATTTTCACAAAACTCTTCTTCGCTGTTTACGTTTGGTAACTACCAAGCGCAACAACGTTAGAACCTATTCATGAGTATTTTCTCTACAACAACTAAGGACGTAATACTATGCCAAATGGTGTGACACTCTATAACAAGTATCTTTTTGGAGACTGTATTCAATCTACAGTTATTCAAAGTTTAAATAACGCGCCAGGACTTCCAGGTGGTGGAGGAATAGATAGCGATACGGCTGGCCGTATCGGTTATAAAAATATAGATACGGGCGTAAAAGTCGCTGGCTCCAACAAAGGTAGAATCCAAGGAATATGTTGCGGTATTACTGCTGGGTGGATGGTAGCACTATTAGGCGGAAACGAAGAAGCCACAGCACATAACCAGTTCACCAGTTTTTTTAAAGGTCCATTAAGGTTTCAAGGGGGCTATGTCAAAGACTTTAAAGGCAATTCTTCATCAATAAAAAGCTTACTCGCGGGATTCGGCCTTAAAAACACTAATAAAGCAAACTCCTCTGAAACAATGACACCAGAAAAAATCGCCTCTGTGTTACCAGGCGAACAAGGTTACTGGGCAGGTTATCTATCAGCCTACGCTCATGCAATCGGAATCGGTTATAAAAATTATAGGTATTTTATTATGGAGCCAAATGGAGGCTTGTTCGAATACCGCAACAAGAAAAAATTTGCAGCAGACCTAAAAGCTTTTCTTAAGGCAAGGCGTGACAGAAAAAGTCCAGGGACTGACGCAACCATGGAAGCTTATTTCTATACGTCTTAAAACATGAAAGCAGGGCGTTGCCCTGCTTTTTTATTTAATGAGGAGAGTCACACGGGTCGTACCCAAACTCTGATTGTTGGTAAATATCTGATAAAGCCTTTTCTTTTTTCAACTTCGTTGATTTTTTCAGGGGTTTTATACTATCTACCCCCTGTGACTCTAACGCTTTTTCATGTGCTTTAGCTGAGCGAATAAACTCAGGGTTATTTAACGCCACTTGGCGCAGGCGGTTAACACGTTCAAGGGTATCCCATAACATAATTCACCTCCAAATAACTGGTTACATATACAGTATACACATCTCCATCTACAACTCAAGAAAAAGAACTGGTTATTTAACCAAGTACACTTTAGTTCATATATGCATTAAACATCCACATTAATTTTTCTTGTTCGCGAATATAATCACCCATTAGAGCTGCAGTACCTTCATCGTCAGCATCTTCAGCTTGGGCTAATATTTGGCGCTGTTGAACAAGTAGAGCGCTAAATCCGTTTACTAAGCCCTTAACACACTCTTGTCCTGTGGTTGAGTTTTGGTGTTCTTGAATACTACTTTTATTCAGATATTGGCTGAAGCTATGATCTGGTGTAGAACCTATCGTCAAAATACGCTCTGCCAGTTCATCAATCTTAGTTTGTAAATCAACATATATTTCCTCAAACTTTTCGTGAAGTTCAAAAAACTGCTGACCTTTTATATTCCAGTGGTAACCTCGTGTATTCATATATAATACTTGGTAGTGCGCTAACAAAGCATTTAACTCGTTTGCAAGAGCTTGAGATTTTTCGTCATTTAGGCCAATTAAGTTTACTTGGTTGGTCATAATTAATTCCTCATCAATTTATTCGGGTTTTACCCTTTCTTTGAGTTCAATATACACATTAGTTCAAAATTGATGAAGGCGTTCATATCTATATAATTGATAGTCACAGGCTATCAAGAAAACGTTCAGTGGTTAGAAGAGAAAAAGAGATAGGCGCCGTTAGTTGTTATCAAGTGCTGAAAGGTTAAGCTCAACGGGTTTTCCTAACCAATAGGCATACTCTGTATGATCAGTAATGTCATCACCAGTAACAGCATGGACTAAAATAGACAAGCCCCCACGAGCATTATCTAGCCAAGGGATTAATCGTTCAAAATCAGCTTTCTCAAAACTGATAGAAAAGCTCCACATCGTATGCGGCCCAACTAATTTCTGATGAAAGCGTCCTACTGCCAAAGTGAAATCTTGAGTAATCTTTGACCGTAGCTGCGCGGCAAAATCACTCGTTTGATCATCAAAATAAACATGAGCATGGTAGGACTGATGAATATTAGTTGGAAAAGTCATGAAAAGCTCACTTTGTAGGTGTGTAATGCACCTAATATACCATATCAGAGTGGAAAGGGCTCATTTCTTACACAGATCGTAGTTGGTATACAAACAAAAAGAGCCTCGATATTATCGAAGCTCCAACTGGTCATGCATATTACTTCGCATACATGAATGCTAGCTAGCGTTTTTTTAAACGGGCTTATAAATAACTTTGTTTCCAGCTAGCTGTTCTTTCGCTACTAGATTCTCTTCTAGTAATTTTTTAAGTGCACTTGTTGCCCAAGAAGCGGCTTTTGATTCCTCTTGTCCAGCAGCAAGGCCAATACCTTTAGGGTTGATACCGTCAGCATTGGCAACGACAATATCAAGTACTTGCTGCTGCTTGGGTGTCAAACTAGTGTCTGCCACTTTCGCTACTACAGTTTTCTTTTCGGTAGCAGCAACTGTGACTTTTTTCTCAACCTGTGGCTTTTTGCTTGGTGTCGCTTTTTCTTTAGCAACCGCGGCCTTCAAGTGCTTTTTCAATTTCATCTGCACTTTGCGCTTATGAGCTAGTCTCATCGAGTATCTCTCCATTTCACTGCATTACGAGCAGTGGAAAAAAATTAATGGCGTTTTATAGCAAAAATCTGACGACATTGACAGTATCTAACAAGCTTAATCCGGTAAAAATACGTGTTCTGCTAGGTGGCGGCTACAATTTAATCTACACCTAATGTGATCTATGCTGTGGCCACTGAATATATAAACAGAGGTTAAAAGATTTACTGGGAGCGAACTATGGAAACATTGCATATTATTCATCAACCTATCCAACTGTCTTCCCCAGGAGCAAAATTGCTCGCAGCAATTATTCTAGCAGGCCTCATTTCTCTTGTGGTACTTGCACCTAACTTGCAGCTGGCAATTATTACCTTGATTGCTGTGCTAATTTTTCTCGGTTTTGCTCAATGGTTAGTCCACAAAAGTACGGTTTCCTACACCTTGACCGCTTCTCACTTTCAGCAACACTTACATAAAGGTGGCTGGGTAGTGAAATGGAACAATATCGGCAAGATTGGTATTTGCCATTATGACAACCAAGGATGGCAGCAGCCCCTGCCATGGATTGGAATCAAGTTAAAACAATACTCTCCTTACTTAGAAAGTATATGCCCGAGAATTGCTACAGATATTCTTTTAAGTCAACGTGCCCTACTGTATATGGGGATGAAACAAAGTATTCTGAATGCTCACTTCGAAGATATAGTACTTGACTCAAAGCCGTATAAAAGTGAGCAAGGTAGAGAATATCGGGGCTTACAAGCAATGCTGGCAAACCGAATGAACTACCAAAGGAGCTACTTTGACTATGATATCTTTATTTCAGCCAATGATATCGATCGAAGTGCTGAGGAGTTTGTCGGCTTAGCACGGCGCTACATGGCAGCTGCAGAGTCAGAAGGTACGAATTGATCCTATGTTGACGAACATTCCTCGGCGCTATAATTCATCTGCAACAAATGGGTTTGATGCTCGCTCATAGCCAAATGTCGACTCTGGCCCATGACCCGGTACAAACCTAACATCGTTACCCAAAGGCCAAAGTTTCGTTTTAATTGAGCGTATCAGTGTATCAAAATCACCTTTAGGAAAATCCGTACGTCCCACAGAACCGTTGAATAAAACATCCCCAACAAACGCTAATTTTGCTGGTTCACTAAAGAGCACGACATGGCCTGGGGTATGTCCTGGAGTATGATAGACATTCAAACACTCTTTACCAAAATGTATTGTGTCACCATCGTTGAGCCACTTGTTAGGTGCAAAAGCCTGAGTAGGCGGAAAGCCAAACATTTGACTTTGCTCTGCAAGTCCTTGGAGCCAGAAGTTATCGTCTTTGTGAGGGCCTATGATATTGACGCCACCCAAAAGCACAGAAAGTGATTGAGTTCCACCAACATGATCTAAATGTCCATGAGTTAAAACAAGCTGAGTAATATTAATCCCATTGGCTTTGATTACCGAGGATAATTGCTCAACATCTCCTCCCGGATCAACAACAATACCGTCCATCGTTTCATCACACCAAACAATAGAACAGTTTTGAGAAAATGAGGTGACAGGAACAACTTGGTACTTTAGAGACATATCCTAGCCTTAATCAATAACTAAACTGGCAAGACTATGACACTTGGGAAGGTTTTTGACAACCTTATAGCATAAATCTATTGTCTACCAGTGGCGTACTGGCCCAGTATCTATATGGACAAAGTTACTTCTAGGATAATAGCCTACTCCTCCCGCTTTTAGATCCATAGCTACATCTCGCACCTGTTTTAGGTTAACACCGTCTAAGCGAAAATCGATTGCCTGCCCCAGCATGTGATAACTTTTTTTGGCAACCCCACTCGATACTGAACGCAATGCTTGATTGGTTTCAGGTGAGCGATAACCAGAAATGATTTGAACCTGAGTATCCACACCTAATTCAGACTGGATCAGGGAAATCATATCAAACAAATTCTTATCCATCTGATGAACTTGGTTTAAACGAAAATCTCTGCAAATATTATCGATTCGAGCCAATTCTCTGTTTATATAATTTCGACCATCAAAGTAGCAAGATTCTAGCTCTTCACCTGTATGCAAATTATTAAATGCAAGGCTCCGAGGTGCTGTAGCACATGCTGATAAAGCAACAGATGGTGTGCAACTCGCAGCAATAACACTGCCACTGGCAAATTTAATAAAATCTCTGCGAGAGAAGTTCACAATAAAGCCCCATCCATATCTTTGGCGAATATATTTTGAGCGGGGACCTTACCTAACAATAAATGAGAGTGCAAACGCCAAAACGCGTTTTTACAGGCGCAGATAATCTTGCGTCAGGTTACTATCTGACGAGATTAGAAAAAATCAAGATATGAATAAATGTTATTTTTTGGCAAATTTAGCTTTTACCATGGATTCGTCTATCAAAACGATATATATCGTCCCTGTATTGAATTTTTCCACCTTCCGACCACGCGGTTTGGTAAATGATGTGCACAGGAACTTTACGTGTAAGTGGAATCGACTGGTTAGCCGCAACTTCGTTTTCATCGACTAGAGACATATCCGCACCTTGTCGTTTCAACAAAATTGAAGCAAACTGCTCAGCATTTTCAACTCGAACACACCCCGAGCTAAATGCTCTGCTTACTTCTTCGAAAAGTTCTTTACTTGGTGTGTCATGCAAGAAAATTGCTCGTCGATTTGGCGTATTAAACTTGTATAAGCCCAAAGCGTTATTATCACCTGACAATTGAGTCATTTTGTAAGGAAATGTACTCGGACGAAGGTTCTGCCAGTCAATTTCGTTAGGATCGATTAACTCTTTAGAACCCCACCTTGGTACAATAGTGATATTTTCTTTGACTAAATATTCAGGGTCTTTTTTAACCCTAGGTATAATGTCACGTACCATAATCCGCCAAGGCACGTTCCAAGTAGGATTGAGAATCAATGATTCAAGTTCAATAGTCATCAAGGGCGTCGGCCGGCCTCTGCGTCCGACCACTACCTTGGACTCGAACACTTCTTTACCAGAAGACCAGTATTTCATCTCAAAACCGGGCACATTCACAATGATCAGGTTATCGAAATTAATCGGCCACAAGCGACTTCTTTCAGCGTTTAGAGCAAGGATAGCCAACCTTTTGTGGGGCGATGTGTTTAACCACCGCATGGTGTTAGAACCTATAACGCCGTCATCCTTTAAACCATGCAGTCTCTGAAACTCTTTTATTGGTGCTTCTAATGTTTCGTCATACCAATCAACATCGCGTCTCACTCCTGATAAATCAACATCTACCATTTCCATTCGCACAAGAAGGATTTCTCGATTGTCCAAAGGCTCACCAACTCCTCTAAGCCCTTCCTGCGTGTATTCTGGAATATCCAATTTAGTGAACTTAACCACATGAAGGTAGCTATCAAGCAATTTCTGATAGTCCGAGCTGTCAGGGGTATAAGCTTCGATGAGCTCGCTCAGTTGCTTGTTTACTATGGATGACACCACCATTTGTAGAACAGCACTGCTTAACCTTGGGAGTGGCTTATACAACATAGATTTGAAAAACCAATCATAGCCCAACACTTTGGCTTGTTCGGCATAACTGATGTAGAGAAGCAGAGTGTCTGTCGCTAGAACGTCATACTCATGCCAACGGTTGCTTTTCCGGTAGTATTCCAAGTATTGAAGTTGGCGAGAAAAGAGAGGGCTAAACCCTGCGCTTGCGATAACCTCTAACTGGAACTCAAGACGAGTGCTTTGTTGGAGATCGAACCATATAAAGCGATTGCCATATTCATTATAAATACTCTCTACATCTTTTGAGAACTGCAAAACACGAAGAACATGGCTATCTTTCTCCAACCAACCAATTTGTTCAAAGTAACTATTAGCTAAAGATTGGAAAGGCATCAAAATTACTAGCAGCAATAAAGGATTCAACCTAGCCATCTTACTCTCCGATTCCTTCGTGTAGATAGAAAGTATGGCAGAGAAATAAGAGGCCAGTTGTAAATGTTGATAAGAAAGTTAATTTTTTTAAGTTTTACAATAAGCTAGGTTAAAAAACTCTCGACCAATGGTTATCCCATTGAATTCCCGAATGAATTTTTTTCTTTTTGTGTGGAGAGTATTGGGTGATAACACCTCCAGCACCCGAGCTAATTTTGAAATACCCCGCATCTGCAATCACTCCGGACGCATCAGGTAATGCATTTAACTCTTCCAACAGACCTGTTTGTTTTGACCAAATACCATAACAGTTTCCTCTTGGAGATGTAGCCAGAATCCACTCTTCCGTCGCCGCAATACTAGCAATATAGTGGTTAAATCTAGCCCATTGCTCTGGCTGAGCCTGTAAAGAGCGCATTTCTCCACCTTGTGTGTGCATAGCTAATAGAGATGGATACGCATCGGGTTCACCTCTGTATTGCTGACCACAAAGGACTGTATCAGACCCATCGTGTGCAAGATGACGAATACTCAGGTGATGATCAGGTAGAGAGACTTGTTCTACCAGCTCACCAGTCGAGTCTAAATAACTCAGACTTGGCTGCATAGATGAGAGATTCATAGGCTTGCGTCCATCGGTATGGACCCCACCAACCCCTATGGCAAGTTTATCGTCGGGCATCACAATAACCTCATGAGGCCCGATACCAAAGTCTGTAAATTCGGCAACCTTTGTGTAGCCAGCGAGCACATCATAAACTCCAATGATCCCTCTACTGGTTGTGCGCTCTCCCTCTGTCGCATACAACCACATACCATCATTTGAGTAGACACCATGTCCATAATAATGTCGATTAGGCTTTGCAGTCTTAAGAGTAATTGTTTCACCCGTTATGTAGTCAAACACGATAAAGTACTGACCAGGCCGCCTTGCAAAGGCAACCGCATGATTCAGTGTTTGATGAGTTGCAACACCATGACCACGTGATGGAAGTGGCAGTTGTTTGAGAGGCAAACCTTGTTCGTCAGCAATAACAACAGAGTATTTATCTCTACCTTGTAGGGCACAACCAATAAGAGCAGGCTTTCTCGTTGACATGGTTTTGTTTGCACAGCCGAGCGGAAGTACAGGCACAGCTATCCCCATCAATGCTGCCTTTAGTAGGTTGCGTCTTGTATTATCAGTCACCATCTGTTGCATTAAACCCTATTACTACACCCAATTTAATCGCCACTTCCTCATGAATAAGATACTTAAGCTGTTCCAATTTGTTATATTGGGCATAAGCGACGCGATAACCTTCTTTAGATTGAAGTAATTCAAATAAGCTTTCATCAACGGGCCATGTTTCCAAAGTAGATGAGAACTGGCGCGTTATGCTATCAGCAAGCTGAATATGCCCATTTTGACGTAAGGTATGATCTAACCCATTACCATCAGACAAATACAAAGTTTGCATTGCAGTAATATTTGCTTTTAAGTTTTTCATTGACGTGCGAGAGCGCCATGATTCGGCAAAATAAGGCCGCGGCTTACCAAACTTTGCAAGCGGACGAGTCATCTTCTTCATACTGTATTCCAGTTGATTGGACAGCAAAGAGATGTACTCAGAGGTCCACGCCTTTTCATCTAATCCCGACCAAGGGTTTTCTTCCCAAGCAGAAGCTATCAGAGCCGCATTATTGGCCAAATTACTTGCAATTGCTGTTGCGACATGACAGTGTCTAGCCGAAGTCTTAAGCGGCGAATCTTGGTCATATAGCAACCATTCAATGGAACCAAGCCCTTGAACGGTCACACTCTGCTGGGCAATATCATCTTGAGACCAATGTTTGTCACTATTGACCAAAGCGGTCATTTTGCGGCCCGTTGTGTTCTTTTTATCCGGCCAAAACTGTATATTCCAACTCTTTTCTAAAGCGCTCTCTGGGCCTCTTTCTTGGCCTTGTAGTGCCATCCAAGACAACATGGTTTGCTGCCACTGCTGTTGAACTTGTTGTAAATCCCCCTCTTCACAAAAGGTGAGCATTTCGCTTTCTAATTTATTGGCTTGGTGCATGAAGTGTTTAGCAGAAGCTAATTCTACCTGATACACACCTCGACTAGGGTGCTCATCTTCATGAGACACCAAACTACAACCTGCTACACTGGTCAGTAGAAAAGTCATAGCGGCTATTGATAAAGGCTTCATTTCCTTTCCTTATAATGAATTCAGAAATGCTATCAAAGCATCACGTTGCTTTTGATTAAATGTCAGCACCTTCTGTTTTGACGACTCGGCTTCACCACCATGCCAAAGTACCGCTTCCATTAAATTACGTGCTCGACCATCATGCAGGAAGTAGGTATGTCCATTAACCTCTTGGGTATAACCAATTCCCCAGAGCGGGGCTGTTCTCCACTCTCTTCCATTAGCTAAATATTCCGGGCGATTGTCTGCTAAGCCCTCCCCCATATCATGCAATAGTAAATCCGTATATGGATGGATGGTCTGATTGGATAATGCTGGTAAACCTTCACGTACTGATGTGGTGACTTGACTCTTATGGCAACTGTCACAACCTGCTTTGACAAACAAGCTTTGTCCTAGTTTGACGTTTGGTTGCTCCAAATTGCGTCTTGTTGGCACGGCTAGATGTTGCGTGTAAAACTCAACGAAATCAAGTATATTATCACTTACTTCTGGTTCTCCACCATTGGGCAACTCGGCGCATAGGGTTTGCTTTGAAGTGCAGTTTTCATTGGGAAATAGGCGACTAGTCAGACCGACATCACCATTAAATGCCGCAGCATTTTGCTGCATTAGAGTTGGTTGACCTGACTTCCAACCAAATCGACCAATAGCAAATTGGTTTTTCTCAACATCCCACACCTTATTCACTTTGCCAGAAATACCATCATTATCATCATCACTTTCGTCTGCCCATGACATGAGTGTGTGTTCTGAGATACTTTCCAATAACCCTAAACCAATCATTGGTGGTGCGACGCGAGCAGAAAACTGCGTATCAGGATGCATTTCACCGTAGCCAAGCTGCTGTATTTTGAGCTCAGGTTTACGTAAGATGATTTCTGTTCCATCGGTAAAGCGCACGGGAACTTGTGTATAAGTGATACTTATCTGCCCTTCTGGTATTTGATCTTGCAGAGCGAAGTCTTGAAGCTGACCACCATACGTCGGCTCTGGTAGAATCCCTTCTCTTATGAATATCTTTTTCTGCTCGGCTGACATAGCAGGGATGCTCAGACGAACTAACATCGATACTGCATGAATATCATCTTTCTCAGGCGGATGTCCGCGACCATCTTTAATATGACAGTTCTGACACCCATTAGTATTGAAAAGCGGACCTAACCCATCTCTTGCATCTGTCGTTGCAGGCGCTTGAATCCATGGATTACGGAAAAAACTGTTACCAACACTAAAATCAAGTCGTTTAGTCAAGGGGAGATTAGCAGCAGGAAGTGAGAAGGCGTTAGCTCCTTCCTTTGCAACACTTGTCGCTCCGCCAGAATCTACCTCATATGCCGGTACACTGCTACTCAAGGTAAGCAAAGTGGCTAACAAAGATTTAAAGCACAACTTCATACTAAAATTTCTCAGGCAAATGGAACCACATAATTGAGATGAGTTCTCATTAAAATATGGCTTTAAAAACAACAAAAGGGCTCTAAAAGAGCCCTTAGAAAAGAGTGTATCTTAATTAGAATTCATGATCCGCTGTATCAGGATTCAGACTGCTAATACCGACAATTTTTGCGGCACGTTCAATAGAGGCAGTTTGATCGACAAGAGACATAATAGTTTTGTTAACCAACGCATTACCTTTTACATTATCGGAAGCAATCAGTTGATCAAAGTACTGATTATTCTTTTCCGCTGATGTAACAAGTTGTCCTACTTGAGTGCGAGTCGTATCGAACTGTTGCTGGATTTCTTTCGCTGCTTTTGCATCTTTTTGAGCCACTAATTGAGCAATGCTTGCACCAGAAACTACTGTTCCATCAATTCGTTTGTATGAACCAGTGTAAACATTGTAAATACCCTGCTCATTGTAGTAATGGGAGTTGTGGGTGTTATCTGAAAAACAATCGTGCTCGTCTTCGGTAGAGTTAGCTTCCAACGCCACTTTCATCCGTTCACCTGCAAGTTCTCCCAGAGAAAGAGAACCCATACCAAATAGCATTTTACGTAAACCATTATCCGCAGATTCATTGAGAAGCTGCTCTCTGTAGTTGCCCTTAACACCCTCTTGCCACTGTTTCTCCATCCACTCCAGATCTTGGACTAAAAGATCGGCAGTTGCTTTTAAGTATTCTCCACGACGATCACAGTTACCATTGGTACAACCTTTACCAACTACAAAATCCGTATAAGCACGCTCACCAGCTCCCGCCTGAGTGCCATTTAAGTCCTGGCCCCATAGAAGGAATTCAATAGCATGATAACCACTAGCAACGTTCGCTTCAGAGCCACCGATTTCATTAAGGTCTGCGATGGTTTTTGGTGTTAGTTTATTTACATCTAATTCAGTTGCACCGATCTTTAGCTTTTTGTTGGCAACAATATTTGCACTCGCACCTTCGTTGCCTAATTCGTATTGGTAGCCAGTGGCAACATAGTCAATGAGACCTTCATCAAGAGGCCAAGCGTTAAGTTGACCTTCCCAATCATCAACTATTGAATTGCCAAATCGAAAGACTTCTGACTGCTGATATGGTACACGCGACTTAATCCAAGCTTGCTTTACTTGATCTAATGATTTTTGTGAAGGCGCGGCTAAAAAGGATTCAATAGACTTGTCTAGCGCCTTAGCAGTTGTCAGTGCATCAGAAAATACCGCATGAGCAACATTAGCGTACTGCTCTACGACCTGTTCTTTTGTCACATCTGCAGCAAAAGCTGAGCCACTGGCAATCAAAAGTGAAGTAGCCACAGAACGGGCCAAAAGTGATTTTACATTCATTTAAAAGCGTCCTTGGTGAACTTAATAATTATTCTGATTTACAAGTGCTAATTATTCTCATTTGCACTCATTGACGCAAATAATACAAACTTGGATTTTTTTTGCAAGTCATATACGAGAAAGCCCCATAAAAATGAGGCTTTTGTCAGGAGAGGTTCAAGGCATTACAATTTCAGATCATGGTTCCCATGAGCAATTTTTGCTTTGAGATAGTTCTTATTACCGTCTTTAACATGAGCAGACGTGTTAATAGATTGCTCCACTGCAATACCATGCTCACTCAACTCTCGAACCTTTTTGGGATTATTGGTAATCAATTGAATTTTCGACACACCAAGCGCTTCAAGCATCTGCGCTGCTTCAGAGAAATCACGAAGATCATCACCAAAGCCTAAATGATTGTTCGCCTCATAAGTATTCATCCCTTCACTCTGTAGCTTGTAGGCATCGATCTTGTTATACAGCCCAATTCCTCTTCCCTCCTGTCTCAAGTAAAGGATTACACCACCTTGCTCTCCAAGCTTACGGATGGTTTCATCTAATTGTTCACCACAATCACATCGAGAAGAATGAAAAACATCGCCAGTCAAACACTCAGAGTGTATGCGAACGATAGGAACAGATTGTGTTTTGTCAGCTTGTTTAAATACTATCGCTACGTGTTCTTTATCCGTCTTGAGCCCTTCAAAAGATAAGAGTTCAGCCTCTATGTCGCTATTCACACCGACTTTAAAATCTACTCTGGCTCTAACTTCCGCCATAACCCTACTCACTTGATTCATTATTATTGTCTGTTTCTTTGATTATAGAAACCTTACGGGTGACTAACTAAGAGGATTCATTTGGTATAAATCAATGGTCAGATCACTTAATGTTATAATATAACATCTTTGGTTTTAGGCAATAAAAAACCTCAGCGGATTCTATCACTGAGGTCTTTTAATGTGTACAAAAGAAGATACTTATTGTGTTTAGTGATTATGACTGTTCTTCCATACAGAAAGCTCAACCCACATATCTGCAAGAAACTGCAGTTCTTCTTCAGTGAGTAAAGAGAGTGTCGGCTTAGTATGCGGCAAAGAGTAGGCCTGCAAAGCGCTAATTTGGGCATAAAACTCTTTACGCAACTGAGATATGTTTGTTTCCACCACGGTTCTCTGCCTGTCTTTGCAAAAATAAATAACGAAAGCTACGCACGATTAAAATGATAACAAACTTGATAATTGCAGCAATTCAGCAAACTGCGTTTTGCAACATAGTTCACATTTGGTTTTAATGTCATACCTTTACAATTCAATGAATTATCTCACAATGCTCCCCATCTACGCTGAATTACTTAAATACAGTTTGTATGACAGTTAATATTACATTACCCGAAAGAGCCTGATTGCATATACTGTATACATGTCGTTCAAATAACCCACACAATGGAGCGCTATATGTTTCTAGTCAGATTGGTGTATACGAGTGAGATTACTGAAGGTGTGACAGAGTCAGATATTCAAAACATCCTAGATAAAGCACGTAAAAAGAATACAGCATTAAATGTCACTGGCGTGTTACTGTTTAGCAGAAAGTATTTTCTTCAGTGCTTGGAGGGTTCAAGAGAACAAGTGAATAAGGTTTACCATCACATCCTAAATGACAACAGACATAAAGATGTGGTGTTACTAGATTACTCAGAAATTAATGAAAGAGAGTTCGCCGACTGGTCTATGGGTTACATTCCTGAGATGGAGATAACGCGGCCGATTACTCTAAAATACTCAGAAAGCGCAAGTTTCGAGCCTTATAACATGTCTGGCTCAAGCGCGCATAATCTGTTAACAAGCTTAACCAAGGTCGTCAATGTGGTTTAGTGAGTTGCCCGAGTATTAGACTCAAATGCCTCGAGTAGATAGCGAATAAATACTTTCTTTCGTTTAGGCATCAGCTGTCGGTCTGCATAGACTAGGCTCACCGAAACTTCGGGCATTGTGTATTCAGGTAGCAGTTGAATAAGCTTACCGCTGGCAAAGTGCTCTCGGCATATAAACTCTGGTAATACTGCAATCCCAAGACCGTCTAGGCATGCTTTGAGACAGGCAGTAATCGTGTTCACCCTTAAACGATAAGGTAAATCTATCTGTATCGAGTCTTTATTTTTGGGTGCAATCAAGTGCCATTTAGGTAACTTAACTGCGCGACTATACACGTCAACCATTTGGTGAGGACTCTGGAGATCTTGATGTGAGCTGATTTTACCAAACCCTTCCAGATACTCTGGGCTAGCCGCCAAGACACGTTGAGATTTGGTTAGGTGTCTTGAAATTAAACAGGAATCTTGTATCTCCCCCACTTGTGCGTAGAGATCAATCCCTTCGGAAATAATATCCACTTCTCGATTAGATAATTCAAGATTGATGGTGACATTAGGGTATTGTTTTAGGAACGTATTGATGTATGTACCTAATACTTGATGGCCCAACTCTACTGGCAAAACAACTTTAAGTGGGCCACGGATCAAATCTTGGTTAGCTGATACTTCGAGCTCTGCTTGATTCAACAGTTCTAAAATTTGCAAGCTAGATTGATAAAAGCGCTCTCCTTCTGGTGTCAAAACCAGACTTCTAGTGGATCGTGTTACTAACCTAACACCCAAATGCTTTTCTAATTCTACCAATTTTCGACTAACTGTCGACTTTGTCATATCTAATGCATCAGCAGCATGGGTAAAGCTCCCACAATCAACAACTTGAGCAAAAACAGTAATAGCGTTTAAGTCCATCCTTCTCTCCTTGGCTTGATTGGTAAGATATTTGCAACAGTGTTTCCCTTTTTTCCTATCTTATCAGTTAATCATTTTCATTTACAATTTGTGCTCATTAACAATAACGATAAGAGACACAGCATGACGGATTCAACCCATATCAGACCGCAGAAACAAAGCAATAAAGTCCTGTTTATCGCAACCAGTGCGATAATGATTATCGCCATACTCTGCATTGGATATTGGCTTGGGTACGCTCGATACTTTGAATCCACCGATAACGCTTACCTGCAAGGAGATATAACAACTATACGACCAAAAGTCTCCGGTTATATTGCCAAGTCTTTCGTTAGCGATAACCAGAAAGTAAAGAAAGGAGATTTACTGGTTGAGCTTGATCCACGAGATTATGTAACTGAACTTGAACAAGCAAAAGCTCACCTTGCGGTATCAGAATCAAGTATCGATAATCTATCGGCACAAAGAACCTTACAAGAAAGTCAAATAAGACAGGCTGAAAGTCGCGTAGATTCAGCTAAAGCTGAATATCAACGTTCCACTCAGCAGTTGGAACGTTCACGTAGTCTACGCAAGAAGAATTATGCTTCCCAAGACGAAGTCGATGATATGCTCGCACAGCAGAAAGTCGCTCTTGCAGAACTGAATGAAGCCAATGCTAACTTAGTCGCGGCTCATGACCAACTGTCCGTAATTGACAGTGACATTCGTCAAGCTGAAGCATCCATTACAGAGTCTAAAGTGGATGTTGACCAAGCTGAACTTAATTTGAGTTATACAAAAATTTACGCTCCCGCAGACGGTATCATTGGAAAAAGAAGTGTGCGCCAAGGGCTCCTTGTTCAATCCGGAACCCCGCTAATGAGCCTTGTACCTACGAGTAATATTTGGGTGGAAGCCAATTTTAAAGAAACGCAAATTGGCGATATTCATAAGGGGCAAAAAGTGAGCATTGAATTTGATGCTTTCCCTGATCAGCCTCTAACAGGCGTAGTGGACAGCTTTTCTCCAGCAACAGGGGCAAAATTTGCCCTACTTCCTCCAGAGAATGCAACAGGCAATTTTACAAAAGTTGTTCAGAGAGTACCGGTTAAAATCACTATACCCAATCAACAAAGTCTTAAAGGTCGGCTACTACCCGGACTGTCTGTTGTCACCACAATAGACACTCGGGGTTAACCATGTCTGTAAATGCTACCTACACTCCTACATCCATTGAGAATGAAGTACCGATCAAAAATTGGATTGCTTTGATTGGTGGTTTGATTGGTGCTTTTATGGCTATTTTAGATATCCAAATCACCAATTCATCACTAAAAGATATTCAAGGCGCGCTGTCCGCCACACTCGATGAAAGCTCCTGGATATCAACATCCTATTTAGTCGCAGAAATGATAGCTATCCCACTCAGTGGTTGGCTATCTCAGGTATTAGGCAAGCGCAGATACCTCACATGGACAACAAGCATCTTTACCTTATCCTCACTGTTGTGTTCATTGTCTTGGAATATGACATCAATGATTGTGTTTCGAGCTATGCAAGGTTTCAGTGGAGGTGCATTGATCCCACTCGCTTTCTCCTTAGTTGTTCAACTACTTCCTCTAAACAAACGTGCTGTGGGTATGGCTTTATTCGGTGTCACCGCCACCTTTGCACCGGCAATTGGGCCGACATTTGGCGGCTGGCTAACCGAGAACCTTTCTTGGCATTACATTTTCTACATCAACGTTCCTCCAGCAATTCTACTTATCGTGATGGTTCGTTATGGCTTAGAAGATGAGGTAGCTAGCTTTTCAAAATTTAAAAAAGCAGATTGGTTTGGCATCGCAACAATGGGAATAGGACTTGGCTGTCTCGAGGTGGTGCTCGAGGAAGGCAATCGCGAAGAGTGGTTTAGCTCTCAATTTATTATTGCTCTGAGCGCTATCTCTGCTGTTAGTTTAATCTATTTTGTGATCAACGAGCTGCAACACAAAAAGCCACTGGTCAATCTCCGATTACTCAGGGACCGTCAATTTGCTCTCTCATGTATCGCTTACCTGATCTTAGGGATGGCATTACTGGGTTCTATTTATGTACTACCCCTCTACTTAACGCAAATTCAACAGTTTAACGCTATGGAAATAGGCCAAGTACTCATGTGGATGGGCTTCCCACAGTTACTGTTTTTCCCATTAGTACCAAGGCTCACACAAGTCATAAAGCCCAAGTACTTGGTTACATTTGGCTTTGTTATGTTTGGCTTAAGTTGTTTCGTCAATACACATATGACTATCGACTTTGGCGGACAGCAACTTATTCTATCAATGCTTCTTAGGGCGGTAGGAAGCCCATTCATTATGGTTCCCCTGTCTTTGGTCGCAATGAAGAATATCGATAATCATAATACTCCTGATGCATCCACATTAACCAATGTGATGCGCAACCTTGGAGGCGCTTTTAGCATTGCTATCATTGCAACTTTGTTAGATAACAAAACTCGTGAGCACTTATCTCACATTAAAGAGTCACTACCCTACGTTAGTACCACGGCGTGGGATACATTGCGTGAGCAGCAGTCATACTTCGTGCAATCAGGGAGTGACGCTGTAACAGCAATTCAGCAAGCAGAAGCTGTGTTACTTAACACCATGCAGCGTGATGCTGCAATTATGGCTTATAACGATGTGTTTTTAATTATGAGCATATTTTTAGCGATAGCGGCTGTACTGATACTAAGTATGAAAGATTAAGTCAGGTCTATAGTTAAGATGCCTTTAAGTGCTTCTTAACTTAGCTGACTCCATGCCTATCTGCATATAGGTCAGCAGCAGTAAAATTTGTTTTAAAAGTAAAAGCGAAAGGGGTATCACCGTTTGTTCTAAGGTGGTCAAGTCTCTCAATAGCTTCTTGCGGCGTGGGAATATGGCCGTCTTCTATCCACCAAAGCACGTAAGTGTCTTCTGCGACTTGATGAAACCATTCTTTTTTTCGGCGCATAAAATCTCTATGAATAGTGCGAAACATAAAGTCTTTGAGAGAGTCTGCCGTTTCCCATACTGACATATTGACTATGATATTTGGGTCATCAAAAAGCTGAATGCTTGTTGCGTCCCCTGAATCATCTTTAAGTCGCCAAATAAACCCTTCGCTTTGTTCGGCAATAGCATTGACTCTCTCCAAGTTGTCGATAAAGTCCTTTATATTGGGGTGATCTAATGGATATTTAGCATGCGCGATATTGAGTTGTGCTAGTTTCATTTTAACTTCCCTGTAAAAACGAATTTAATTTTCTAATATTAGATATGTTATCCTTTTTCTTATTTTCAAAGTCAAGCTTTAAGCGATTTTATTAGTTTAAAGACCTTAAGCTATAATAAATAACCTTTTTATCAGAAAAATCAAAAAACCATTCACTTTCACCACTAACATATAATAGTTGCTCTTGCTTTTCGGTAGGTTTCAGCCTCTCTTTAAAATCAAGCATTGCATCACTGGATAAGACGAAGCTTCCTGATGATTCATTAATATCAAAGTTGTTATTAACGACAATTTCTATTGCTGACCTTGGTATAATTGCAGGTAGCCAGCCACGCTGAAATAGGTCATCTTCTTCGGCACTTTGGTATGTTGGATACTCACTAGTAACTATGTCACTACACCCATACATAGTAAGCAAAATTATTGGAAGTAAATATTTGTTTAATCTCATTAATCATTACGCCTGAGAGGTTTTGTTAGGTTTCTCGGTTAAAACCTATCACAATTCCAAGAGAGAAAAGTGATGACTGGCAATATTGAACCCATTCGATAAATAAAATCGGTGCGCAGAGAATCGCTGTACACCGGAATCTAAATGCAACTGAGCACAACCCGCTTCCTTGGCGTAGGTCTTTAACCAGCTAAGTAAAAATGTACCAACCCCAGTCGCACGGCATACTTCGTTAGTAATTAGATCATCAATATACATGTATTTACCCCATGCTAACTTTTCACCGATACAAAAGCCTGAAACAGCGAGGATTTGATCATCTGATTTTACATATGCAACTTTATATCCATCCTGCTGCTGCTTTTCTATCTGCTGAGATAAACCTTCCAAACTATAATTGGGGCGAAGTTGTAACAGTACTTGTAGCACTTTTACATCATATGGGGCTTTTTCCAAGAAATGCACGTTCATAGCATTTAGCCTTCTTCCATAAAGTTATCGATTACCTATATCGGCGTACATGATATGCTGAGGTCCAGCTTCACCACCTAAGTAGAGCTGTTAAGTATCAAGAAAACCACCTTTATGATAACATGCTTTGGCTGCTGGATTTTTGCAATTGACTGTTAAATAAACGCTTTTATATTGGGCATAATTAACGTCAAGATATGACAATAAAGCCTTGACTGCCAGAGTACCAATCCCCTTTCCCTGACAATTAATATCTATTGCAAACGCTTTTACACCTAAACTATTTTGAGAACAAAATGAAAAGTTGTCAGAATACAGGGTGTCAATTTTGAAAAAACCCACGGGTTTACTGCCACTTTTAATAACGTAAAGATGCATGGTTTCGCTACCTGAACTAAGGAAGTTTTCAGCATTTCCTGCATATTTTTCTTGCTCATCCGCCAATGTAATATTCTGAACGTCGATTAAGTGGGTTGAATCTAGGGGAGAAATAGAAACATTGCACGAGGTGTTATTAATTGTCATTTATAATTTAAGCTCATCAATTTTATATAGACACCATGATGCAACAGACAAATAGAAAACTCAATATCATGTTGAGCTCAGCAATTTCATATATACGTATTCATTTCAGTTAGTTTTAATAAAGAAGCATCACGATGCACGATAAATGAAAGACATTACCGTGCCATATTATGGTTTCTTACAGCTCTGAGTCGAGGCAAGAAAACAAAACCGATTACTCTTTCATACTTTGGTTATGATGTTCAACTAAGGATATAAACTCGCTCGGTGTCAGAGGTTGAGAATACAAGTAACCCTGATAGGCGTCGCATTGTTCTTGGCGTAACACTTCGAGCTGCTGCTCATTTTCTACTCCTTCCGCAACTACGCTAATATCTAGGCTATGCCCCATTTGGACTATTGTTTTGAGTAGGATCCGATCCGCTTCATGTATTGCGCACTCGTTGACGAAATACTTATCTATTTTTAGAACATCAACTGGCAGATGCTTTAAGTATTTCAAACACGAGTATTCCACACCAAAATCATCCACTGCGATTGATACACCCAACGCTCTTAATTGATTACATATCTCAGTCACACCTTCAGGGTCCTTCATTAACGTCGACTCAGTAATTTCAATCTGTAGCAGGTGTGAAGGAAGTTGAACCTCTCTAAGAATTTCACAGATAGCCTTGAAGAGGTCAGCATCATCAAATTGAACCGTGGAGACGTTTACTGAGACACAAATATCAATACCTTCAACATGCCAAGCTTGCACTTGTTCACAAGCTTTGCGCAAGATCCACTGACCCAAAGGTACAATTTGTGCAGTCTTCTCTGCAATTGGAATAAACTCTGCGGGCGAAATAGAGCCTAATTGAGGGTGCTTCCAACGAATAAGCGCTTCGGCCCCGATGATCTTTGCGTCTTCAATCGAGACTTTAGGCTGATAATACAAAACAAACTGATCACTGAGAAGTGCCGCTTTTATTTCTGTCTCAATCTGATGCTGGCGAATGGTCTCATTCAGCAACTGGTCATCGAACCAGCACACAGAACCAGCACCTTGCGAAAGCGCTTTGTAAAGAGCAAAATCCGCATTTTTAATCCAAACCTCAATGTTGTCAGGCGCATCTTTTGCTAAAGCAATACCAACACCGAAACCTAGTCGATGACTGGTGTTTTCCATATTGAATAAGGTTTTTTCATGTCGGCGAAGGACATCAACAGCTTCGACCAATGTAGGTCTGACTTCAGTATTCTCAACAACCAAAGCAAACTCATCGCCCCCAAGGCGGTAAAACTTACCATAACCTCCGATCAAACGGTCGATATGTTGAGCGAAAGCAACGAGTAACATGTCACCATATCGGTATCCAAGACGATCATTTATGTGTTTAAAACCATCTAAACCTATGTGCAATATTCCAAATCGCTCGGCATTATCTTGATTAACCTCTTTGATATCTTCGTAAAATGCTTGCAGGTTAGGCAACTTTGTTAAAAAGTCCGTAATACTTTGGAGTTGATAAATTTGAGCCTGCTTGCGGGTCTCTATATAAAAATAAGCCATCAAAGTCGCAAAAATAGAGATAGCACTCGCTTGGGCCGCTATCTCTATAAATAAGCCAACATCCAGAGACGTTAGTTGATAAAGATATCCATTAATGAGCACCGCAGCCACAGCAATAGGCCACATAGAGCCAGGGGAAAGGACAACATAGCACAGAGGAATAAGAATGAGTCCACTGCGAATAACACCTACTTCCAGCGGCTCTATCAACCCTCCCACAATAAATAAAGCGACCGCAGAAAAGGCAAATAGATGCTTTATTCGTCGATCGGACACCCATAAAGCAACAACCATCGCCATTGGCACTAGAAGAAAAACGTTACTCCATACATGGGGTTGAGTGACTAAACCATATGAGATAACTGCAACAGAACACAAGTAAGCAAGGTCTGCGATCATTGTCATCCATTCTACACCAACATTTTTGCTCACCTTACTACCCTACAATTACTCAACAGACGTCATCACACTACTTAAACCTAGTCTTTAATTATTCCCTTGACTAATTTGGTATAAAAAAACCTCCTTATTAGGAGGCTTTTGTCTCAAACCCAGCGGAATGATTTACAAACCTAACTCACTTGCTAGTGCCTTAATTTGCTTTAGATCCATTTGATGCACACGAATCATTTGATTAACATGACTTAAACGAGAATTAGCTTCGTCTTGTTTATCGCAGGCATCTGACTTAGCTTCCCACGAGGTT
This sequence comes from Vibrio sp. Of14-4, assembly GCF_022347625.1. Taxonomy (NCBI): domain Bacteria; kingdom Pseudomonadati; phylum Pseudomonadota; class Gammaproteobacteria; order Vibrionales; family Vibrionaceae; genus Vibrio; species Vibrio sp. Of14-4. The sequence continues at coordinate 393,417 of NZ_JAKRGI010000001.1, read as the reverse complement.
CCCGCTAAATACAAATCACAATCAGCTTTTAATTGCTTCAACTTTGGTTGAAGATCATCACGCTCTTTTTCCAATGCTTCTAGCTCTTGCTTGACTTTAAGCTCCTGCTGAAATAACTCTCTTGAACGCTCAAACATGGTCGCTTGCATATCCGCTTGTCTATTCAACTTGCGATTTTCTTGTGTCGCTTGGGCAATATTTTGTTTCTGCTCGTTGAGTTGCTCTTCTAGAGAAAGGTTCACTTTTTCCAATTCAGCAACCTGATCATTTAAGCTTTTTATAGTTTCATCAAAAGTGTGTTTCTTTTCATTTATCGCCTTAGTTAACTTAGCTTGGATCTCAGCATCAACCTGAGCCACTTTGTCTTCAACTTCATCAGTTAACTGCTTTTTCTCTTCCACTAATTGCTGATATTTGGTTTCTAAACCGTGGTATGCCTCTTGCCATTTGGAAGAAGTCAAAGATGAGCCTATAAGTCCACCTAGAGCAGCTCCTAGTAAACCAGCAATGATTATGTACAGGTAGCTCCGTTTATCTCTTTCTTCGATAACTACGACATCATCATTTTCTACATTAGACTCGTTATTCACTTTTTTGCTCCTACTGAATTAACGCATTAGTTCGGTCACGACTAAAGCCGAGGTGTAGATTAAAAAGCCTGAAATCATGGTAATAACGACATATTTTTGCAGTTTTTCATTGGTCCGATATCGAATCAGTACAAAGGCCAATGCAGCCAAAAATACGATAGCGATCAATCTCGTCATACACTCTCCTTAGCCAACCGAACAAATTTTCCTCTTTCTTGCTTTAAGTTATACCATTTTTTGAGGCTCTAAGGTCAGCGCCAAGTCTGTTTTACGCGCTTTTGACCCAAATAATCATTTAAAGATATCAACTTTGTCTCAAACTACTGTGCATCAATCAGTTATTTCACATAACACAGCTCACAAATATTGGGTGGACATTAAAAATAAGGTATAACTAGTGATCTTATGTCCAAGGTGTAATGATAATGAAACCATTCAAGTTAGATAACAAAAAGCGTCGCATTCAAAAGAAACTATTTCTTGGTGAGTTTGCGATGCTCGGATTTGAAGTAAGCTGTGATACAAAGATACAAGACTTTGATAGCTACGATACCTTTGTTGATGAGTTTATTGACTACATCGACGCTTTAGACTTGAGTTTCGGCGGAGGTGGCCTAGAGCTTTTTGAAGGCTTTATCTGCCATGCAGAGAGATATAAAAGTGTTAGCAGTGAGCAACAAGCAAAAGTTGTTTCTTGGCTTGAAGCTCGCCAAGACGTAAAAGCAGTTCGTGTTGGCGAATTAGTAGACGCAAACTACTTCTAGCACTTAGCGGCAGGTAACGCCAAACAGGCGTTACCTATCTTCTTCACCTTACTTCAAGACCTAAGTTATATTGCGCTAGACATCGAGTGACATAACTCACCTTCAAAAATGCCGCAATGATAATAGTACTGATATGCGCGGCTACCTGCGCCTCTATACTGAAGGCATCAGCATATGGATACGCAATGATCACACTGACAACCAGTGCTAAAAAAGTAATGCCTAAACCGATATTTGAAACAGCCAATAGTGTTTTAAATGTATCGCGAGTTGGTTGATTAAACATAATGACTCCAGTGCTTACGTTCATTTCCTTTATACATAGCATTTCCCTTGCCAACTTTAATAACTCATAACTATCAACAGCTTAAACTAACCCACTTGAAAATAGAGTCATAATGACACGCAATATTTGTGCGTCAAAATAACACATAAAAATTCAAAAGACTCTTCCAGACAATATCTTTAATCAAAAAATACATTGAATTGCACAATAAACATGATAAATTTCACACTTCGATTGTAACCACACTTTCGACTCGCTTTTGTTTAGTAATTAAACAATCGTTCCAATGAAGATGGCAGGAGAGTGGTTTTTCGCCAATTTGCATACAAATGGCCGAATAACCTACCGAAGAAGTAAATCTTTCAGGTGCTGTGCATGCAGCGTGGACTGTCATTGGAGGAACCTCTGGAGAGAACCGTTTAATCGGTCGCCGAAGGAGCAAGCTCACGACAAATTAGTGAGTGAAACTTTCAGGCAAAAGGACAGAGGAGTGCAAAGAATAACGCAGATAAAGTAAACTTTTTGTCCAAAATTTTGGCTTGAGCCATTGTCTGTGCGCTTTCACTCTTCTCCTTAGTAACATTTATCACTATGGGGAATTCATGAACAATCTTCAATCTTTACTTACCACAATTGACAACTTTGTCTGGGGCCCTCCACTATTGATACTGCTTGTCGGTACTGGTGTTTATTTCACGTTTCGTTTAGGACTACTTCAGTTTAGATACCTGCCAAAAGCATTAACCATGCTGTTTAGTAAGCACGACTCAAACAAACAAGGAGATGTATCTAGTTTCGCCGCTTTATGTACCGCTCTTTCTGCCACTATTGGTACAGGTAATATCGTTGGTGTCGCCACCGCCATTAAGCTAGGTGGTCCTGGTGCTCTATTTTGGATGTGGCTTGCGGCTCTTTTTGGTATGGCCACCAAGTATGCGGAATGTCTCCTCGCGGTTAAATACAGAAAAGTGGATGCTAATGGCCAAATGATCGGCGGGCCTATGTATTACCTTCAAGATGGCGTGGGCTCTAAACTTCTTGCAACCTTATTTGCTATTTTTGCCCTACTCGTTGCCTGCTTTGGTATCGGAACGTTTCCTCAGGTCAACGCGATTCTCGATGCAAGCGAAATATCTTTCGGTGTGCCACGTTCATTCGCCGCGATTACGCTGACACTTTTGGTCGCTTTCGTCACCTTAGGTGGCATTAAATCAATCGCTAAAGTGGCAGGTAAAGTCGTCCCTGCAATGGCAATATTTTACGTATTAGCATGTGTTGGCGTCATCATAGTTAATGCCGATCAGTTGATCCCTGCCATCCAACTTGTTCTTGTTTCCGCTTTTAGCTCTAGCGCTGCAACAGGAGGCTTTTTAGGGGCAAGCATCATGCTTGCGATTCAATCAGGCATTGCAAGAGGCGTTTTCTCCAATGAATCTGGTCTTGGTAGCGCTCCTATGGCTGCCGCAGCAGCTAAAACAGATTCTTGCGTGAAGCAAGGTCTAATTTCAATGACAGGAACCTTCTTTGACACCATCATAATATGCACCATGACTGGGCTGGCTCTAATTCTGACTGGAGCGTGGCAAAGTGACTTCTCAGGCGCAGCAATGACGACTCATGCCTTTGCTGTCGGACTTGATTCAGCAACACTCGGTCCTATGCTTGTTTCCACTGGCCTTATATTTTTTGCCTTCACAACGATTCTAGGTTGGAACTATTACGGTGAGCGCTGCGTGGTATTTTTATTAGGAACGAAAGCTGTTTTACCTTACAAAATAGTATTTGTTGCTCTAGTCGCATCCGGTGCATTTTTACACCTCGACATGATTTGGATACTTGCCGACATTGTTAACGGACTGATGGCAATCCCCAACCTGATTGGCTTACTTGCCCTGCGCAATGTCGTTGTCGAAGAGACCAAACTTTACTTTAGCCAGTTCAACCGGGCCACAACAAACAAAGCAATCGCTTAATTCATAATGTGTATACAATGCGAAGCCTAATAACTTCGCATTGTTTATTTCACTCTTTATTCGCTGATTATACTCCCCGCCCCTTCGACCAAACTTACTCCCTTGTCAAAAAATTCGTGAGTCAATTGGTCTACATTTTCAGGGAATACTGCACGCGTAGAGGCTAAATTTAAAATCACTTTAAAGCCTGCGTCTAACAATTGTTCTATCGATTTTTTTACACAAAAGTCTAACGCTAAACCGCCCACGATAACGGTTTCAACTTTGTTAGCTCGCAAATACTCAATTCCACCAGTCGACAAAACGTCCGCTTGATCATGATAAAAAGCCCCATAGGGATGAGCATCAGGGTCCATACCTTTATTTATCTGGAAATCGTAATCTCGAATCTGTGGCAAACCGGGAAGTAGTTCTGCTCCTAACGTCCCCACGATACAATGCGGATTCCATTTAATATCAACCTCCGGAAGGCCGACTGGCTCAAGCATGTTTTCTGGTTTTTCCGCTTCCCAAGCAGCACCTGATGGGTGCATATCTCTCGACACTAAACAAAAGTCAGCCTTGCTGTGGTTTTCGATTAACTCGCCCACTATCTCGAGAGCACCAGCAACAGGAAGCTCATTTGGACATAGCTGACTAAAACCTTTTTGAGGATCAACATCAATTGACGCGGTTTTACTTTTTTCTACTTTCACCGTTTGTAAAAACATGACTTACTCCTAGCACCTCTAACGCAGGCAAGTTTGAAAATACGTTACCGTATTTTCAGCCAAACTATATACCTGAGCAGGTTTTCCACCTTTTCCTCGATTGGTCGAGGCCATTTTTTTTGCACTGACAATAACACCGGTATCGATAAGGCGTCGTTTGACTGTCATTCTGTTTACTTCAACACCAAACTTTGCGTAAGCCGCTATGATGTCTGAGACTAAGAATTCTTTATCCAAAGTGAACAGAGCAACCGAGGTATACTCCACTGCTGCTCTAAGCTTTTTCCAAGCTAATTGAATTAACTCCGCATGATCAAAAGCCAGTTCCATTTGATTATCTAAGATAGTATTTAACGGAAACCACTTGAGATGTTCTTGCCCCAAGCCACAATTATCTATTTGTTCAATATTGGCTTTATTAACAAGCGCGTAATGGGCAATGGTGACACTCCAACCGTCTGGATCACGCTTGGGATTGCCGTCAACCATAGGTTCGCTAATGTAATTTGGATATGTGTGAATCTTTTGGCGACAAATGCGTTTGCGCGCTGCCTCGAAATCTTGATCAGCTTTTTGCCCGCCATTTTGAGACATATCTTGCTCAAAAACAAACCCACCGGGAATAGCCCAAAGGCCTGGCTGTGGACGCTCTGGATTGGCTCTTTTAATCAACAAGGTTTCCAGTCCATGCTCACCGAGTCTGAGGCATATCATGTCGATTGTGACAATCATTATCGATTCTCAAAGTTCTTAAACTGTCACGTACCTTACCACTGAAATGTTGCGGGTCAATAAGAAAGTAACAAATAGTGACTAACCTCATTAAATAGCATTGCTATATATATGAGTTAAATTAGAATGATTACTATGAATTAGATCAAATCTACACAATACAAGTTAGTAACATAATTTGACAAACCATGTACTGTTTGATTAAAGTCCCCTAAATCAACATAACAGACACAGTTAGGATAGGCTTGATGAGCGCTTCACTGTTTAACGATACGATTATCCAAAGTGCATTAGATCTTGACGTATATAAAATCAATATGATGTTCGCGGCTCGTAAGTACTACCCTAATACTCAAGTTCGTTATGAGCTCATCGTTCGTTCCAACGAAGATCTGTCTGACCTAAAAACTCAAGTAACTCAAGAAATCAATCAACTAGCCAACTACCAATTTAGTGATAAAGAAATTGGTTACCTTAAGAATCAAGCTACTTATCTCGATGAGGACTTTTTTCGCTATCTAGGCGAATTTAGATTCAAGCCCATGCAGCAAACGGCAGTGAATGTCGTTAATGGGCAGCTGCGCGTCTCAATAAGTGGCATTTGGCACGAAACGATTCTCTACGAAACGCTCGTGATGAGTATTATTTCAGAGGTGCGCAACAAGGCGCGTTGGGGCTGCATTCCAGAGCAACAATTTACACAAACTCTCGAAAAGAAAATGGCTTTCCTAAGAGCTGAATTAGACAAAAGGCAAATCACCAATTTTCAGTTTTCCGAGATGGGAAGCCGTCGTCGATTCAGCTCAAAAGTGCAATATGAGCTTATCCGTTACCTAAGCCAACATGCTCCAGACTTGATGTCTGGCACCAGTAATTATCACCTCGCCAAACAGTTTGGTATAAAACCAATAGGGACCGTGGCTCATGAGTGGTTTATGGCCCATCAACAGTTTGGTAATCCCGCGTTTTCTCAACAAGTTGCCTTAGACACATGGCACCAAGCGTTTAATGGCACTCTAGGAATCGCCTTAACCGATACCATAGGTATTGATGCTTTCTTAAAAGACTTCACCTATGAAAGAGCAGTAGCCTATGCGGGAGTTCGCCATGATTCTGGCAGCCCATTTGATTGGGGCGATAAAATATTAGCTCACTACCAATCGCTCGGTATCGACCCAAAATCCAAGACTCTGATATTTACCGACGGATTGAACTTCGAAAAAGCGTTGGAAATCTGCCAGTACTTTGGTGACAGAGCGAAAGTCAGCTTCGGAATCGGTACATTTCTCGCCAATGATATGGGCGATTGGTCTAATGATAGGAATAGCTATCAGCCTTTGTCTATGGTGATAAAAATGACAGAGTGCAATGGTTCTTCAGTTGCAAAAATTAGCGATGAGCCAGAAAAAGCCATGTGTGAAGACCCGATTTTCCTCACTGACTTAAAACAGCGCTTTGGCTTACCAAACACACTCGATAAAGCAAGTTAAGTCAATAAAATACCTTTTTAGCGCCTTAAGTTAGGCGCTAAATCATACTTGGTTCAGTCTTCGCTCATTAACTTGATACCTAACCCTACCAAAACAACGCCCGTCGTTGCCTCCATCCTACGCATGAAGTTCGTGTTACCGATCATGTTTTTTGCGCAACTTAACGACACAGCTAAACCACTTTGCCAAATCATTGCGATTACAAAGTGAATACTTGCCATCGTCATTGTTTGGACGATTGCCGAACCCTCAGGGTTTATGAACTGAGGTAAAAAAGCCAAGTAGAATACCGCCGTTTTGGGGTTAAGCACATTCGATAAAAAGCCTTCTCTAACCGAGCGTTTTATGCTGCTTTGGTTTTGAGTTCCTGACCAATTGATGGTATCAGAATTTCCTTTGTAGAGAGCCTTAAGTGTACTTAGCCCCAGCCAAATAAGGTAAACAGCGCCTATCATTTTGACCATACTAAATAACTGCGCTGACTGGGCTAAAATTGCCGAAATGCCCACAGCGGACAAGGTCGCATGAACAAACAGACCAAAACAGATGCCAAGACTGGCAGCTATCCCATCTTTCGCTCCTCCACGGGAGGCGTTTCGTATCACTAATGCCGTGTCTAGGCCAGGGGTTAAGGTCAAAATAGTAATGGCAATTAAAAAGGCTTCGATATTAGCGATCATCCTGACTCCTAAACAAGGACCTCTGAAGTACTTTGATATTTAACTGCCCTTTTTAACACCAAATTGCCTTGTTGGAAAACACTAATAATTATTTAGGGTTAACGAATATGATTCCATAACGTGAGATATAACAGATAATTAATCGCATTATTAACTGGGAACACTTGGTAACAGAGTTTGAGATTGATACACTTTTAGCCTTATTAATAGTCAAGGAAGAACGCTAATGAGCGCATTTGAAAAACTAAAGCAGCATTCAAAAAAGATTTCTCATTTCAATCACCTTGCGGCTATCTGCGGCTGGGACCAAGCGGCGGTTATGCCAGGCGGCGGCAATCAAGCTCGCTCTGAAGCCATGGCTGAATTATCTGTCCATATCCATAATCTGCACACACTGCCTCAGCTAGAAGAATGGTTTAACCAAGCAGAAAATGAGCCTCTTGAATCAGCAGACAAAGCAACACTACGCGAGCTAAAGCGTGAATGGCAACAAGCCAACGTGCTACCAGAGTCCCTAGTCCAAGCCAAATCTTTAGCAGGCTCTAAATGTGAACATGCATGGCGAACTCAGCGCAAAGACAATGACTGGGCTGGATTTGAAAAAAACTGGGCAGAAGTAGTTCAACTTTCTCAAGAAGAAGCCCAGATCCGAGCAGAGGCAAATGGCACAACACCTTATGACGCTATGTTGGATATCTATGAGCCAGGCACCAACTCTGACTCCCTTGATACGCTTTTCTCAGATGTAAAAAGTTGGCTACCTGGTCTTATCAACCAAGCGATCGAAAAACAGTCCAGTGATCAATACCTAATGCCTGAGGGAGAATTTTCATCAGCGAAACAAAAAGCGTTGGGTTTGGAAATCATGAAGATGCTGCAATTTGACTTCAACCACGGACGTTTGGACGAGAGTATGCACCCTTTTTGTGGTGGCATACCTTCAGATGTTCGCATTACCACTCGCTATGATGAGAATGAGTTCGCTCAGTCATTAATGGGGATTATTCATGAAACTGGCCATGCTCGCTACGAGCAAGGGTTACCCAAATCACTATCAGGTCTTCCTTCCGGCGAAGCCCGTTCTATGGGTATTCATGAATCTCAATCACTGTTTTTTGAAATGCAAATAGGTCGAAGTGACAGCTTTATCGCCCATTTAGCAAACTATGCCGCAAAACATTTTGATGGGCATAATCCTGAGCTTTTCTCACAAGAGAACTTTTACAAGCTCTATACACGCGTGAAAAAAGACTTTATTCGCGTAGACGCCGATGAACTCACCTACCCTGCTCATGTGATACTGCGCTATGAAATTGAACGTGACCTGATTAATGAAAAAATCAAGCACACAGACGTTCCTGAGTTGTGGAATGATAAAATGCAAACCTATCTTGGCCTTTCAACCGAAGGTAACTATCGCAATGGCTGTATGCAAGATATCCACTGGACAGACGGAGCATTTGGTTACTTCCCGAGTTACACCTTAGGCGCTATGTATGCAGCGCAATTTATGGCGTCAATGCAAAAGAGTATCGATGTGGATGCTGCCATTCAATCGGGAGACCTCACACCAATCTTTAACTGGCTATCTGATAACATTTGGAGCAAGGGAAGCTTGTTGACCACAGACGAGTTAGTCAAACAAGCAACAGGCGAAACCCTCAATGCGGCGCATTTCCAAAACCACTTGAGAAGTCGTTATCTCTGATTGTTTTGATTATTAATGAGAAGTCATCATGGATTTATTACTAAATAAAAAGCGTGTTGTTGTGACCGGAGGGTCTTCAGGGATAGGATTTGCGATAGTACGCGCTTTTCTGCAAGAAGGAGCAGAGGTTTGGTTTTGTGGGCGAACTGCGACAAAAATTGAAAAAGCAGTGAATGAGTTGGGGGAATTCGACCATAGTGTGCATGCTGCGGTGGTTGATGTATGTAATAGAAATGAGTTCGAAGCATGGATCGACACGATTCCAGAAATTGATGTATTTGTGCCAAATGTGAGTGCATTGAGTGATTCATGGGAGGAAGTGGTCAGGGTCGATATTACCAGCACTCAATCTAATATAGAGACCGTTATCCATAAATTGACTTGCTCATCGACTCCTGTAATTACATATATTGGCTCAAAGGCAGGTGGATTGAGCCAAAAAAATGCCCAAGCCTACGGTGCTGGTAAAGCCGCGATGGCACACTATATGAAATCATTAGCCTTGACTCACGCACCAGAGATTCGAGTAAATACCGTTTCTCCCGGTGATACCTATGTTGAAAATGGATTATGGGGAAATGTAAAACAAGAAAAACCAGATGAGTTTTTAAAAGTATTGGCGAGAAACCCGATGAATCGTTTGGCGACTCCTGAAGAAGTCGCCAATGTGGTGGTTTTTATCTCTAGTGCGAGAGCTAGCTATGTTTCTGGTGCAAATTGGTATGTAGACGGTGCATCAGTGAATCAGGTTCAATACTGATATAGATACCCGTCTACATCCATCAAGTAGCTTGCAGGCGGTAAAGGTAAACTAGTCGCTAATCGCATCATAAATATAGTGTTGATTGTTATACAACACGCGTTCAACTTGGTCGTCTAAAAACGAGAAAGTCATTGGCCGGCTTGCAGCATCGAGTCGGCCGTCATTTTCAATGGTGTTATCCCTAATGATATGAGCTGATGCGGTATTTATCGCATACAGTGTTATGCCATAGATTACGGGGTGAACGATTAAATTATCTTGGTACAAATGAGGTAAACCACCGCTAATTTGCGAATTTTGTTGCGCCGCATTACGCGCAAAAATGCCATTTTCACCTGGCGAAACTATCTTGTTATTAATCACTTGCAGATTATCACCGTCGAGCATCATGCCGTTACCACCACTACGATAGATAAGGTTATCCCTCACCAATACATTATCGCCACCTACTTGAATTCCGGTATTCTGCCGTTTGCTATGAGGTAATGTTAAGCGACAAAGAAACGAAACTTTCATCACTTTCCGTGACCTGATAACCAAGAGATTGGTAGAAGCTTATGGCTCGCTGGTTTATAACAAAGCTCGATAAGGTTACATACGTTCTGCCTTGCTTATGCGCCATTTCGTGAACCCTATTCATAACTCTTTCACCTATTTTCTGATTTTGGAATTCAGGAAAAACAATGAGTAAATGTACATGAAGTGCATTGTCGTAAGGCTTGAAACATAATATGCCAACTCGCATGTCATTGAGATAAACCCAATGAAACCAATGCGGCTCGTAATCATTTTTTAAGCGATTGGACTGAAATTCATCGCACCAACCAAAGACTGAATCAACATGAGTGAACAACCCCTGTTTCACAACTGAAAATAGGCTATCAAACTCATCGCTTATTATTTGTTTTAGCTGAATATCCATATACCTAATAATGCCTAATTAAGGTGTGATTAATATTGTATTATAAGCCAGTAACCTCAGCCAACTCACTCTATTAATTATCACAACACAACCATCAAATCTGGCATGACCAGTTAATGATATAAAAAATACCGGCAAAAATAATAGTCTGGTTTCATTGTTCGAAAATTATTCAGGTCATATCGATGGAATCAGTTATAGAAAGGTCTCAAACACATTTTTCTGATACTTCAGATAGTATTGAAACCCACCAAGAGTCAAAGAAAACACGTATGCTGACTATAGGTGATGTGAATAACATCATGAACCAAAGGTTATCTTCTCATAAACTGACTATCATTAACGGCTTTTGGATACCTTTGAGTATTCTGAGCTATAAACTTGAAACGATAAGAGATGCGCAAGATCCCAAAATACCTGTAATGATTCCAATGGGTCTTAAAGAAAGAGGGCATTTTAGAACATGCGACCACATCGTCCTTGGCCTTATCCAAAAAAGGCGTATGTATATTTTAGATTCAAAATTAAACCCTTTACGTAACTTCGATTACAGTTCGAACATCACCGCCTTGAGTACTGGATTTCAAGATCTCTCGGATAGAACCAACTGCGGCAGATATGTGGTTAATGCGGCCATAAAACTTGGCCAATCGCTTCACCATAACCCAAACGCCGATCTAACTCAGCTAATAAAAACCATGAAGCGGCCAGATCTAACAAAGATTCAGCACGAATATGCTAAATACATGTGGTGAACGGCTATAAAATCGAATTCTGAATCAATCTATAAGCAATTTTATCTCTTAGTTACGTAGAGGATTCTTCATTCAACAACTTAGTGTAAGTAGGAAATAACTATGAATTTAATTTCGCTTAATTCTATCGAAGGCATCAAAGAACATAGCCATGAGTTAAAAAGCAATTCAACAACAACAATCCAACTCAACGGACACTCATATACTGCAACCACCTTGGAAAATGGAGAAATAGGAGTAAGTCGCGACTATTCTGGGCTATTGAGCAATTTTTTTAGGCCTTTGACCGCAATCTATGATTTTTTTGCACGGGGTTTAACCACTGAAACTCGGGCAAACACTCTAGAAAATTTTATTAGGCAAGCTGGATTAAACCAGAATAACTTGGGAAATCAATCCCCAATTAGCAGACAAAATTCGGTAGATGATTTTGAAAAGCTCGATAAATTCGATGATAGTGATCAATTGTTGATGGATCAACAAAGCAAAGTTCGTAAAGAAATAAATAAAACAGGAAGGCTCGAACCAAGTAATATTTCTCAAGCAATCAAAGGTGAACTGGGAGAGGCGTTTTGTCAAGGATGTAATATTGGCATCATAAACGGCCAAGAATCGACTCTCGCTAATCTCGATAGCACCATTAATCGGATTAAAGATGCTAATTCACACCATGACACACTACTCATACCCATTGGATTGACAGAAAGACCGCTTAGACCAACCGGGCATGCTGTATTGGGAGTGGTCCAAGGTGAAAAGACATACATCATTGACCCAAAGCGAAACTGGCGCGAATCGAGTGATTACGAAGGCACTACAATCACTCCACTTTGTACCAACTTTCAAAGTTTAACAGATGGAACAAACTGCGGACGTTATACCATTTATGCCGCTATTCAACTGGCTAAGAAACTTGAGCTTAAACCTGATACGGATATATCAGAGTTCGTAAAAGAAATGCAGAAGACACCACCGAACCTTAGCAAGATACAAGACGAATACAAAGATTACATGTTGTAAAGGTACCTTTGGAGGCCTTTAAATTCCCTGGCGAGTAGTGCTAATAGTTTAAGCGCTACTCGATCAGGTAGAGATAGGCTTGTCTATAACCTCAACTTGAATAGCTGTGAATAATTGTCAGGCAGTGCGCCATTTTTAATATCAAGTCTTCATGATTAAATAACCATAATAGAAGGGTAAAATAATGAATGTAGTAGTAGATACTTTTGAAGAGTTAGGTATTGATGCCAAATTCGATGCTTCGGGAAAGTTTAGCTGTATACTACAAAGTCAAGATAGTGATCCTCTTCTTCTTGTTACTTGTGTAAATCATGATAATCGAGAACTCAAACTATCGGTTACCACCCACAATAAAGTGCCAAATACCATACACTCTGATTTTTTCTCTGATTTTGCTTCAAAAGCCATAGAACCATTTCGCGATGGTATCGGAATAGGAGTCCTAGAAGGCACAAAAAACATAACTGTTTACAAGACCATTAAAACAACGGACATCCGAAAAGAATTCATTATTATGACGCTAGAATCTCTAGTAAAAGAAGCTGAAGACTGGAATAGAAAGTTAGCCGATTATTCTAATATCGAGAATACTGATAACTCATTGCTAAGTCCCCAAATACGACCGTTCTCTAGATTCTGAGCTAGTTCATTGAAACCAAACACCACTAAACTGTTAAATTTATCAATAGAAACCTAGACTATTGATAAACACATAAATCGAATCAGCATAATTAATGCTGCTGTACTTTGTGCTGGAGGCTGATATGAAAATGAATCTACTGAAGCGGTTCATTAAAGATAAAATGTTTGGAAAAACATCTCAATCGGCAAGAGGTGTTCAGATTGCTGAAATGGCCGATGCTCGTATGGGCGCCATGTACATGCTTGCGAGTACCGAAATTGCCAAAATAGCTACCATATCCAACGCACACTTTTTCGGTGCATTTGTCGTAGGCACTGAACCCTTGTCAGATTTTAAAAATGCCGCAGATAGTCTGCTAAGTAACACTGAAGCAATGGCGAAGCTAAAGAATTCGAAAGCAGCGAAAAAACTATCTAAAGCTGTCAAAAAAGCATCTGAAGTCACTTCCTCGGTGAAAAATAGCATTAAGGATCTGTTTGCAGACTTTTTTCGTACATTGCTCGATAAGATAAAGCACATTTATGGCGACTTGCTTCATGGGATAGAATGGTTGTCTGAAGTAGGTACTTGGCTTATTAGTAAATTCGCTGGTAATTTAGCGAGTGTGGTTCCTGGATGGGGACACGTGCGAGGTGCATCCGCTCTCTATTCTGATGTAAAAAAATCGGTATTGAAATCAAAAGACCTTATCACCCAGATATATCAAGGGAGAGGCGTTGAATTGTTGGGTGGTCATCCCAGTATCATATCTAAAAGTCTCGCCCGCCATTCAGCAGCTGGAGCACTTGGTGGCATAAAAGACTTTACGCTAACTGTAGCTGGAATTGCAGGTGCCACGGCTGTGGGTGTCGGTTCCTTGGTCAGTCTTATCATCAGCGTACTAGAACGCATTATTAAGTTGGTCGACTTTTTTGTTCAGCGGTCATTGTTACAAAACACATTAGAGCGAGCGAGAAAAGAGTGGCTTAACCGGACCTCTAATGCCAGCATGCTCAAGGACCACAAAATGTTTTCAGAGTGGTTTCAAAGTGCGGTAGTAACGACTCCAATCGTAGCTGCTCTTGTGATGGGAAGCGGGTTTGTCGGTCATCCCTACCGATTTGCTCAACTTTTGACACCAAAACTTGAAGCCGTATCACAAGGCGAATTTGATAAAGCAGTGGTTTACATCAACAAACTCAAGTCACTGTCAACAAAATACGTACAAGAATATATTGGCAGTTACAAAATCGATTTTTCCAGTACAGATGGCGTAATAAACGCACGATTAAACGAACTTAAACAAGGCAAAGTTTTACTCGACGGACGAGAGTTTGCCGTGCAAAGCACGCCAAAATATCAAACAACCACTGTCTAATAAAAAGCCAAGGCGAATGCCTTGGCTATATATCTTAAACCTTCACCTAGCTGAAGCACCCGGGTTTAGACAGAGTTTCACCTGCCCCCTTTTCTGAACGCTCATTGGTTGCGACAAGGTTACGCTTTGACTGAATAACAAGGTAATCCCATTCTTCATCCTCTACAAAAATGCCATCTCGCCACGCTAGTTCTTTGGTTGCAAGTAACTGATGAGAATGTACATGGCGAGAGCCCTCCATCTCATCTTTAGGTAACTCAAAATCGCTGCTTGAAATTTCAATGTCAACAATATCACCCATAGATCGATGATGTTCGGCGACATCTTGATAAGTAATCTCCGGCGCTGTCTGCCCCGTGTTTAACACATAGAAAATTTGCCTAGCACTGTCCTTATCGAACCAACTTGCTCTGGACGCTTTTCCTTTTATCGCCAATTGTAATAGCTCACCATGAATGAACCAAGGATGGTTACATCGTGCAATACGGATAAAAATAGACTCAGCTTGAGTTAGGCAATCCATCGCGACATCAATCACAATCGGAAAATGACAAGCAAGACTACCGTAGCCCAAGTCAAAGCTTAGCTTATTGTCATTGACATCACGGTATTGCATGGCATTATCTGGCCCCCAGCCATAACACCGACTCGCTTGGTTAAATTGGCGCACACCATCAAGACCAAGCATCTGAAGATCCACTACCATAGCGGCTATGATATCCGCTTCACCACATAAGCGCTGCTCCCCTCGAAAGGCTTTCTCAACCGCTGAAAACAACTCGTTGTAGGATACCATCATACTACCGCCCCCTCTTGTGACTCACAGTTTGGTAGTAGCGGAAATAGCCAGTCATCATTTAGCGGCTTCGCCTTAAGATCAATAAATAGCGGCGCTCCTTGGAAAAAGGTAACTCGAACCCAACGATCAGAGCGTGGATCAAACTTAGTAGCTCCGAGCATAGCTAATTTGCAACGTAGCAAGTCAATCGGTAAGGCATCGTTTCTCAATATGTTGACTTGAATATCTCCCATGGCTCGATGAGCCATTGTCCATACTCTGCGAGCAATGGTTCGAAAATGAGGAAAATGCAGCAAAAATTGAGCAATGCTAGATTGAGAATCATAGCCGCACACTTGGTGATAAAGGCGATTTACTTGGCGACCAATATCAAGAGGTAACTCTTTATCTTCACCTTCTTCAAGACCACGAACTCCCAATCTAGGTTCCTCTTTATCTTGCGAGCGATACCAAAACCAATGGGTGTTTTCAGCTTGAGAGTAATCGTCATCGATCGCCCAACGATACTTTTCCTCAATAAGTTTCTTTAACTCGCCCACCGAATAAGTAGCATCTATGGTTAGCGCCTCTTGCGCATTCATCAGCTCCTCAAACTCATCGACAGCTTCGGGATAGAGTTCCATCAAGCAAGAAAGTGCCACTTCCTGAGTTTGTGGCGAATAGTCAGCAAAATACTCAAATGCATCCGACCAAGTTTTATTATGGCGGCTGCTATCCCCCGAGTCTTCAATCATGGCTTTCAGTTCTACTATCGTTTGGTAATTCGCTGATTCTTGAGTCGTGTTGATAGTGCGTATTTGCTTAAAGTGTTGGCTCGCTCTCTCTATTAATTGATAAAACCGACCTCGTACATTCTTATCTGGAGACCTAGATAGAGTTCTAGATAGCGCCCTTTCCCTTGAGGTCATCCACTGATCGACAACACATGGGTGATTGATAAGATATGGCGCCATTCCTAAACCCGTCGCATTACCAATACCGAGATACCGCGCTAGTTCTTTATTCAGCGTGACAGCCTCACTACCTCCAATCTGCTTAGCCAAAAAGTTAATCCAGTCTAAACTAAACTCTCGAAGAAGATAGACGGCGCACATTTGTGCACTAAATGAATATCGAAAGTCTGAGTTGTTCTCAAGTGTTTTAAAATCAGCGATCCCGAACTTTCCATTGCCATATACTGCCGTTGTCCGCAGTACATAACCTGTTTCTGTAAGCAGCCCGACAGTAGGTTGGCTGCCATGTGCAAGACTTGTAACTAGCTTGTCGAAAACACGGACACTTTTGTTTGCACGCCCTAAAACTAGGACGCAATTTTTATAACGCCCAGCTTCTTGCACGGGTACATTATCACGCAAAGATGCCAACAGTTGGCCGTCAATATCGCCAATGACAAGAGCAAAAGTGACGTCCCATTTTTCAGCAATAACACGATCATTTCTTTCTTGGTCAGAGATTTCTTGGCAAAACACAACCAAGTGATACGTATTTCCTTTTGTTGTTAAACGATAAATCACGTGCCCATAGCCAAGTTCATTCAAGCACCACCTCTGGCAGGTCAACTCCCATTTTTCTCGAGACATTCTCCGGATTAGACTGCGTGCAAAACTGATTCTATTTTGATGCATGACACCTAGCCTTTTAGCATCCATTACAATATTTCTATCACGCAGTGACATTGATGTATCAGTAGTTTTTTGCGCATCCATTTTACTCACTACCTTTTGTTGTTATTGGTTTAATATAGGGATTGGAAATTTTGGTCAGCTTATAAGCCCTGCTCTTTAGCCATTTTTAGTGCAATCTGCGGAGCGTTCCATAGAGACGGAAGCAAGATGAAAGATACAGGTACTGCGGTAATAACAATAAAAGATTGTAAAGCCGAAATACCTCCTGCTCCCATTGAGATAAGAATCAGGGCCGTCACTCCCATCATGGCGCCCCAGAACATTCTTACCAAGGCATTAGGCTCAGTATCACCACTTATCACTACACTAATGGTGTAGGTCATTGAATCTCCGGTGGTAACAATAAAAATAGTGGTAAGAATTAGGAATAATACAGAGGTCAACATTGGGTATGGCAGTTGCTGAGTGATGGCGAGTAACGCACCCGGTAAGTTAAAGCCCTCAAAAGCATGACTAATGCTGCCTTGCTCGGCAAGTTCAAACGCCAGCCCAGAGCCACCGACTATGGTAAACCAAAAACAGGTCGCTAATGGCGCAATAACACTGATAGTCGTGATCACCTTACGGATACTGCGACCTCTGGAAATTCTGGCGATAAAAATAGCCATCATTGGCCCATAGCCAAGAAACCAGCCCCAAAAAAATACTGTCCACCAGCTTAACCATCCCTCATCACCACGATAAGTCGCCATAGGAATAAAGTTATCCAGCATGGTCCCTACACCTTGAATATAGCCATTAAAAATAAAACTCGTTGGGCCAAATATCAGAATGTAGAGCATGAGTGCAATTGCCAAGATGACATTGTAGCGGCTCAGCATTTGCATTCCACGGTGCAATCCACTTAAAGCAGATAGGGTGTATAAAGTAATCGCAAATAAGACGATAATCAGTTGGGTAGTAAAACCATCTGGTACATTAAACAAGGCATTTAACGCATAGCTAACCTGTAAGCCGAGAAATCCTATTGGGCCTATAGTTCCGGCGGCGACAGCAAGAATACAGCAAGCATCAATTAGCGCTCCCATATGACCATCAAGTACCCGTTTACCCAAAATAGGATATAGGAGTATACGCGGCTTAAGAGGGAGACCTTTGTCGTAATGAAGGTGCATCACCACAATAGACGTTAGACTTCCAACAATTGACCATGCAAGAAACCCCCAGTGCATAAAAGATTGCGACAGAGCATTAATCGCGGTCTGTTGAGGACCAGTACCTGCGCTGTAAATAGGTGGTGGATTAACGAAATGTGCGATTGGTTCTGCTGCGGCCCAAAAAACACCGCCTCCGGCAAGCAAAGTACAGAAGATGATTGCAGTCCAACGAAATGCATCCATATCAGGCTGATTGGTTCCCCCTAAAATGACTCGGCCAGTTCTTCCGCTGGCAAGCCCAATAGCGATCAGAAAAGTTAACAGTAATAGTATTTGCCAATACGGCCCAAACACTTTTACCGACCAAGAAAAACCCGTACTTACAATTGAAGTAAGCAATTGATCATCATAAAGTGCTAAACCAACAAATAAGGCAATTAATCCACCGCTATACCAAAATGCTGGATTGGTTAAACCAAGCCTATCGGCAGAGTGAGCATTATCCTCGATACGGTAGGTATCCGACGACGTTGCACTGATACCATGAGTAAAATTAGCCATACACTGACTCCAAATTATATTTGTTATGCAGCAATAGATAACCTGCCACCGAAACAGTGGTGGCCAGGTAATCCATGTTTATAAGGATTGTGTTTATGAATGAGCTTTAAGGCCATTTGTCAGGAAAGTCAGCCAGTTGGTACCCAATATTTTTCCCGCTTCATGGTCACTAAAGCCGAACTTAAGTAATCCGGTGTAGATGTTTTCAAAGCCTTGTCGGCCATCAAACCAAGGTAGAGCTTCAGGCCAGCCAGAATTTGTGGCACTTCCCTCTCCATAGTCCATTGATTTGGACCAACGGCCATTACGCATCCATTCCAAAACATGCTGAGGCTGGTTTAGGCATAAATCACTCCCTATACCCAAATGATCAACGCCATATCGCTCCGCTGTTTCGGCAACCATTTGGCAAAAATCTTCCAATCGGCATTGACTACCATTGGGCAGATGGAAAGGGTATAAACTAAAGCCGATCAAGCCTCCTCGTTTGGTCAGAGCTTCAATGACAGCATGAGATTTGTTACGCAGCGCATTATGTGCAAAGCTGGGGTTTGCATGGCTAATGCAAATCGGCCGAGAGGAAAGTTCTATCGTTTCTAGAGTCGAGCGCTCAGCGCTGTGTGACATATCGATAATCATTCCGACTCGGTTCATTTCTTCTATGACTTGCCGGCCAAATCGAGTCACTCCTGAGTCTTCTTGTTCGTAGCATCCTGTCGCAAGCAAACTTTGGTTGTTATAAGTCAGCTGCATGATTAAAAGGCCTTGCCGGCGCATGACTTCAACTAAGCCAATCTCATCGTCAATCGGTGAACAATTTTGCGCACCGAAAAAGATACCTACTTTTCCTTGTAACTTTGCCTGATCAATATCGTCCACAGAATGTATTGGTATGATGAGATCCGAGTTTTGCTCAAAATGCCTGTTCCACTCAGCAAAACGGGTCAGTGTTTGACGTGCATCTTCGTGGTAAGCGATCGTCGCATGTACAGCCGTGATACCACTTGCTAATAAAGTTTGGAAATATTCTCTATCCCAATGACAATACTGCAGTCCATCTATGATGATTTTATCTTGGAACATAACCACTCCTATATTGTTCCTATCATATCTCTACTCATTGGCAGCTTTTTCGCTGCCGATAAGAAGGCCCTAATAAGGACGCTGATAAGCGGTTTTCACAACAGTGTAGAATTCCTTAGCATATTGACCTTGCTCACGAGGCCCAAAGCTGGACTCTTTACGTCCTCCAAATGGCACGTGATAGTCGGTTCCGGCAGTGGGTAGGTTAACCATCACACATCCAGTTTGAGATTGCTGTTTGAAAATGGTGCTGGTTTTAAGGCTTTGAGTAATAATGCCTCCGGTTAAACCAAAGCGAGTATCGTTGGTCACTTGAATGGCTTCGTCGAGGTCCTTCACTCGTATAACACTTGCCAAAGGAGCGAAGATTTCTTCTTGGTTGATATCCCAATGACTTTGGGTGTTTATGAAAAGGGTTGGTGCCATATAGTAACCTTGATCTTTTAGTGCGAGTTGTTCCCCACCAAATGCAAGCTCAGCCCCGGTTTGACGAGCTTTCTCAACCCAACCTAAGTTAGCTTCTAGCTGGACACTATCCACGACAGGGCCCATAAAAATACCCTCTTCCAACGCATGCCCGACTTTTATCTCACTCATCCTCTTTATCAAGGCTTCAACGTAGGCATCATGAATACTATCCATCACAACAAGTCTTGAAGACGCGGTACATTTCTGACCTGTTCCTGAAAAAGCCCCTGCAATCGTCGCTTCAATCGCAATTTGAAGATCCGCATCATCGGCGATAACTAGCGCATTTTTACTGCCCATTTCCAGCTGACACCGAACAAAATTAGGCGCAGTTGCAGCTGCCACTTTACGCCCAGTTTCGACCGAACCTGTAAAGCTAATACCAGCAACATCAGGCGAATGAATCAAAGTGTTACCGACAACCGAACCAGAACCGAGAACTAAATTGAATGTACCTGCTGGTAGGCCCTGACGGTGAATGATCTCGGTTAATGCAACCGCACTTGCCGGAGTGAGATTAGCTGGTTTCCAAACCACACTATTACCAAAGGCCAAAGCAGGCGCAATTTTCCATGCAGCGGTAGCAGTTGGAAAATTCCAAGGAGAGATAATGCCAACCACACCGATAGCTTCACGTGTCACTTCTACGGAAACGCCCGGACGAACCGAATCTGCGGTATCACCGATTTGGCGTAAAACTTCGCCAGCAAAGTATTGAAAGAATTGTCCTGCCCGATATATCTCACCGCGCCCTTCAGCAAAAGGCTTACCTTCCTCTCTAGAAAGTAACTGCCCCAATTCATCACAACGGGCAATCAACTCATTACCAATCGCTTGTAAAACTGATTGTTTGTGTTCGATCGATGTTCTTTCCCATAAAGGCTGGGCTTGCTTAGCAGCTTGAATTGCTTGCTCGACTTGATCTTTACTTGCTTGAGCAAAGTCGCCCAAAGTGTCACTGATGTCGGAAGGGTTAATATTAGAAACGGTATCTACACCGGACTGCCACTCTCCTTGAATAAAAAGTGACTGCTCTGGTTTTATTCTGTCAAATAAACACATAGGAACTTCCTTAATTGGCTTTATAACTTCTAGATTGGCTCATTTGCCGCTTTGGGATTAACGGTTGTTAGTCGCGGATGCATAGACAACAAACTCAACCAGCATTTCTTCTCGAGCTAGGCCTGCGACGACGACAGCTGCTCGATTTGGATGAGGTGACACAAAGTACTCGGCATAGAGGCGATTGACGGAGTCTAGATATTGACGGTCTGTCACATAGATCATAACTTGGTACACTGAATCCAACGACTCGCCAGCACATTCAAGGGTATGAATAAGGTTGCTAAATACTTGGCGAGTTTGCGCCTCTATTCCCCCCGTAACCACATCACCATTAGCATCGATCGGAATTTGTGCCGTATATAAGGTGCCATTACCCGCGACAGCCCATTCAAGAGGAGCCTTTGATGCATATAACTCTGTTTTAATCGGATATTTTTTATTTCTTGTATTCACTGGCTTTTAACCTTTGTTACATCTTTGTGTCTAAAAGTTAAATCCTGCACTTTGACATACGATAAATCCAACGGTAAATTTCATTCATTTGATAAAAAAAATTTATCACTTTGATGTAAAGCTACTAGCTAGAATGAATTGGGAAGAAAATCATTGAGTATCAAACTGCAACAATTACGACATTTTGTGATGGTCGTCGAGGAAGGTGGCTTTCGCGCCGCGTCTCATCGAGCAAATCGCTCTCAAGCTGCACTATCAACATCAGTAAAAGAACTGGAGAAAATCTTGGGGCAATCGCTATTTGAAGTAGGCAACAAATGTGAGTTAACGCCCTTCGGTGAACTATGCCTACCCAAGGTAACAAGTTTTCTTAATATATATTCTGCGCTCGATAGCGACTTACGAGCTATCGCAAGTGGCCAGCAAGGAAAAGTACGTATTGCTAGCGTGCCTTCTGTTGCCGCAAAACTTATCCCGAATATTTTGGGTGTATTCAATAAAACCTACCCCAATGTCGAAGTGAGTTTAATTGATGATAACGCAGCAGGTGTGGAAGCTAGGCTTCTATCTGGAGAGGTTGACTTAGCCTTGGGCAATCCTTCGGCACTTAACAAAGATGAGATCAGCTTGACCCCATTACTGTCTGATCCAATAGGTGTGGTATGTCTAAAAGACAACCCCATTGCCATCGATCGTCAAGAAATAGATTGGCAATCTATACAAAGCGAGCCTTTTATACGCAACGGTACTTGCAGCCTGCTTGAATCAACGCCAGCTCGAGTATTAAGTCAAAAAGCATTGTATTCGGTGGAAAACATTACTTCTCTGTATTCGGTTCTAGAGCTCGGAATTGGTATTACAACCTTGCCCAAACTTGCCTTCCCACCAAAAACATCATCTCTGACTTGGTTGCCATTATCAGCCCCAAAAATAGAGAGGAAGATAGGCGTTTTCACACTTAAAAACCGAACGCTTTCACCTCAGGCTAAGATATTCCATCAACTCTGTGTCGACCACTTAGCTGAGGAGACTCTGGTTTTATGACAACTTAAACACGATTTAGCGTTATTTAATTTAGGTAAGCTTTAAACAAGCTTGTCTTACAAGTTCTCCTATTTCCTGCCAACAGCCTTGATCAATAAGCTTGGATGGAACCATCCATGTCCCACCGCAGGCCAACACAGAATCGATAGAAAGGTAATCATCTATATTATCGATACTTATTCCACCTGTGGGCATAAACTTAACTGGGTAAACCGCTGACAGAGCTTTGAGCATAGCGGTGCCACCAGAAGGTTCAGCTGGAAAAAACTTCAAGGTTTTCAGACCAAAATCCATTGCCTGCTCGACTAAGCTAGGATTATTGACTCCTGGAATAATAGTGACATTGTTATCCAAACAGTACTGCACTGTTTTAGGGTTAAAACCAGGACTGACAATAAAATCAGCGCCCGCCTCAATCGCGTTATCCACTTGCTTTATCGTCAATACAGTGCCTACTCCAATCAACATATCCGGATAGGTAACTCGAAGCTTTTGTATCGCTTGCGCGGCACAATCGGTACGAAACGTGATTTCTGCGCATGGTAGACCATTTTCAATAAGTGTGCGCCCCAAAGGAACAACATGATTGAGATCATTTATGGCAATAACAGGGATAACTTTCAGTTTGGCTAACTGCTGATCTATGGACGTCATTAACAAGTTCTCAGGGTAATTGACATGGTTAACTTATAATGTGCCTTTAAAATATTTTGAATTCAAACCTAATTGCTCATATCAGTGTCAACCTAGCAGTTAGAAGGTGAGATTGTATGCAGATCCATCAGATAGGTAGAAGCGTAGACACTTCACTGACAACAAAACAACCAAAGCTCAGTAGCTAGGCTCAAGCTAATTATTTGGCCATAGAGATTACATTCCTTTGGGAAAAACACATTGTTATTAGGTTCACTAATTAAATAGCTTAAACACTCTAATAGACTGATATAAAAGAACTTAAATAAGGATTAAAGAGTTAGTAGTAGTAGACCTTAGTCAAGTTCTTGAGTGACACAGTGGTGTTGTTTTCATTTCAACTTTAGACTGTCAAAAACTAAAGCCCTACATGCTGGAAGTTAAGGAAAATTATGGACAAACAAGCAACAATTCAGACATTTATAGATATTGTTGGTGAACAACACGTATTAACAGGTGATAAAAAAACAGATTACTATCGTTCTGGCTTTCGTTCTGGGAAAGGAAAAGCGCTTGCAATACTCTTTCCTGGTTCACTAGTCGAGCAGTGGCGCGTACTACAAGCTGCCATCAAAGCCAATTGCATCGTCATAATGCAAGCGGCAAAAACTGGACTCACAGAAGGATCTACCCCTAGTGGTGAAGATTATGATCGTGAGGTCGTTGTGATCAACATCATGCGCATCAATACCTTGCATGTTATCGATGACGGCAAACAAGTAGTTAGCCTACCTGGGGTTAGTCTCCACCAACTAGAAAAAACACTCAAGAAAGTCAATCGTGCCCCACACTCCGTTATTGGTTCTTCATCCATTGGCGCGACGGTTGTCGGCGGAATTGCCAACAACTCAGGTGGTGCATTAGTCAAACGCGGTCCAGCCTACACTGAACTCGCGCTATTTGGACAGGTTAATAAAGAAGGCGAATTAGAGCTGGTTAACCACCTTGGAATAGAAGGGCTGGGTGAAACACCTGAAGATATTCTTACCAATATAGAACAGGGAAACTTCACACAAGAGAATATCAAACACACAGATGCCATGGCGTCTGATAAGGAATATGAACAGAGAGTACGCGATATAGACTCAGATATTCCCTCTCGATTTAATGCAGATTCGAGGCGACTATTTGAAGCCAGTGGATGCGCAGGCAAATTAGCTGTATTTGCGGTAAGAGTTGATACCAATCCAATACCAGATAAAGAGCAAGTGTTTTATATTGGCTGTAATGATCCCGCTATGCTAAGCAAACTTAGACGCGATATGTTAAGCAAGTTCAAGCATCTTCCCGAAATGGGCGAGTACATGCACCGAGAGATATTTAACCTTGCTGAACATTATGGTAAAGATGTTTTTCTTTCTATACATCATTTAGGCACTGAAAGGCTGCCAAAATTCTTCGCACTTAAAGCTCAGATAGAAACCTTGCTCAAACGTATTCCCTTTGTTTCCCACAATCTACCCGATATGTTTATGTATTGGATGAGTAAGCTGTTCCCACAACACTTGCCACAACGCATGATAGAGTTTAGGGACAAATATGAGCACCATTTAATTCTTAAGATGAGTGATGGTGGTATCGAAGAAGCGCAAACCTATCTAGAGGAGGAATGGTCAGAGCAACAAGACTGTGACTTTTTCATCTGTAACCAAGACGAAAGTAAGAAAGCCCTACTCCATCGTTTTGCAGCAGCAGGGGCGGCAATGCGATATGAAACCATACATTCAAATGAAGTAGAAGATATATTGGCACTTGATATAGCACTGCGTCGCAATGATCTTGATTGGGTAGAACAACTACCAAAAGAGATCACAGAAGACTTGGTGGTGGCTCTCTACTATGGCCACTTTATGTGTCATGTATTTCATCAAGATTATATCTTTAAAAAAGGCGCTGACACGAAAAAGATCAAGCAAAAGATGCTCGAGCTCCTGACTCAGAAAGGAGCCAAATACCCTGCGGAACATAATGTGGGACATCTCTACGAGGCGGAACAGCAACTCCAAGCTTTCTACCATTCGTTAGATCCAACCAATACATTTAATCCGGGCATTGGGAAAATGAGCAAATATAAGCGCAATTGCAATTGCTGCTAGACTTAACCCCAGTTTACTTGCCGGCTGTCCCAGCCAAAACTTTCACACATCGCTTTGAGCTGACCCAACTCGCTTTGGGTTTGCTCAACGAGCCAATGGTGTATCTCATCAATAATCGAACTTTGATTAGGCTGATAGCACAAGTATTGCCATTGACTATGCTGTAAAACCATATCGTTCGGACATTTAAGAAACTCACGGTTAAGCTCTGGTAAAACCAATAATAAGTCAGTGACCGTTACCCCTTGACCCGCGATACACGCACTGAGTGCTAAATCTAAGCTATAAAAAACCGTATCTCTACCTTCTTTTATTCCTTGAAGGTTGGCCTGAGTTAACCAATGTTTCCAGTCCTGGTGGTCGAGCGTAGCGTGCAAATGTGGCAAGGTGAGTACATCTTGGAGTGGTACATTTTGCTCTGATAGCGATTTGGCGTATACGGGTGCCATGTACTCCTCTCGCAAAAACGTCACGCCTTTCTTACCTATATACTTTTCGCTTTTACATGTGTTTACTATCCATAAATCACAATCTCCTGAATCCAAGTCAGGATCTTCTTCGATAGCGGGAATGATAACAATTTCGTGTTCTGGGTACTTTTCATTGAGACTAACCACTTTAGGCAGCATAACTCGAGTCGCATAACTTAACGCACTTTTTATCACAATCCTTTGTTTGTGCGTTTTAGACCACTCTCCAATTAAGGAGTCCAATGCACGATAGTTATTATTCAACCTTTGATATAACTCATTCCCCCTATCAGTTAGGGCAATCGACCTGTGTTTACGTACAACCAGCAAAACATTTAACTCATCTTCAAGCTGCTTTATTTGTCGACTAATGGCACTTTGGGTGACATTTAACTCATCAGCAGCTTTGGTGAAGCTCATCAAACGCGCTACAGATTCAAACACTTTCAATCCATTATGTGAATACGGAAGAAATTGATAAGTGGACATGGGCTTCTCACATGATCTCAACTCATGCAAGCATGACATAAATATCATTTGAACGCCACACCGTAAAAGCATACCTTATGCCCATTCAGACACGAGGCATATAATGAAAAAAATTCTCTCATTGGCATTCCCGCTCATCATTTCACAACTCATTACCATGGCATTAGTTTTAACTGATGTTTGGATGATGTCACAACTAAGCGTTTCGGCTCTAGCAGCTGGAGGGCTTGGTGCCTCTGTCTATAGCTTTATCTTTATAATCGCAAGCAGCTGTGTAGGCTGTGTTGCAAACCTGATTGCCATCGCTTATGGCCAAAGAATCGCGAGACCGGATTTCGGTAACCAGCAAATTCGCTTTGCCGTCAAAGGAGCCGTATTACTATCTATTATTTTGACCCTAGCACTGACGCTAAGCTTCAGATACGTTCCTGACTTGCTTCTCATCGCCAATCAACCTGAGCAGTTAATTGACCCTGCGATGAGCTACTTGGACACACTAAAATGGGCGATGTTACCCTCACTCATTTTACTTGTACTTCGTGGCTTAACCAGCGCACTCGGTAGTACGCGGTCAATCATGGTGATGTCACTTTTAACCGTTGTGCTGAATGTCCCACTGAGTTACCTACTTGCATTTACCTTTGGCTTTGGTTTGGCTGGCTTAGGAGCTGGGACTGCGCTAGCTTCCCTAGTCGTAATGCTGGGTTATGGTTATTGGGTTTTCAAACGCGCGGAATATCAAGCATTCTCGCCTTGGAAGAATTTAGACGAATATTCTCTATCTCTGCTTAAGCCGTTATTATCTCTTGGCATACCGATTATGATAGCGGCATTACTTGAGCATGGGTTGATTTATGGTGGTACTTTAATGGCGGGAGCGATTAGCGTAGCTGCACTCGCACTACACCAAATCCTTATTCAGTGTCTGAGTTTTACTTGGAACATCAACTTCGGCTTATCTCAAGCTGCAGCTATCCTTGTCGGGCAAGATTATGGTTCAGACAACTTTACGGGTATAAAGCGCACGGTCAAACGCAGCTTTATCATCACCACTGGTCTAAGTACGATACTTGCTGCAATCTTTATCTGCTACCCACAAGCTATCTGCGCAATGTTTAACTTAGATGCTGAACTATCTACCTTATTGATTGGAGTGATCTGGGTTGTCGCTTTATCCTTTATTGTCGATGCATGGCAGTTGCTAGCTATTAACCTACTTCGAGGGATGAAAATAGTCTTAGCCCCGACTTTCGTCACAGCCATTGGTTATTGGTTATTCGGTCTGCCCTCAGCTTGGCTATTACTTAGAGAGTACGGTCTAGCGGGCGTCTGGGGGGGAATCGGCATTGGTCTCGGCGTTTCTGGTATACTCTTGCTTGCACAGCTTGTATCTGTGATACAAAAGCATAGCACTTCAAAAGCAAACAAAAATAAACCAAGCTATGCGTCATAAGCGCAGAACAATAAAGCAGCCATGACTGATCTTGATATCGAATTTGAACACATTTATATAGAAGCGCAAGCTGAGCGCTGGCAATGTATAGAACGCTTTCTTTTCAGCTACTTTTGCTTTCGAGAAAACTACCTAACTCGTAAAAACAAACCTGATTGGCAGAGCGCGCGCTTGATGAGTCCGCGCTCTGCCAAGGTCACTGCCATCGAAAACGCTATATTAGAGCCCGTAGTGCCTCACCAAACTATCATCGGAGAAATAAAGCGATATTGGCGCGATGGTCAACTGACGAGGCAGTCCCTACAGCGAATTCTTAACCAGCTATTGGACTACGCTGTCATTACTCATAGGGAAAAAGCCTCGCTTAGCAAAGCGAGGCTTGAAGATTCGATGCCTGCAGATTGGTACAAAAACCCGGAAAAGCCGGTTTATCAAAGGCTTGAGTTAGTAAAAATTAAGCTTATCAACTGATAAAACACAGCAGCCAATCAGAGTATTAGGACTAATCAATCGCAATACAAATTTCAACGGATGAATCATCAAGATATCGTTCATAGTCGTATGAATAAGCCCTCTTTTGAAGACAATCACTATCAGCAAAATATGTCCAAATCTCTTGCCACAAATTAATCACCGTAGCAGGCATCTCACCTTTAGCAGAAAATACTAGGTATTTACCCGCAGGTACGGCGAGCTCTACTTGGCCGTTTAAACAATCAGGAGACATACGGGTTGCACCAACGGTCAGATCATATTTTCCTGAGACACCCGATTCATAGTTGCTGTATACACCATAGACACTCGACTGTGCTTCTAGGTGTGCTGAAGCCTGCTGGTAAAAATGCTGCCAAAGTGACGCTATTTTTGCAGTTGATGCTTCTTGCTCTGATAAGTTACAAGTTCGGACAGTAAACCCTGTCACGCTAAAACCTTCATTATGACGAATGTCCATGATTGTACTCTCTTACTCTATGTTCGAACCAACATACAGCACCTCGCTTAGGCACTGTTTTTATTTACAGTACCATATTTAATGAGGTCTACAAAGGCGTTATTCCATAAATATTGTTATGTTTAACATAAGCCTAGTTTTTAACCTGAAACTATATTTAACGTTACTTTATAACATAAATTTATTTTCTGATAGTTAAGTTGTAAATTTATATTTATAATATTTATTTTGGAAGAAATTAATGCTGGATAATTTATAAGAAAACATTAGAATTAATTAAAAATAAAAACATAGAAGTGTCAAAAATAGATTAATAACTATTAAATTGACACTAAACATGAATGTAATCACAATTTGGCTAGATTAAAATGATAAATAAAATAATAAGACTTATAACCGACAGTAAACATGATACCGGCGGTGTTAAATTTCTCGCTCAAGAAATGGGCATTAAGTATAGTACTTTGTATAGTTTGTACTCCGGTAAAAATAGTAATCCAACGATAGAAACTGTAGGGAAAATATGTGAATATTATAACATTACTTTCTCCGACTTATCCGATGATGCGGCCCCTCCATACCATTTTGACAGACTTAGTTCTGATATAATTCCACTATCTGAACAAAATAACACAAACATATACATAAAAAACAACACTCTCATCGACACTTTACCTAAAAGTAGTCAACTAATATTCGAAAAGTTCTCGCCTCCTTTGAAAAACAAAAATCACTATATTTGTACCACACTATCAGGGGAAGTTGTTCTTAGGAAAGTCATTGAAGAAGATAATAAATTCATTTTCATATCTTCCAATAGGATAATTCACGAAGATAACCACCCAATCATGCAACTTAAAAATGTCAAAATTTAACTTATTTAAGATAAGAAAAAAACGATCCAATCTATATTCTATTGATGGGTTTGTAGGTTTTATTGGTAAAGAAATGTTTGAGCATGCCTATATTGATAGGCATGACGTCAAGCTTCATCGCGGACAGTATTGTATTTCTGATGACAGAATTCGTGCTATCAATGTAAAAGATAAAACCGTCGAAATGGAAATATCTGATATTCCAGTCACCATCTCGATGAAAAGCTTACTCGCTCCTTCAGTCAGAAGAAAATTAAAGATAAGCAATGAAAATTTTATCGCCATTTACCACATCATGGAGTGTTAGTCTTTGAGGGTGATAGAAACTTCAACTGTAATAGCAACTCTTGGCCTGTTTTGTTTCCTTACAGCATCAAACTTGGCTTCCACCAAAACGATACAAGCTCTAGGTATTCACTTAACCGCTGGGTTCTTTACCTATCCCTTTGTTTATTTTTTTTCTTCGATTATTATCGCAACCCGCTCACCCAAGACATATTTTAGATGTATAACGTTGGCTTACCTTGGGTACCTCGCCTTTATAAGCATGATGTACTTAGCATCAATTACTCCTGACTCAGACCCTGATTCAAGCTACAATCAAAGCTTCAATTTGATCTATAACTTGAGTAATTATCGGGTCTATTTAGCATCTCTTTGTGCCTATTTTGTCTCTACGTTTATGTTTGGCGTGACATTCTCGTCATTAAAGATTAATAGTATCAGTATTAGGATCACAATATCGACGATTATTGTCTCTTTAGTTGATGTGAAATTGTTTCTTGCGTTAGCTTACTTCGGGGTGAAAGATAATGGTATTCTTATCAGCATTATGTTTTGGTCCAGTGTAACTAAACTAGTTGCACAGTTAGTTTTGCTTCCACCAGCAATTTTCATCATCAACACCATTAGAGATAGAGATGAGTGTTATTTCTGAAACGAGCAGTTAGCCTCTTATTTGAAGCTAACTGTCTAACAATTACTAACTCATAATCAATCGATTAGGCCGGGCTCATTACATACAGGAAACGTATCCTGTCCAAGATTTCATAGATACAATCGGATTCGCATCACTGATATACATGGTGTAATCCCAGTTATAGTCTGCGGGGTTATTCTCAGTCCAATACACTCTGTGAGTTGGCCAGCCCACTGCCCCTTGTTGTGAGAAAACGCTTAACTCGTCAGCATTGGGTAAGCGCATACCTCTGATCTGACACATATTCTTCGCTTGTTCATAAGTAAAGGTTACCCATTTAGGCCCAAAATCTATCTCAGATTTATAGCCAGTATAAGTGTACCCTTCTCTGTCGGCTTCTTCCTTTGTTAAAGGCAACGAAAATTCATTGGATACTTCTGGCGGAGGCGGAACTGGTGCATTTAGCATTTCACCACCAGTACAAGCAACGTATTGATGGCCGTGTGGATAGAGTTTTGAAGCTCCACCATCTACGCCAACCGTATAGTAACGTCCTTGAGGGTCAATCGTCGCTGACCAATAATGGCTAGCAACTGGCCATACATTAGGGTCAATATCTTCATATTGCTTAAACCAAGCTTGTAGTTCTTCTAGTTCAAACTTGGTTGGCAGGCGCATACCTTGGTTTTGGCATAAGTCAGTCGCTTGTTGAAAATCATAGGTAGGCCAAGATAAACCCGTAGCGTATTCTGTGATTTCAGTTGAGTATGAAATACCCAGTTCATCAGCCAAGTCGCTTCGAATTGGCACACTAAACTGTGTTGAAGATATGCCAGTCACATCAGAATTCGCCAGCCACAGCTCTCCCTCAGTTCCGAGGTTTTCCCATCGAGATTGTAGTTTTTCGATCTCCAATTCAGTTAAGTAAGCTGCAATAAAGTTGTCTGGATCATGAAGAACATCATCACTGTTTATGTCATTAATTCCTTTAATAACACTTTCTAGTTGACTGGAAATGAGTGCCCAACCGCCTCTCAATCTTTGCTGCGCCGCCAGTGCAGAGCGTGTGCTTTCTAATATATTTTTTATGCTATCTGTGGCAATGTTCCATGATAAGTAAACGGCTTGATCGTGTGCCATCTCCTCTCTCAAAGTAATAACATCTTCTCTAATAGACTGAATCTCATTTTTCAAAGCCACTGCTTTCGAAGAGCCCGCACCTGCGGTGCTTATTGCGGCAATCGTTCCAAAAGGAAAAATCCACGCATAAGTAGGCGTTGTTGCTGCTACGGTTACCCACTTACGATACTCACTATTTAGCTCATCGATTCTTTGCTTTAGGGCATCAATTTCTCTACTGGCCTCACTTCCGTCATTCTCAAGAATGTCTTGGTTTGAACTTTGCAATCGATCGAGGTCTTGTACCTGAACCTCGAGAGAATTGATGAAGTCGGTTAAGCCATACCCGAGTGAATCTGCATCTTGGTAATACCTAGTCGCATCTTCAAGCATTGCCTCTAATATTGCGAGTAAATCAGCTTTTGCCCGTTCAAACGCTAAATAATCTGCATTCTCCGCCGCTTCAACAATAAGCTGTGTTTGCTGTAACATCCCAGTAGAAGAATCATTCACCTCATGAGAGTACTCAATCAGGTTTTCAACCAAAGTAATCATCTTATCGCGATAGCCAGAGTCTCCTAACCAATCGCTCGATATATAATTGATATTTTGATAGTTAGAGAGCAAGTCTTGATAGACTCCATCGAAGTCTACGTAATTACTCATATAAAAACGCTTACGCATGCTCTCTTGAGTAACTGGTAGTGTACTCGCGCTGCGAGCCAACATATTCAATTTAATCCATTCTTCTTCGCTCAATAGGAAGTCATCGCTTTCAGA
Source organism: Vibrio sp. Of14-4 (assembly GCF_022347625.1). Classification (NCBI taxonomy): domain Bacteria; kingdom Pseudomonadati; phylum Pseudomonadota; class Gammaproteobacteria; order Vibrionales; family Vibrionaceae; genus Vibrio; species Vibrio sp. Of14-4. The sequence continues at coordinate 360,923 of NZ_JAKRGI010000001.1, read as the reverse complement.
TGTGAATACATCAAAATTGCCTAACCCATTATAGTTTTCTGCCAATGATACGTTGTGTACTGCCAACATACATGACGCTGCTAACACTGCTTTACACCAATCCATAGTTGCCTCTTAAGATCTAAGGTTTTAATAATATTGAGGTTTAGATTGCGCTATAACACTTCTATATAGCGCAAGGATAAGAATTTAAATCTAAAACTCGGGCGTTACCCACTCTCCAGAGAAGGAAAGCTTAATATTCTCGACTTTGCTTAAGTCGACTTTTTCGTGCTCGAATAATTTGACCGTCCAAGTAGAAAACGGCGTGGGTTTGAAAATGAACTTACCAAAGTTCTCTGATATGTCACCGGGAGTAATAACCTTATATTCATCTCCTTCTTTGTCATAGGAATATATACGATGAGATTCCTTAGTATTGAATATATATGATTGATCTTTATAAAAATCTCTAAATTCACCTGTATGGGTTAATTGAAATTCATATCTACCATCCGCTAGCTCAGGTCCAAAGATCTCAACACCAATACTGTCTAGACGTACCCTTTCTTTATTATTAAAAATACCATTACCAAAGGTTTCATGGTTTTGCTCATTAATAATAAAGCTGAATTCACCAGTCTCTTTTAATTGATCCAGAATAGCTTGATCATTAATATCTGCATCGATTGAAAAACTCTGAGGTGGATTTTCATAAAAGCCCTCGATAGCATGAGTGAGCTGTTCATCCATAGAGACCAAGTTTTGGTTGTATTCTAAATAGCTGGCGTTAATACGCGGAGTAACCGTACTATCTTCGAATGTATGATACTTATATGCCGCGTTATAGTTGAGCATTGCGCCATAAAGAGGACGTTTAAACAAACTGTATGCTCTAAACAGATACTGTTCGACTTCTTGCAGAGCTTGTTCGTCCGTATCTAGGTCGTTTATGTATTGGACAACGCTATCATAGTCTTTTTCAATCGCTTCTTTGGCTAACTGAAGCTCGGTTAACCTATAGGTTGCTATCACAGCTTTGACTTGCAAGCCTGACACACTCGATCCCCAAGTCATGAGTTTATTCAGCTCATTCTTATACTCTCTCGTACCTAAAACACCCAACTCCTGGGCTGCTCCAAGCGCAGTATCAATATCGATTCTGGCAAGCTCCCAACCAGTACTGGACGAACCGAGATCAGGGATATCGATTTCTGTTTCCCTCATCAGTCCATTAAGCTCTGCGGTCAGCTGATTGCTTTTTATTAGCTTCAATATGGTCTCTAGATTGGCACTGAGATCTTTAATCTTCTTAATATCTTTACTTAGCTGCTCTAAACGTTTTGAAATCGTCACGGCTTGCTGAGCATCTTGAGCAGCATCACCTATGGCTTGAGCTGCGCTTTCTATTCCTGCGGGGCCAATTGTGAAAGCAGAAATGACCGATGAGCCTAAATCAGCCAACGAGCTAAACACTTCAATGGCTATACCAGCAATAAACTTACGCTGGTAGTCAATAATGCCTTGCCTGAAGTTCTGCTTTGCAACTTCGACAACACCCTCTTGCTCCTTAAACCCTTCAATTTTGTTCTCGATACTGTTTTGGAAAGAGGCAATCTGCCTTTCTTGGTTTTCAATGATCGCTTGCTGGGCACTCAGTGCATTATCCAACTTATCCAACATCAAACGTGCACTGTCTTTTCTGGCTTGAATATCATTTTGGTGGTTTTCAAACTGATCATATTCGCTTTGAAATGCTTCCATCGCGTCCAAGATTTGACTATAGCTATTGGAATATAAATTTAAATCAAGTACTGGAACAAAATTCTGATCTTTTTGAGAGGAAGAATAAAATAGACTCAAGCTTTTTAGAGCGCGAAAGGTATCGTCAAAATTCCAAGCATTTTCCTCATTAATCAGCGCATCACTGCTTGCTAATAAATTCGCATACCATTCTAGTATATCAATACTAAGCTGAGGCTTACTGTCATACGCAGACAAACCATAATCATAAGCAAGATTAAAAATATAATCTCTGTCTTCGTTTAACTGTACAATAATACTTTCAATACTTTCGCTATCATAACTGATGGTTTCCCTACCAAGTAAGTTTCTATAGGTAAATTTGAAATTCTCCCCTTGATCTTCAACTCGTGTAACCGTTCCTGTGTGTGAAGTAATCAGTATTCCGGCCTCAATTTTATCCGCAATAATAGTGACCGATGTATTGGCATCTTCTAATTGACTAAAACCAATCAGACCCTCGCCCTGGATAGAACGAGCCAGTATCACAATATGCTTGCCTTGGATATTTTTCGAAACCACTTCATCAAGCAATAATGTATCAGCAATAAAAATGTACCGCCCTCTGTCTGGATACTGCTCAAAGGTTTTGTTGAGCTGCGCCGAATCAAGCAACATCGCTTGTCTAACTACTTTTCGGCTACTAACGTCCGTCACTTCTTTTGTTTGACCAGGCATATAACTTGGTACAGAAACGTCATAAAAATCAGACCATGGATTCGCTGACACGCCAAAACTTGCTAGCAGCAACCCAGTAAGAATTTTGCTCTTTTTAAAAAACATAATCGTTACTCCATCAACTTAGTGGGAAAAATTTAAGGCAGCCTAATCTGTGGCTGCCTTAGTGCTGCTATTGGTTGCTTTGAGTCACATAAGCGTTTCGTACCCATTCCTCTGTAGACTCTTTAATTTCTCCCCAGCGGGTCTCCAAATCTTCAAGCTCTGAAGCGGTTAGCGCTAGAGCAGTCAATAAATCAGGGTTATTGATAACATCTTCGCTATTTGCTGATTGTATTCCTTCAAGTGCCGCTTGAAGCTGAGCAACAACGAGTACCCAAGCACCTTTTAGTTTCTCAAGTGCATTAAGTGCTTCTGATAGTTGGTCTCGCGTGTTAGTAATACTGCTATTGGCAAGCTGCCATGATGCGTAAGTCAGCTCCTCTGTCCTGAGGCGCTTAGACAGGCTTTCAATGTCTTCTTTGATAAATCCGATTTCATTCTTTAACGCAATAGCTTGCGCTGTCCCGCCAGAGGCAGCGCCTATCGATGCAATTAAACCAAAAGGAAAAGCAACCGTAGAATAGACAGGAGACGTTGCTGCTACTTTTACCCACTTACTGTATTCCCTATTAACTTCTTCAATTCTATCTTGTAGGGCGTCAATCTCATCTTTTGTCGCTGAGCCGTCATTTTCAAGAATATCTGCATTTGCCGACTGAACTTCTTGTAGCTCATGATCTTCAGCATCTAACGTATTCACAAACTCTGTAAGTTTTGTACCGAGATCATCAGCCTTATCATAATACTCTTGAGTATCCGTTAGCATTTTCTCTAGCAGTGTTCGAGTAACGGTTAAATACCTGTCACCAGCAGCAAGATCATCTTCCAAGATGGCTGACCATATTCTGTCAACAAAGAGTGAAATACGCTCACTCCCAGTTAAAACATCATCTGAGTAAATAACAATATCTGTGGCTAAGCCGACCATTTGATCTCTATAACCACCCGCATTTAGCCACTGCCCAGAAATATCATGCACGCTCTGATAACTTCTCAAAAGTTCTTGATAGTTACTGCCAAAGTCCAGTGAACCTAATAAAAATTCGTTGCGCATGTCATCTTCAGTAATAGGGAGTGCCCTAGCTGTCGCAGCAAAAATTTGAATGGCAGCCCATTCATCTGTACTTAAAACAAACCTTTCTTCGTTGGCTTCTTCACTTGTGTAGGTAAAATCTTCTGGAGCATCACCAATTTTTTCTGCCAGAACATTTGCAGCAAAACCACAGGCCAATAATGTAGCGAGAGCAGTTCTTTTAAATTTCATATTTATACCTCATCAGATCGTTTTCTTATTGAATAGATTGGATTATTTAACAAACGATTATGTGTTCAAATATCATTCAAAATACTGCTTCATCGATTTAACAAAATAAATAACAATAATATCACTATGGGATATTGGTTTAATAATTGTTCATAAAAAGTAAAATTTATGTGTTTTTGATCGTAAATTAATCTTATTTACAATATTGGCATTATGAATATTTAGTTTTAACTTATTATTAAAATTTAACTTTATATTTTATAAAATATAAATTAACAATTGCAATGAGAAGAATTATTGACGTATATAATGATTTTCGGGGGGATAGTGATACTATAATTATTAGAACCTAATCTAGCTCCTAGAGCCAGATTAGACTATTTTTAAGTGGGATAATGTGGAGGTAATTACTGAGGGCTTAAAAAAAGCTGGACACTAGAAATATCCACCCATTGTTCTGTTCCAGTATAGTCGTCGAGGTTATCATCGATTTTCCCATCGAATTGCTGACTGAACCCTCCATCTGGAGCAATATCCCCACTCGTACCATCGACTACTGAGACTTTAATTGGCGTTGATAAATCAATTGAATTGATAACCTCCATCATATAATTGTGAATTTCATAATATTCTGGGTAATTTTCAGGCCCTGTAAACTCTCTATTGATGCGTAAATTCAAAGATTTTTCGGTAGTACTGTTTCCGATTGAGAGAGAGTAAGTCCAAACCCCTCCAAGATTAGCTGATATTAATTTATTCGATGTCCTATTTAATCCAAGTTCTAACTGGTTATACCTATATGTATGGCTTGTCCCATCTTTCTTTTTAAGAGACATTGATAAGTCAGCTCCATTAACCCAACTATCATCATCTCTATCGCCATAAATATTTCCGGCAACGATTTTGAATTCTTTCACGTCTGTAAACTGGGCTGAAACATCAAAAGTTAGTGTGATTCTCGAATTTCCCATCGTCTCTTTCCAGCCGTTTTTCAAGCCTATACGTACATCAAGATAATTCGACAAATCTTTTACGTACCCGTAGTTTTCTATTTCAGACTCATAACTTTGGCTACTGGTTGAACCACCTGAACCACCGCACCCAAATAACATTAAAGAGGCTATTGCAAGAGCCACGCTTGTTTTTTTATACATATTAAGTTTTTCTATTATTTTAAAGTTAGAGATAGATATATGATACAAAATTGTATCAAGGTCGTTTTAATATGCGCTCCGTTTAAAATCAATAAGTTTCTTAATTATTGTCTATAAACTCAAATATAAGACAAAGACTGTAATTGCCTACAAAAAAACCTGCCTTGTGGCAGGTTTTTTTATTATGGGTATTAAGTCTGGTTAATCTCTAAGAGAAGCACCAAATTTTTCAGAAACATGAGCAACAATTGCATCAACTGCGCCTGCAATATCCGAGTCTTCCAATGTACGCTCTATTGATTGTAGACTTAGAGCAATGGCAAGGCTCTTCTTGCCTTCCTCTACCCCTTTACCAAGGTAAACATCAAACAAGCGAGCATCTGTGAGGAATTCTCCTCCTTTTTCGAGACACGCTGCAACGATATCGCCAGATGCAATTTCCTCTTCAACAACCAATGCAATATCACGACGGTTTGAAGGAAACTTAGAAAGTTGTACCGCTTCTGGGATCACCTTAGTGTTGATGGCAGACCACTCGATTTCAAACACAATAGTGCGACCGTTGAGGCCAAACTTACGCTCAAGCTCTGGATGAACAGTACCAATTACGCCGACTTCTTTTCCACCAACCATGATTGCCGCCGATTGGCCTGGGTGCAATGCAGGGTGCTTTGCCGCAGCAAAAGAGTAGGCTTTTTCGTTCGCAGACAGTTCAAGAATGGCTTCAAGATCGCCTTTCAAATCGAAGAAATCAACCGTGTTGGTTTCTATATCCCAATGCTCTTCACTGCGAGCACCTGCTATAACACCAGCGAGCATTGGCTCTTGGCGCATGCCGTTTTCTGCTGATTCACATGGGATGAAACGCAAACCGTACTCGAATAAACGAACACGCGGCTGCTGACGCTTTTGATTGTGAACCACAGTGTTGAGAAGACCTTGAATCAAACCCAAACGCATCGCTGACATATCCGCAGAAATTGGGAAAGGTAAGATTAAAGGCTCAACATCTGGAACAATGAGTTTTTGCTGCTCTGGCTCAACAAAGCTATAGGTGATAGCTTCTTGGAAACCACGGTCTACAAGCAAGTTGCGAACGCGTTTAAGTGGAATATTCGCTTCTACATGATCGTGCATTTTGAGATCAGCGGCTGGGCTCTGATTTGGAATATTATCATACCCATAAATACGACCCACTTCTTCGATCAAGTCTTGCTCAATGGCAATATCAAAGCGCCACGTTGGTGCAGTTGCTGTCCAGCCTGTTTCGGTTGTTGCTACCTGCAGACCCAAACGCTCCAAAATCTCAACCACATCTGCATCAGCAATATGATGACCCAAAAGGCTATCAAGTTTAGTACGGCGCAATGCAACGGTATTCGGAGTAGGCAAGTCACTGGCTGATTCAACAGCAACAACAGGAGCTACTTCACCGCCACAGATTTCAACCAGCAACTCGGTTGCTCGCTCCATCGCACTTGCTTGCAATGCGTAATCGACACCACGCTCAAAGCGCATTGATGAGTCTGTGTGTAAACCGTAACTGCGAGCGCGACCACGGATATGATCAGGCGCGAAGAAGGCACACTCTAGTAACACATCTTGGGTTTCAGACGTTACACCAGAGTCCTGACCACCAAAAATTCCGGCAATGCCCAGTGCTTTATTGCGATCCGCGATAACCAGTGTATCAGCATTCAGTTCCGCTTCACTGCCATCGAGAAGCGTGAGCTTTTCACCCTGCTCTGCCATACGAACCACGATACCACCGTCGATTTTGTTCAGATCGAAAGCATGCATTGGTTGGCCTTGCTCTAGCAAGATGTAGTTCGTAATATCAACCACTGGATCGATAGAACGAATACCACAGCGACGCAGTTTCTCTTGCATCCAAAGCGGCGTTTGGGCTTTGACGTTGACATTTTTAACCACGCGGCCTAGGTAACGAGGACATGCTGCTGGCGCTTTAACCTCAATAGAAACCGTATCGTCAATAGCAGGAGCCACTGGGTTTATTGCTGGCTCAGTGACGTCTGCGCGGTTAAGTACACCGACCTCACGAGCAAGCCCACGAATGCTAAAACAATCAGCACGGTTTGCCGTCAAGTCAACATCAACTGTTACATCATCTAGACCCAAGAATTGACGAAAGTCTGTACCGACAACGGCGTCTTCCGCAAGCTCCATGATGCCATCTGATTCAACATCAATACCAAGTTCTGTAAATGAACAAAGCATGCCATGAGAAGGCTGACCACGTAGTTTAGCTTTCTTAATTTTAAAATCGCCCGGTAGCACTGCACCGACAGTTGCAACAGCAACTTTTAGGCCCTCACGACAGTTTGGTGCGCCGCAGACAATATCAAGTAAGTCAGCTTCGCCAACATCCACTTTAGTCACTCGTAGTTTGTCTGCATCAGGGTGCTGACCACATTCAACAACATGACCAACTTTAACGCCAGTAAAAGAGCCAGCGACAGGCAGAACATCATCAACTTCAAGGCCTGCCATAGTAATTTGGTGAGTCAACTCATGTGTTGAAACCGAAGGGTTTACCCACTCACGAAGCCAAGTTTCGCTAAATTTCATAGTGATGGTTCCCCTAGATTACTTGAACTGTTTTAAGAAACGTAGATCGTTCTCGAAGAACGCTCTTAAATCGTTTACGCCATAGCGAAGCATAGTTAAACGCTCTACGCCCATACCAAATGCAAAGCCAGAGTATTTTTCAGCATCAATGCCTACACTGCGAAGAACATTTGGGTGGACCATGCCACAACCTAATACTTCTAACCATTTGCCATTCTTCCCTTTCACATCGACTTCTGCTGAAGGCTCTGTGAATGGGAAGTATGAAGGGCGAAAACGGACTTCAACTTCTTCTTCAAAGAAGTTACACAGGAAGTCATGGAGAATCCCTTTAAGCTGGGCAAAGTTAACGTTTTCATCAACCAGCATACCTTCCACTTGGTGGAACATGGGTGTGTGTGTTTGGTCGTAGTCGTTACGATATACGCGCCCAGGAGCAATAAAGCGAAACGGTGGTTGTCCATTTTCCATTGTGCGGATCTGAACACCTGAAGTGTGCGTGCGCAGCATAAGATCTGGATTAAAGAAGAAAGTATCATGGTCTGTGCGCGCAGGGTGATCCTCTGCAATATTCAGCGCATCAAAGTTATGAAATGCGTCTTCAATCTCAGGGCCTGATTCAGTATTAAAACCGAGTTCACCAAAAAACTGTTCAATACGCTCAACAGTACGAGTCACTGGATGCAGACCGCCATTTTCTATGCGGCGACCAGGTAGAGTCACGTCAATTGTCTCTGCTGCCAATTTGGCTTCAAGCTCTGCACGCTGCAATGCGTCTTTACGAGCAGCGATCGCTTGCTGGACAACACCTTTCGCTTTGTTGATCTCTTGACCTGCACTACGGCGCTCTTCTGGTGGCAATTTACCTAGGCTTTGAAGCTGAGCTGTTAGCTCACCTTTTTTACCCAAATACTGTACACGCACTTCGTCGAGTGCGACTAATGAATCTGCTGCGTCAATAGCAGCGTTCGCATTAGCAATAATCTCTTCTAGATGTTGCATCGTTTCCTCATCTACCTATTGGTAGTTTCCATAAGGTTTCCCGATAGGGATTTCAGGCTTCGTAAATAGCCCTACATAGTAACGAAACCGCTGTATAAAGCCAATCTGAAAAACGCGCTGAGCGGTAATTTAGTCCAAGTTTTTGCCTTATGGACCACGCTGTGGCACTACGACATACGCTAGCAGCAAAAAAACAGGTTGCTGGGAGCAATATTTCATCCCTCACAAGAGCAACAAGTTGTATAAAATAAAAAGCTGTCTAGAGTTGGGTTAGAGGTTCATACTCAGAGTCAATAGGGAGGAGTTGCCAGTGATAAGAACAGCATTATGCTTGGTGTTAACCGCATCGATAAGCTTTGCGCATAGCCAAGGTTACCAAACTCAGAAAATTGCATCAGGCCTTAAAGTACCTTGGGGCATGGCATTTTTTGATGCTAATACATTGCTTGTCACTGAAAGAAATGGCCATATACTTGCTCTTAATACCATAAACGGAGAGACATCTAAACTGATGGAAAACCCATCTGACCTGTATTCAGTAGGCCAAGGTGGCTGGCTGGACATTACGTCATCTCCATTTGAAAAAAATAAGTTCTATGTCACGTATAGCCAGAAAACTCAAACCGGATCAGACACAGCATTAGCAAGTTTTCTCTATCAATCTGGAAAACTTTCTCAGTTCGAAACCATTTTTACCTCAACCTCTAATTCCGACACAAGCCGACATTACGGAAGTCGCTTAGCTTTTGATAAAGATCATGTGTTTATGAGTATTGGTGACAGAGGAGAAAGGCCAAACGGACAAGATTTTAGCACCCATGCTGGTTCTATCTTACGGCTGAATCCAGATGGCAGCTCAGCTAAGAACAATCCTTTTATCTCAATTCCCAATGCGCAAAAAGCACTGTGGAGCATTGGCCACAGAAACCCTCAAGGTTTGTATTTTGATGGTGAGTCACAAACCCTTTGGTCAATTGAACATGGGCCAAGAGGTGGTGATGAGCTCAATCTTATTAAGAGAGGTGCTAACTATGGCTGGCCAATAACCTCACACGGTAAGGAATATTGGGGGCCGATTAATGTTGCTGATGCTACAGAAAAAGAAGGGATTGAGTCACCAATTAAGGTTTACATTCCATCAATTGCACCTGCAAGCCTGCTACTTTATAGAGGTAACCACTACCCTGAGTTGAATGGAAAACTTCTCGCCCCAGCCCTAAAGCTCACACATATCAATGTTATCACTCTCGATAATACTCAATCTGCGATTGAAGAAACTCGCATTCTTGAGCATCTCAATGAGCGGATCAGACACGTTATCGTGAGCCCAAAAGATGAGATTATTTTTAGTACCGATCAAGGCAATATATATCGCCTTATAAAAGGCAACTAACTGGTAAGATAATGAATCAATTCTTGCTTTAACTCTTTCAACACACCCGGTTTAGGTTGGGTATGTGAAAAGGTGCGCATCCCGTAAATACCCATAACAACAAACTGGGTCAGTTGTCCGGCAGATTTATGCTTATTTACGTATCCCGCATCTTGAGCCTGAGAAATTTTTTTCTCAATCGAGCGATGCCAGTCTTGCAGCATAGAGCTAATGAGCTGCTCGACTTCCGCATCTTGCTGCGCCAATTCACTCAAGGACTTTTGCAATAAACAATCTTTGATTGCCTCTTTCTCACACTCTTCAACCACAGAATCTAGGTAACGATTTAAACCATAGAACACGTTTTCTTGCTCTTTGAACAAGGTTTCAAATTCACGAGACTTGTCATCACGATACTGGCCAAGCGCAGCAATCAAGAGCCCACGCTTGTTTTCAAACGCGCAATAAATTGAGCCAGGATGTAGTCCTGTTGCGGCTTTTAAGTCCTGCATGCTGGTTTTTGAATACCCTTTACTTACAAAGGCTTCCATTGCAGAACGTAGCACTGTTTCACGATCAAATTCTGCGCTGCGCATCATCACTCACATTTAAATTATCAACAACACCCTACTTTAACGGATTTTGAACAGACATTCAAAAAACATGTTGAATGTTCATTCAAATTAGACTAACTTGAATGAACATTCAAGAAATCATCAAGGAAAAATCATGCAACATTTATTCGAACCAATAACACTTAATGACGCTATTACCCTAAATAATCGCATTATTATGGCACCCTTGACCCGCTGCATGGCTGATGCCAATCTTGTCCCCACTGATGACATGGTGAAGTATTATGCACGCCGCGCTGATACAGGGCTTATCATCAGTGAAGCAACCATCATACGACCTGATGCGCAAGGCTATCCCAATACTCCTGGCATCTACACTCAAGAACAGATATTAGGATGGCGTAAAGTGACTGATGCCGTTCACCAAAATGGAGGCAAGATTTTCCTTCAGTTATGGCACACAGGTCGAGTCGCACACCCGCACTTCTATGGCGGTGATTATGTACTTGCTCCTTCAGCAATCGGTGTTGATGGCACGGTTCCACGCATGCGAGAACTTGAATACATCACACCAAAGCCTGCAAGCCGAGAAGAGATCCTAGAGCTGGTTGAAGATTATCGTCAGGCAGCAATTAATGCGCTTGAAGCTGGGTTTGATGGCGTAGAAATCCATGGAGCCAATGGCTATTTAATTGATCAATTCTTACACTTTGCCAGCAATCAGCGCGAGGATGAATTTGGTGGAAATGCAGAAAATATGACTCGATTTGCCTTACAAGTGGTTGACTCAGTATCCGAAGCGATTGGCTCAGAAAGGACCGCGCTTCGTCTCTCACCTGGAGCGTATTTCAATATGGAATCTGACCCAAGGGACAAACAGGTTTTTGACTACTTACTGCAAACTTTAGAAAGCAAAGAATTATGCTATCTGCATGTCGGTATATTCGACGATAATATGACTTTTGATTACTTAGGTGGCAAGGTGTCTGACTATATGCGTGCTAACTACAGCAATACCTTAATGGGGGTTGGCGGCTTTACCCCAGAATCGGGCAATGCCGCTTTAGCCGCTGGAAAATTTGATCTATTAGCTATAGGGCGCCCACTAATTGCTAACCCCGACTATGTTGCTAAAGTCAAAGCCGGCGAAGCACTTACCGACTACTCGGATGATATGCTCGCACAGCTTGTGTAACTAGGTACTAAAGCCCCCCAAGATACTTTGGGGGGAAGTATCAAAAAATGGACTACGCTACATGCTTAGTATAAAAATAAAGGGAACTAATTTCCCTCTATTTCTCTTATTAAGCTCTCAGCCTCGCTTATGATTTCTTCTATGCTTTGCAAGTTTCCTTCTAATTCTCCTAATTCTTCTGCCAACCTTTCTTTGTCCAAAGATTGTACTTTCCGACGTATAATCTCCGTACCTAATATGTCATGCTGCTTAAATAGTTTAACAGTCATATCCATTTCTCTTTCATTAAGTACATTGGTGTTTATATCATTTAAAAGTCCACTATTCTCAATAGATTCAGAAATTGCTGAAAATTCACTAGATAGCTCTTTATCTGAAAGTAATCTTGCTTGTTTGGGATCAACATAAGAGCTTTGTAGCTGATTAATTAGTCGGTTAGAGTTCTCTGTTTGAGGTTGATTTAGAGAAGTTGCAGAAGAATAAACCGAGGTTTTATCGAACTGAGAATCGATAGTACTTCTTTTCATACCACCAACCAACAATTGTTCTTGCTGCTTAACATCAATAAATAGCCACTGATAGCCCCAGCCTGCTATGCATAAAAAAATAATAATCAGGGCGATACCTAGAGCTCTAATCACTGTGCAATCTCAAATGAAATCAGTTTACTTTGAGGAAGCATATATGAGCTCGCTATACTTTCTGAGTAAGTAGCCTCAGTATTATCCCAAAAATAACGATCTCTAGCTGAAATAGTGTCTTCTTCTTGTTGACTAAATTTACTCCATATGAAATAAACGCTTCGATAAGCTGATACTGTTTCATAACCTCTGTCAATTGAGGGTAATTCAGCACCACTAGCAATTCCTACAGTTGAATACGGTGGAATTGGTACTCTCTTACCTAAATTATCCATGTAACTAAGAGCAGTGCGTTCAAGAACAGATCGTGCAACTTTAAACTGAATATCTTCAGGCACAGCGCTATCAAAATTAATGTTAATAAGGCTATTTAAATCACTAGTAGTGTTCGCTTTTGCCCAAGGCTTTAACCAAACACTATAGTCACTTGATTGTCTAATTTCAGTAGCGTCAATTAAGGCTTTTGTATTTACGTGAGCGGTATAACCTGAAGAAACATCAACCCCATATTGAAAGTATAAGGACGGCTTAATGACTTTAACCATTTGATTCAGACTAGAATCATTGTCCAAGTTACAGGCACTAATTGCATTCACCTTAAAACCCGCCTTAACAATATCATTGGAGGGGGCTGATGACTGCATATCAGCAGCTGACCTCGGGCCCTCTGGAGATATCTGCTGCTTGCCTATCGTATTAAATCCAGGACTCGGCCGACCTTGGCCCACTATGTATGTCTCTACTACAGGAAGCAGGTTCTGCGCATCAATGCTCAACACCGAGGAGTTAAATAAAGATAGCGTTGAAGCATCTACTTTTGTTGCAGGCATTTTTTCCCAATTCAACCCTAAATGTGAATATTTCTCGGCTAACTCTTCGACTAGTGCTTGATGCTCCAAGTCAAAAGTAAACAATGCATCACCCGCCTCAGTATAAGAATATTTAGTAAGCATTTGCATCAAATTATCTTTGACGGATTTCATGGTTTCCAAGTGTGTCTTCTCATGGTATTCAAGTAACGCCAATTGCTCTTCTGCACTCAAAATTGCCTTTTCCGCGCTTTTGATAATCGCTTTGGGTATCTCATATCCTTTGTTAGCTTCACTTACTTCTTGTGCTGCGACAATGAGATCAGCTCTGACTCTATCAACCTCTTCCTGTTCAAAGCTACATTCATTGGATATATTCTTGCAGCTGGAAAGTTCTCGGCTAAGCTCTATATATTCATCCCGTAAAAAATCCATATCAGCTTGTGCTCGTTCATATTTGCTTATTTCATCTTCATACTGCTCTTTTACTGAGATTATTTTTATATTTAATTCATAAACTCTGTTAATTAGCTCTATTTTTTTCTCTACGTTTTCTGCAAATTTTTTATAAAAGTCCAACAATTCATTATCGACACGTTCAATCGCATCCGCAGTTGAGCGATAGTGACTACAAATATTCCTACCATAGCTGTTGGGAGTAAAAGAGCCTTCTTTTATAGTTCCATTACCTTTGGGGACAACATATGCAGTTGAACAACTTTGATCAAAATATAATTGATTATTTTCAAATGGAATATTTATATTTTCACATCGATTTATATTGGGAGTAGATAAAGCAGACCAGCTTGGAAAAATTAAACCTGCCATAATAAAATATCTATATTTCATTTATTGTCCTATTTTTGTTGAAAAGTATTGAGAAAATTTCTCATCAGTGAGAAATCATACTAATAACGAACATTAGCTTATATACTCCCCTCTAGTAAAAAGAGTGGAACCATATAAAACAATTCATCATAACTACTTTAGGAAAAGTTTATATTTACATCAATTATAATTTTTATTTAAAAATCACACATATAGATATAAATGATGACAATAAGGACAGTAATAAGAATATGAGATTATTTAGTTTTCTTTAAACCAAAGAAAAATTTAGTTGTAATATCATTTATTAAAATTCTATAGAGGAAATGGTATAAGGAGAGCACGAGCAATAAGAATTATCATTATTCACTTAATCGCTAAGATAGAGCAATACAGGTACCACCACCCTCCAAAGTCATTATTCGAAGAAAGATAGGCTACAAACAAAGACTAATAGACATAAAAAAACCGCCTATTAGACGGTTTAATTTTGGAGCGACACACGAGGTTCGAACTCGTGACCTCAACCTTGGCAAGGTTGCGCTCTACCAACTGAGCTAGTGTCGCGTAATAGGTTAGATGGTGCCCCGGGCCGGACTTGAACCGGCACAGCGCGAACGCCGAGGGATTTTAAATCCCTTGTGTCTACCAATTCCACCACCAGGGCACGCAAATCTAAAACTTGCGATGGAGACACCATCATTGATAATGATTGTTGGTCATCACTATCTTAAAATTTGGAGCGACACACGAGGTTCGAACTCGTGACCTCAACCTTGGCAAGGTTGCGCTCTACCAACTGAGCTAGTGTCGCAAATGGAGGCGCGTCCCGGAGTCGAACCGAGGTCCACGGATTTGCAATCCGCTGCATAGCCACTCTGCCAACGCGCCGCCGTAACTCCAATCGTTTCGCTTTTTGTTGCGTTCCTCTTGGGTACGGGATGCATTCTACGGATTCGAACTAATGAGTCAACACTATTTTTTATTTTTTGAATCGTTTGTCTAATTAAGCGTCAAAAAGCGTTAATTTGATTAATTTAGTCGCACAAATTCGTTGAATTTAACTAAGTTAGCTGTCGTAAAGTCTATACGATAACAAAAAAACGGGCCTAAGCCCGTTTTTCAATGGTGTTCCTCATTGAGAAGGTCATCTTTAGCAGCAATCAGATATTGAGCCATTGACCAGTAGGTCAGCACAGTAGCCACATATAGGCTAATATAGCCCAGCCATACCATCCAATCATCGTATCGCCAAATAAGTACCCACAGAGCAAACATCTGGCTGAGCGTTTTTACTTTGCCCACCCAAGAGACAGCGACGCTGGCTCGTTTGCCTATCTCAGCCATCCACTCTCGAAGCGCTGAGATAATGATCTCACGAGCAATCATAGTCACCGCAGGAATCGTCACCCAAATACTATGATAATGCTCGGTAATTAAAATCAGTGCACTCGCGACAAGCACTTTATCGGCTACGGGATCGATAAAAGCGCCAAAACGAGACATTTGTCCAAGCTTGCGTGCGAGCATTCCATCAAGCCAATCGGTGAAACCCGCGACCCAAAACACCATGGCAGCGGCAAGAGGTGCCCAACTGTAGGGAAGATAAAAAACAACGACAAACACCGGAATAAGAAGAAGTCGTAATAAAGATAAAATGTTTGGGATCGTTAAACGCATATTTATTGAGGCTCTTATCGTTTGCGTATCGTTATTGTTCTGTTCACTGCTTCACAACAGGACTCTATGGTGCGTGATTTTTTCTATTGTTTCAATGCTTGATAAATGTTTTCTGCTAAAGAGATACTAATCCCCGGAACTTTGGCGATTTCTTCCACGCTTGCGCGGCGAAGCTCTTGCAGCCCGCCCATAAACTTAAGCAAAGACTGACGACGTTTGGGCCCGACGCCTTCTATACCCTCCAACACACTGGTTTTTCTGGTTTTACCACGTTTTGCTCTGTGACCTGCTATGGCATGATTGTGGCTTTCATCTCGAATGTGCTGCATTAAATGCAGTGCAGGCGCGTCGCTTGGCAAGTGAAACTCTTCTCCTTGCGGTGTAATTAACGTCTCTAGACCGGGTTTTCGAGTCACACCTTTAGCAATGCCTATCAATCGAGGACGTTTTGGCCAGTCATACCAATAGTTGGAAATAATATCGACGGCACGATTAAGCTGCCCTTTTCCACCGTCAATAAATACAATATCTGGGATTCTTTCCACATCGATTTGTTTTGAGTAACGGCGTTCAAGCACTTGGCCCATGGCGGCATAATCATCGCCACCCGTAATTCCAGTGATATTATAGCGCCGGTATTCCTGTCTTAGCGGCCCTTCTTGGTTGAACACCACACAAGAAGCAATGGTACTTTCACCTTGAGTATGAGAAATATCAAAACATTCCATACGTAAGATACTATCCATATTGAGCAGTTCTCGAAGCGCCTTGAAGCGCTGCGAAATGGTCATTTTATGATTGATTTTGCTGGTCACCGCCGTCAAGGCATTGGTATTAGCCAGTTTAAGATATCGCGCCCTTGGGCCTGTTGGATTCATATGAAAATGAATCTTACGCCCTGCAATATCACACAAGGCTTGTTGCAATGGTTTCGCATCATCTATCAAATCAGCATTAGCAATAATTCTTGCAGGGATAGTACGTGCTTCGTTATGACTCAAGTAGTACTGACTAAGAAAGCTGTAGAAGACTTCTTGCTGGCTTGTATTACTGGGGATTTTGGGAAAATGGCTGCGACTGCCAAGTACTTTCCCTTGGCGAATCATTAAAATATGAATGCACGCGACACCATTTTCTTGAGCAAAGCCGAGCACATCCATATCTTCCTGAGAATCATGAGACACAAACTGCTGCTCTTGGACACGGCGTATCGCCTGTATTTGGTCGCGCAGCTTTGCGGCATCTTCAAATCTAAGTTGTTGGCTCGCTAGCTCCATCTTTTCAACAAGTGTAGATAAGACTTGCTGATCTTTGCCTTGCAGAAATAATCTAACCAAATTGACTAACTCTGCATAGTCTTGATCTGAGATGATGTCACTAACACAAGGTCCTGCGCAGCGACCGATTTGGTACATCAAACAAGGCCGAGTACGATTACTATACACAGTATCTTCACACTGTCTCATAGGAAGAATTTTTTGGATCAAATGCAGTGTTTCACGTACCGCTCCTGAATCTGGATAAGGCCCGAAGTATTCTCCCTTGCGTTTCTTTGCCCCGCGATGCATCGAAAGTCGAGGGTGTTTGTGCCCACTGATAAATATGTACGGGTAGGACTTATCATCTCTTAGCAACACATTGTATTTGGGCAGGTATTGCTTAATGTAATTGTGCTCTAATATCAGAGCTTCAGTTTCTGTATGAGTGACAGTGACATCAATTTGAGCAATATTACTCACTAGCGCGCGAGTTTTTTCACTATCAACTTTGGTACGGAAGTAACTAGAAAGGCGTTTTTTGAGGTCTTTGGCTTTTCCTACATAGATCACAACAGCCTCAGCGTTATACATTCTGTACACGCCGGGCTGATGGGTGACCGTCTTTAAAAAAGAAGCCGAGTCAAAAGGGTCGGTCACTACAAAGTCTCAGTATCTAACATTCCATGGCGAATGGCTAAATGGGTCAGCTCAACATCACCATTAATACCAAGCTTGTTAAATAACCGGTATCGGTAACTGTTCACTGTTTTAGGGCTTAAATTAAGTTGCTCGGATATATCGGTAACTTTTTGTCCTTTGGTGATCATCATCATTATTTGCAACTCACGCTCAGAAAGCTCTGCAAACGGATTCTCTGACGCAGAAGAAAATTGGCTCAATGCCATCTGCTGCGCGATATCGGGAGAGATATAACGCTGACCACTATTTACAATACGTATTGCGTTGACCATTTCATCTGGCCCCGCCCCTTTTGTCAGGTACCCTGCCGCACCTGCTTGCATCACTTTGGTTGGAAACGGATTCTCCGTATGAACAGTTAAAACGATGATCTTCACATCAGGATTAAAACGCAAGATTTTCTTGGTTGACTCTAAGCCCCCAATACCCGGCATGTTCATATCCATTAAAATGACATCAGTATGATTTGCCCGACACCACTTTACTGCGTCTTCACCGCTTTCAGCTTCCCCTGCTACGTTCATTCCACGGACGTCTTCAATAATACGTCGTATCCCTGTGCGAACCAGCTCGTGATCATCTACAAGGAAAACATTTATCAAACTTGTATCTCCACACTTTTTAATTCGCTCTGCAGCCACTAATAAAAGTGGATAACAGCATAGCTGCTTATTCTAACCTAATTATGGTTTGTTACTTAATCTGAATATGTGCCCAAACGCAAACTTTAGCAAGTACTTATTTTCATAACTGCAGCTTAACGCCCTAATAACACAATTATTGATAATTCTAGCCGTATATTACTGTAATAGCTACAAATTCAGCTTATAAACACATTCTCTTATCAGCGCCTTTGCAAGGAGCCAAAATCTAAACTATGACTAGAGGGTGCATTGTTCAGCAGCACATTTTATACGGAATTATCAAGACATTATTTTCTAAGGATATGTTATGAAAAAGCTTCTAGCAGCGACAGTTTTGGCCACTACATTACCTTTGTCTGGTTTGGCATTGGCAGACTCAGATGTGGGCTGTGGTTTCGGTACCATGGTATTTGATGGTAGTGAAGGAAAAGTGCCCAAAATTCTTGCAGCAACTACAAACGGCCTATTGGGCAACCAAACTTTTGGTATTACGTTTGGTACTCTAGGTTGTGATGGTACGGGTAAAGTCACCTCTTCAGAAAAACTCGCTATGTTTATCGATGGAAATATAGATAATCTCGCTCGTGATATGGCAAAGGGTCAAGGCGAAACCTTAGCGACACTCTCCGAAGTATGGGGAGTTGACGATGCTGACAAAGCAAAATTTAACTCTTTAGTACAAGACAACTTCTCTGATGTCTTTGTTTCAGAGAATGTTACCTCTCAAGAAGTTTTCGCTAATCTCAATAATGTAGTTGCAAGCGATAGCGAGCTTGCTCACTACGCTATCTAAGCTCGGTTACATCTTAATGCCACTTAGTCGAGTGGCATTTTCTCTCTATCAGCCATCAGGATAGGTCAAATTCCATCGCCATCAACAAAATATAAGAAGCTTTCCTTTATGAAGTCGTACCTTATCAAAAGTGCCTCACTGCTTAGCTTATATCTGTTTGTTCCAAACGCCTTTTCTGCCAACAAACTTGAGGTCAAGATGCTGGCTCAAGATCCCTATTGGCTCAAACTAGGCCATTACCTACCCAGTTTCTTATCCGGCTACCAAAGTACCATAGATAATGAACCATTCTTTATTTCGCCAAATGGCAAGCACTCACCAGAGCAAGAATTACAAGCAACCATAACCAAACTTTACTCAGAGGATCAAGAAATTGCCAAAGAGATGCAATGCCGTTTCCCAGCAAGATACTCTTGGCTAGAAAGCCTGCAAGGTAGACAAGCCACACTCTCATGCCCTGAATTAACCACGTGGAGAGAAATCATTGATCCAGAAGGCCTGACACTCGTATTCCCGACAGCATTTATGAATAACCCCTCTTCCATGTTCGGTCATACTCTGCTCCGTATCGATGCCAAGGATCAGACTCGACATAAAGAATTAGTCGCCTTTGCTGTCAACTTTGCCGCAGAGCCTGACAGTCAAGACAACTCTGCAGCATTTGCTATCAAGGGCTTAATTGGCCAGTACCCTGGTCGATTTGCCGTTATGCCCTACTATAAGAAAGTTCGCGAATATAACGACATTGAGTCAAGAGATATTTGGGAGTACAAGCTAAAACTTACCCCAAAAGAAGTAGAAAAAATATTACTCCATTTGTGGGAGATGCAAAACGCTGAGTTTGACTACTACTTTCTTGATGAAAACTGCTCTTATCAATTGCTGTCTTTGCTGGAAATTGCCCGAGAAGACTTGGCTCTAACAACAGAGTTTTCGGTGCAAGCAATTCCTTCAGACACAGTTCGCGTTCTCGCTGAAAACGATTTACTGGAGGCCCCCTATTATAGAGCCGCTTTCGGAACTCGACTTTTACATCAAGCCAATGAAGTCGATACGCGCCTGTTTGAAGCAGCTAAAAAGGCGACCCAAGGTAATTACCCAGATAAGTCTGAATTCTCAGATACAGAAAGAGCAGCAATACTAGAGCTTGCCTATGAATGGCTGAATTTCCAGCTTTATGATCAGGGTTTAGAGCGAGACCCAACCGCAAAAAGGCTAACTAAGCTCCTTTATCTAAGAAGCAAAATAAAAGTCCCTTCCCCATTTTCACCTGTTGAACAGCCGCTCGTCTCACCAGAGCAAGGTCATGCTTCTGCTCGATTTGGTTTGGGTTATCAATATTGGGACGACAAAAGCAATCAAACTACTCTGGAATGGCGAGCCGCGTATCATGACCTATTTGACTCTCAAGATGGCTTTATCGCGGGTGCGCAAATTAATTTTCTCGATACACAACTGACGCTCAGCCAAGAGGGCACAACTAGGCTGGATAGGTTTTACCTCTTCGATGCCATGGCGCTCGCCCCCAGCAACAGAGTTTTTAACAGCTGGTCTTGGAACATACGTACTGGGATGGATCGCCAACCAAAATCGGACGCCATGGACGAACGCTGGTTTGCCCAAGGCGGCTATGGTAAATCGTGGGGAGATTCAGATAAAACACATGTTTATACGCTATTATCCGGTGAGTTAAACGGTGGAAAACTCACTGACTATGACCTCGTTTCGGGAGTAGGTATTGAAGCTGGTGCTTTATTCCAGATAGCCACAGAGCATAGGCTTGGTTTACAAGCGCAATATCTTGCACTCATACATTCTGATCAAGATTCCCATTCAAACCTAAATATCAGTTGGAATTGGTCACTCACCTCCAATTTTGCGCTCAGAACTCAGATTGGTTATAAGCAATGGTATTCGGAAGATATTGGCATTAAGGTGAGTGGATTAATTTACTATTAGACTATTAGAGGCATGTGCTAAGCTAGCGGCGAATTACTATAAGAGCATTCCAAATGTCAATACAACATGGATTTTTGTTGACTCGCCAAGCCAGAGACATCTCAGGTCAAACCCAGATAGAGCTCTGGCTAAAAACAGAGAACGGCCCCGTTCAGCTCATTATCAACGGGGAAAAGTCTGTATTTTTTATTCCTCAAGAAGAGATGTTGCCATGCCAAACCTTGGTACGCTCTTTACACATTAACGCTGAAATCAAGGCCGTACCGCTTACCAGCTTTGATGGTATAAAACTCGCCGCTTGCTATTGCCAAACCATCAAGCAAGCACAACTACTCAGCCAAGAGCTCAAACAAAAGGACATACTGGTTCTTGAAGATGATATTCGTCTTGCAGATCGTTATTTAATGGAGCGCTTTATTCAAGGCGGCCTTGAATTTTCTGGAATACCAGAGCAAAAGCGAGGCTACACAAAGTTTCATCACACTCAATGCCGAAAATACGATTATACACCACAGTTAAAAGTGGTTTCCTTAGATATTGAGTGCTCAGAAAAAGGCATACTGTATTCGGTTGGGCTCGATAGCTCGATGGACAGTCGAGTCATCATGATAGGTCCCTATCAGGAATCGGAGACTCAGATCGAGTGGGTCGAAAACGAGCGCCAACTCTTAATTGCCATGATACGCTGGTTTGAACAATTTGACCCTGACGTCATTATTGGCTGGAATGTGATTGATTTTGATTTTCGAGTTCTGCACAAGCGCGCTCAGTGGCATAAGCTCAAATTGAACATAGGCCGAGCTAAACAGAATTGCTTCTTTCGAACCTCCTCAAATACCCAACAAGCTTTTGTGTCTATTCCGGGTAGAGTCGTGATGGACGGCATTGACACACTTAAAACGGCGACCTTTCACTTTCGCAGTTGGTCACTTGAATCTGTCTCTCAAGAGTTATTAGGCGAAGGGAAAAAAATCCATAATGTCCACGATAGAATGGATGAAATAAACCAGATGTTTCTTAAAGATAAGCCTTCTTTGGCAAAATATAACCTTCAAGACTGTGTCCTGGTAAATAAAATATTCTCTCAAACTCATTTACTTGAGTTTGCTATTGAGCGCTCGAAACTAACAGGCGTAGAGCTGGACCGTGTCGGAGGCTCAGTGGCAGCATTCACTAATTTATATCTGCCTCAACTTCACCGAGCAGGCTATGCCGCTCCCAATTTACACTCTGAGAACTGGTTCGCAAGCCCTGGTGGTTATGTCATGGATTCAATACCAAATCTTTATGATTCTGTTTTGGTACTTGATTTTAAGAGCCTTTATCCATCAATAATTCGATCGTTTCTGATTGACCCTATGGGCTTAATCGAAGGACTAAAATTAGAAGTTGGCAAGGGCGAACATCAAGCGGTAGAAGGTTTTCGAGGAGCACAGTTCCATCGCAGTAAACATTTTCTTCCGGCTATGATTGAAGATCTTTGGGCAGCTCGAGACCAAGCTAAAAGCAATAGCGAAGACGTATTTTCACAGGCCATTAAGATTATCATGAATTCATTTTACGGTGTGCTTGGGTCTTCTGGCTGCCGTTTCTTTGATACTCGCTTAGCATCAAGTATCACAATGCGTGGGCATGAAATCATGAAACAAACTAAGCAGTTAATTGAGCAACAAGGTTATCAAGTGATCTATGGTGATACCGATTCAACCTTTGTTGCCTTAAACGGTCAGTTCTCACAAGTGCAAGCTGATAAGATAGGGCTAAAGCTCGTAGACTGCATTAACGATTGGTGGACAAAGCACCTCAAAGAAAAATATAACCTGACCTCAATTCTTGAGATCGAGTATGAAACGCATTACAAAAAGTTTCTTATGCCCACGATTCGAGGCCAAGAAACAGGATCAAAAAAACGTTATGCCGGACTCATTGGCGACGGCGAGTCAGAAAAAATTGTATTCAAAGGTCTAGAAAGCGCTCGTACTGATTGGACTCCTCTATCCCAACATTTTCAGCGCCAGCTCTATTCGATGATCTTCCATGAACAAGATCCCTCAGACTTTGTTCGAGAGTTTGTCGAGCAGACATTAGCTGGAGAGTTCGATTCAGAAATGGTGTATCAGAAGCGCCTTCGGCGCAGACTCCATGAATATCAAAAAAATATTCCTCCACAAGTAAAGGCCGCTCGCTTAGCCGATGAAATAAACTCACAATTGGGAAGGCCTCTTCAATACCAAAATAAAGGCAGAATTGAGTATGTGATTACTATTAACGGGCCAGAGCCGCTGGAATACTTAAAAAGCCCTATCGATTATCAGCACTACATCGATAAGCAACTTAAGCCTGTCGCAGAAGCCATTCTGCCATTTGTGGGAATCAATTTTACTAGCCTATACGAGCCTCAGCTTGGTTTGTTCTAACAGAGATTGCTAGCCAATACGAAACTCTGTTTTTTGATACTGCTTGACCAGCCACTCTCCAAAGCCATCGAGGATACCTATAACAGAACGCTTGGCAATAAAACGACCTGACAGCAAAATCCCCAAGCGTTCTATCTCTACTTGCTTTTCTGGATAATAACGCAAAAAATTATTCCCGCACTCAATGGGATCATCAAACCAATTTTTGTCTTTATACATCACAAGAGAATAGCTGGCTCGAAGTAGCTTTTTCGCAATGATCACTTGGGCCTTGATTTGGTCTTCTGGTGTCGCTGAGCGCGCTATTCGATTACGATACACAGCAACCCAATTTTCGACATCCATGTTCCAGTGCTTGGCAACCTCCCAACTCGGTTCATAATCCCCAAAGCATTCTGCTAGGTTTTCACCGTAAACACAAACTGAACAATGGCGCAGCTGAAAGCCCAAAGAGAATATACTGTCAAGACTAGCGACTTCTTGAGCTAAAGCATTTGTTAGGGAAATCCCGTTGATAAATGGGTAAGCTTTTTGAAAACGAAACTTTATCGAATTAAACAAGGTTGTTCTTGTATCACTAAAGCTCTCATTTGACACTACTAGAGCATCAAGATTAGACAGGTTGGGTTCAGCTCGCTTTCGAGCAACACTCCCATAAATGTATACACTATGGAGATTCTCTCCCAGCCCACTCTTTAGAAAAGTCACAAGCTCATCCACCGCTGGCTGATACATTTCCTGAAGTGGCTGGTTAGGGTCGATAACTGAAAGATGCATATAATTGACTACATTAATTTTTAGACTCTGGTTCTTCTAATGTTCGCCCACACATTGGAACGAATCAAGATATTCCTTCGTTTAAACTCTGTGTATATAATACGACAATTCCATTCCATGCTAAGGATATATATTCATGCCAAGGGCAAGCGAGCTTAAAAAAGGTTTTGCTATCGAATCAAACAGCAAAACACTGCTAATCAAAGATATTGAAGTCACCACTCCTGGAGGTCGAGGAGGAGCAAAAATATATAAATTGCGCTGTTTGGATTTGTCTAGTGGTGGACGCGTCGATGAAAGGTTCAAGTCTGATGATGTGGTCGATACTGTCGACATGTTCAAACGAGCGGTTGCATTCTCATATATAGATGGTGATGAATACATATTCATGGACAATGAAGACTATACCCAGTTCACATTTAAGAAGTCTGATATTGAAGATGAGTTGCTATTTGTTACCGAGGAGATTCAAGGTCTTCACGTCATTGTTGTCGACAACAATGCCGTTGGTCTTGAGCTTCCCGCTTCCGTTGAGCTTGTGATTGAAGAAACGGATCCATCTATTAAAGGTGCTTCTGCTTCTGCAAGAACAAAACCCGCTCGCTTTGCGACTGGTTTGACAGTACAAGTTCCCGAATACATTGCAACAGGTGATCGTATTGTGATCAATACGGCTGAACGCAAATATATGAGCCGAGCGTAATTATGTCCACACTGATGTCCTATGACGACGCCATAGAAACAGCTTATGATATATTTCTCGAGATGGCACCAGACAATCTCGAACCTGCCGATGTCATCATTTTTACTGCGCAGTTCGATGACAGAGGAGCAGCAGAATTGGTTGAAACTGGCGATGACTGGTCACACCATGTCGGGTTCGATGTTGATAAAAGTCTGTACGCTGAAGTGAGAATAGGCTTAGTCAATGAGGAAGACGATACTCTTGATGACGTGTTTGCCCGTCTGCTAATCAGCAGAGATCCGGAACATAAGTTTTGCCACGCTCTGTGGAAACGTGACTAAACTAAAATACCACATATAACTAGAAGACGGGTCTAGTATCACTCCGTCTTCTAGAATATTAGTGTCCCAACTGAATAAGCAGTCAGCTTAAAAACTTCAGCCTTTCACCTTTGCATTTTCAACGCGAGCCTTCAATTTTTGCCCAGGGCGGAAGGTAACAACGCGGCGAGCACTAATTGGAATGTCTTCACCTGTCTTTGGGTTTCGACCCGGTCGTTCATTTTTTTCGCGTAGATCGAAATTTCCAAATCCAGACAGTTTTACCTGTTCGCCACTTTCCAGTGCCTTACGAATCTCTTCGAAAAACGCCTCAACCGTTTCCTTGGCATCCCGTTTACTGTATCCGAGCTTTTCAAACAGGTTCTCAGCCAAATCGGCCTTTGTGAGCGCCATAAAACTTTCCTCAAAGCTGTGTTTAACATTGCTGCCGTTTTCGGCAGCGCCAAAGCATTTTGCTCAGCCAATCAACAACATATCGGCCACACTTGGGAAAGTGTATGCCAACCTTCTGATTTACGCCAACTTTTTTATTGGCTGAATACGCCTTTAATGTTAATTCTATCATAATGAAAAACACATTTCATCCAGTACTGGTTCATTAAAAGCTTAATTTTCAATATATTAAAATGAAGAATAGCTTAATAATCAAACATGAAATAAGTGGTATCGGAGAAAATAAAATTTGTTCTTTTTTTCAATCTCAAAACGACTTGCAATTTGAAAACTGTCTGTTAACGACAAAAAGCAATAAGAATTGTGAATTTACATCCTCCGTTACTCGACTCCACGCTTTATCCTAACTAATTAAAAAGTATGAATAAAACTATGATAGGAGATAAACAATTAGCATTTGGCATTCATTATGCTTTGAGTAACTTATCAATCATAAGTGGCAACATTTTGTCGAAGCCACACCCTTTCTGAGCAGTTATCAGATTGGCATAGCTAGGAGAGGCCTGATATGGAACTTCATCGTCATACGTACTACAGACTTATTCATCATGGGATCAAATGTTTATTGGTAGATAGACTCGGCCACTTTACAGAGCATGAATACCATGACTACTTAAACCACATGACAGGCAAATCAAGCTGCTTTGCCATGAGTAACGAGGAGCTAAAGGTAGCCGTGTCAAATCTGCGAGAAGAGGGTTACCTCGAAGACATTAAACTCATGATCTCATCTCTAGAAGTGTATTAACAAAAAGCGGCTTGGCTGACCTTAGTCAGCTAAGCCGCAAAAAAACAGAGTCAAATAACTAGTTCTTCACTAGACATGTACCTAAGTTCCAACAAGTTTGTCTCATAATGCTTCCAAGGCCTATTTTCATCGCCCATATTTAGTTAGACTGTCTCCAATGTTGAAACTTTAGAAATTTGCAATGAAACAACTATTAGATTTTATCCCACTAATTATCTTTTTTGTGCTCTATAAGATGCAAGACATATATGTTGCGACTGGAGCACTGATTATTGCTACAGCAGTTCAGGTCATACTCACCTACTTGCTGTATAAAAAAGTAGAGAAAATGCAATTAATTACTTTCGTCATGGTTGCTTTGTTTGGCGGCATGACGATTTTCCTTCACGATGACAACTTCATCAAATGGAAAGTAACGATAGTATATGTGGTTTTTGCTCTTGGTCTTGCCATCAGTCATGCCATAGGTAAATCGGCAATCAAAGGGATGCTAGGCAAAGAGATTAGTCTCCCCGATAATGTGTGGGCAAAAGTAACTTGGGCTTGGGTTGTATTCTTTTCATTTTGTGCGGGCCTCAACATTTATGTCGCATACGAACTTCCCCTCGATGTATGGGTCAATTTCAAAGTATTTGGACTGTTAGCTGCAACCTTTGGTTTTACCGTCATTACTGGTGTTTATATATACAAACACTTACCAAAACAAAAATCCGAGTCGAATCCTGGTGACTAGTTTCATTGTGAATTGATATAATCATATTTAGATACGCAACAAGATCTAAATATCTCCCTAAGGGGCTTTTAGCGACCATTTTGGTCGCTGTTTTATTTTATGGATGTCAATTATGAGTCAAACCATCAGTTCTCCGCGTGGTCAACTTCTACTACGCACTTTAGCCATGCCTGCAGATACGAATGCGAACGGTGATATATTTGGGGGTTGGATAATGTCGCAACTCGATTTAGCAGGAGGTATTCTGGCAAAAGAGATTTCGGGAGGACGTATTGTCACTGTATCTGTATCTGGTATCACGTTTAAAAAGCCAGTCCGCGTTGGTGATGTCGTATGCTGCTACGGAAAATGTCGAAAAATCGGAAGAAGTTCGATGAATATCGACTTAGAAGTATGGGTAAAGCCCATAAAAGAGCATGGCATAGGAGAACGCTTCATGGTCTGTGATGCAACATTTAACTATGTTGCGATAGATACAGAAGGTAGACCTCGCGCAATCGAACAGAACTAATTTCACAGTTTATTGTCAGACCCTCTTTTAAAAGCTGTTACATTCTGTACAGTTAGGCTTAAAAGGCTTTAGGCAATGCCTCTCAACAAATTTAAATATGAGGACAGCAATATGTGGTACGTAATTTTTTCTCAAGATGTTGAAGATTCGCTCGAAAAAAGACTGGGTGCTCGACCTGCTCATTTAGCTCGTTTACAAGAGCTTCAAGACGAAGGCCGTCTACTCACGGCTGGCCCTATGCCAGCGATAGACTCAAATGACCCAGGTGAAGCTGGCTTCTCAGGTTCAACCGTTATTGCAGAATTTGAATCACTCCAACAAGCGCAAGACTGGGCAGATGCAGACCCTTACGTTGATGCTGGTGTTTATAAACAGGTGACAATTAAGCCGTACAAAAAAGTGTTCTAAAATGAAATTCAATATTATCCTCGGAATACTAGCAGCCTCTATAGTTGCTGGATGCTCCTCTTCAGGAGAACAACGTCAGCTTGAAATGTTAGCTCATAGCAGAGCCAGTGTAATCGCTGCAGAGCTTCCAATGGAGGTAGGCCCACTTTCTATCTTAAGAGCCAATTCTAAGGGGACTATGATAGAAATAATGATGGTTTACAATCAGGATGCCCCAAAAGCAAAACCAATTCAACATGTGCTCAAGACTAGCATTCAGAGTTACTGCAGCGATGAGGAAACTAAAGATAACTTGGATGTAGGCCTAACCTACAGAATAAAAATGCGCAATACTAGAGGTCAGTTAATGGTTGACCAAATTGTCTCGAAGCAAACATGTCAGGCCAAGTAATCACCTTTTCATACTCTAAACTGGGGCTTCGATAGCTGCAGCCCCAGCATGTCAAGAAAGGAAAGTCATTACTGTAATGACTTTCCTTTGCTCTATGCACGGCCATCATTTTAATCCTTTCTTCAAGATATTTTTTAAAACCCCTAGTGACATGGCCACAGATGAATATCATTCCATCGGTTGTTTTATGAACTTTTTATGACAGACAAAGTACTTCCTACATCGGTCTAATTATCTAAGTACAAGTTAGTCAACAATATTATCACTAGTTGATAAGCCAAATGCATATTGACTCAAAAGTAATCCATAACTTTCCACGATTTTCCAGTGTTGACGACTAACTTTCCCACTCCTAATGTTTGAGTGTGAGAGCAACGACAGGTGCCGCCAATGAAACGCGCAAGCAACTCCTACCGTTTACAGTTAATAAAAGAGATTGCAACAAAGAAAGAAAGGTTAGAGTGTAATGATCCTATGGCGAGCTATATCCATGAGCTTCTCGACACCAAGTCCAATCCTCAAAATCAGAACGAGCATCCTCATAGGTTTCATGGCAACCATTTCGATGAAAATATTGGCGGTTGGGTCAGTGATGACTGGGAATAGAAGCCCCTACAGACCATACATGGTGGCACGCTAAAACAAGTCTTGCTGGGGATTAATTGGTGACAGCGTCACTTCTTGTTCTTCCCTGTTGTTTGCCAATTTTCGCCTGTAACGTTGACGACAAAGCTTTATGATATGTAGCTGCTCTGCTGGCGAAAACGATAACCAATTGAAGCGCTCTTCTCGCTTGCGCATGCAGCCTTTACAATACCCCTTATCATCCGTGGTGCACACTCCTACACAAGGACTCGGCACAGAAAAAAGTTCTAACTGTTCCATAATATCCTCTCTGTACAGGTTTATTGCGCTAGATTGTACGTTCAATCGCTTAGCATATTACACTACGAAATGATAAATAAACCATGACTCTAGACTGACAAAACCTAAGCGTTTTCACCTATACTTTGAGGCATAAAAATCGTCTAATTGTCGATATAGGTATTTATATTCCGGAGTTTCCTACTATGAAGTTTAGTCCAAAAACATTACTTGCTGCTGTTGCTCTCCCTATTATGATGACAGCATGTGCAAGCAATGGTAGCGGCGAAAAACAAATTACAGCCCAAGATCTTCAGCATCATAATTGGGAACTGGTTAGTGTTGATGGTGAAATGATACCTTCAGTCGAAGGGCATAAAAAGCCGCGTCTAGAAATTGGTGAAAAGCTAATGGCAAATGGCAACGCTGGCTGCAATAATTTCTTTGGCCAAGCAGAGTTAAAAAATAACCAGTTGCGCATCGCCAAGATGGGCATGACGATGAAAATGTGTATCGGCGAATCAATGAACCTTGAGCAAACATTTTCTAAAACATTGTCACAATGGAGTGATATCACTCTGACTAAAGACAGCTTGGTACTAATGAACGAGACACACACTCTCACATTCAAGCTAAAAGACTGGAAAAAATAAGTTTAAACACCTCCCTTAACTCAAGCCCTTATGCTCTTCCTGTTCATAAGGGTTTTTCATATCCGACTCTAAACCTTCTGACTTTAATCTCACTTTTATGACTTACCGTGTTCATTGAGACACTGAATATTTGGGTAGAAGCCAAGAGATACATCAACTTTCCATAGATTTGTAAGAATACTTTATCGCGAGCAAACCTCAACGACCAGCAATCAACTAGCTTTGAGCAAGACTGGTTGTTTTTCCTTCACTTATCTCAAATAGTTAAAAAAAATAAATTTTTTCCGTCATAATGAATGAAAGCGACGGATAGAACGGTCTATCAAGGCGTCGGGAATACGATTTTTAAAAGGACCATCATGACAAAGCTGATCACACTTTTTTCTATTTTACTTTTCTCTCTAAACCTGATGGCAGAAACCAGTTGGCAAGACGTAACGCAGAAAGCAAACGGACAAACTGTTTACTTTCATGCTTGGGGAGGTAGTCAAGAAATTAACAACTACCTTAGGTGGGCAAACAAAAGGCTACAAAAAGAATATGGTGTGACACTCAAACATGTAAAGGTGTCTGATATCGCTGAAACGACCTCTCGTTTGATAGCAGAAAAAGCGGCCGAAAAAAACACACAAGGAAGCGTCGATTTGGTCTGGATCAATGGTGAAAACTTCAAATCCATGAAAAACAACCAATTATTATTTGGCCCTTTCGTTGAACGCCTACCAAACTGGGAAAAAGTGAACAAATCACTTCCTGTTGATAGCGATTTTTCAGAGCCTACAGAGGGACTTGAAGCTCCATGGGGAGTAGGCCAGCTCGTCTTTATCCATGACAAGGTCAAGTTAAACAATCCTCCCGCATCTTTCAATGAAATGCTTAGCTACGCAAAAGCGTTTCCAAATCGATTAAGCTACCCCAAGCCACCCGCCTTTCATGGCACAAGCTTCCTAAAGGCCTTACTTATCGAACTAACCAACAATGACCCTTCCCTATCGCAGCCAGTAGACAAGGTCGATTTTAATGCAGTCACTAGTTCGTTATGGCAATATTTAGATGAATTTCATAACGTTGCGTGGCGTAAAGGGCAACAATTTCCCGCAAGCGCGGCAGAAACCGTACAGTTGCTTGATGACGGCCAACTGGATCTTGCCATCACCTTCAACCCAAACTCTGTCTATTCTTCTCAAATCAGTGGCAATTTAGCCAAAACGACCGCCGTTTATGCAATGGATGCAGGTGCGCTTTCTAATATCCACTTTTTGGCTATTCCGTGGAATGCAAATGCCAAAGAAGGAGCGCTTATCGCTATTAATTTTTTGTTAAGCCCTGAGGCACAATCTCGAAAAGGTGACATCTCTGTATGGGGAGATCCATCAGTCCTAAACAACCAGTTCTTGACTGGAAGTGCTCAAAAAACTTCTCTATTTAAGTCGATTGCTGAACCACATCCAAGCTGGCAGACCGCGTTAGAGGATGAATGGCAAAAACGCTACGGCAACTAGAGCTGCAATGATATAGCCAAATGTATAGAGCCGCATATTTAGCATTAATCCTTATTTGCATTGTGCCGACTGTCCCTGGGCTAGTCGGTGTCATGCTCTCATCGTTAGGATACGTTCCACCAGTTGGACTATTCGATTGGTCATTGTCCCATTACGCCAATTTTTTTTCTTGGCCGGGGATCCATAAATCGGTTCTACTGACCCTATTTAGCGCTATTGTAAGTACCTATCTCTCGTGTTTTATCTGTTTTGCGATTTTGCAAAAGTTATGGTTAGGCAGACATTGGTCAAAAGTAGAAACTCTGCTTGCTCCCCTACTGGCTATGCCTCATGTTGCGTTTGCGATTGGTTTTGCATTTCTTTTTGCCCCGACAGGTATACTGGCACGCGTTTTAGTTGAGCTCACGGCTTTCACTCCAGATACACAAAACTCAGCATGGTTGGTACATGACCCTTATGCACTGGGCTTAACAATAGCGCTAACATTAAAAGAAGTGCCTTTTCTCCTTTTGATGAGTATTCCTGTTTTACATCAACTAAGCGTAGATCGAGTCCATAAGGTCAGTACTTCGCTTGGTTATTCACCGATACAAATGTGGTGGAAAGCCATTTTACCTCAGTGGCTAGTCAAGATGCGCTTTGCTCTGTTTGCTGTGATTGCTTACGGCGTATCTGTCGTTGACTTAAGTTTAATCCTTGGCCCAACCAATCCTCCTACACTTGCCGTTTTAGTATGGCAATGGTTTAGCGACCCAGATCTCTCCCTCATCCCACGAGCGGCAACCGGTGCCGTGATGCTCTTTTGCATAGCAAGTTTGTTATTAGCATTGGTTGTTCTAATAGAAAAAGTCGTTGTAGGATCTTGGGGAAATTGGCAGTTTTCTGGGCGACATGGCACTAATCTGCCTGGTAAAAGTGTATTTACTTTTTCAGTAATCTTGGCTGGGATTATGCTGCCACTGATGATCATTTGGAGTTTCGCTCAACGCTGGCGTTTCCCAGATATGCTTCCATCTCGCTATAGTATGAGATTTTGGACCAATGAGTGGGACAATATCCTCCCTACCATAGGGCAAAGTCTTGCTATTGCAGCCATGACGGCATGTATCGGCTTAATATTCGCCGTATTGGCACACGAATGTCGACTCAAGTTTAAAATACATTTACCCAAATATATTATTGCTTTACCTATGCTTATCCCTCAGCTTTCTATATTATTTGGCATTCAAGTAGCCAGCTTGTATTTGTCAGACAGCAGCTATTATCTATGGGTAATCTGGTCACATGTATTCTTCGCATTCCCCCTCATGTATTTGGCACTAGATGGCCCTTGGCATAGTTATAACCATCAATTTAGTAAAGTCGCACTAAGTTTGGGCCAAACGCCCCTCATGGTTTTTTTCAAAGTGAAGGTAAAATTGTTACTTCCCGCCATTTGGTATGCTTGGGCAGTTGGTGCCAGTGTCAGCTTAGCGCAATATTTACCGACTCTCATGTTGGGTGGGGGTCGAATCACAACAATAACCACAGAAGCCGTGGCTTTGTCGAGCGGCTTTGACAGGCGAGTCACCGCTATTTATGCCATTTGGCAAGCGTTGCTGCCATTTATTTTCTTCGCTACAGCTATTGGAATGAGTGCATTAGCAGGGCGTCGAACATACCGTAGAAAGACCAAAAGGGATACCGTTTCACATGACGCTGTCATTAGAAAACATCGCCATCTATAAAAATAATGGCGACAAACTGTTGTCAGACATAACATTTTCGGCCTCTGCAAACGAAGTGATCTGCCTAATGGGGCCAAGTGGGTGTGGAAAGTCTACATTGCTGAGTTTGATTGCTGGCCACTTAGGCCCTGAGTTTACTCACTCAGGTCATATTATGCTTAACGGACGAAATCTGGAAGTACTTGAACCACACAAAAGAAAGGTCGGTATTCTCTTTCAAGATGATCTTTTGTTCCCACACTTAAACATCTGGCAAAATCTCGCATTTGCCCTTCCAAACCATGTTAAAGGTGAGCAAAGGTATCAAGAAGCGCTATCGGCACTCAGCAAAGTCGAGCTTTCGCAGTTGGCAGAGTCTTTTCCTGACCAGATATCAGGAGGCCAACGCGCCCGAATTAGCTTGGTCAGAATGCTTCTTGCGAAACCTGATCTTGCATTGCTAGACGAACCCTTTAGCAAGTTGGACAAAGCGCTCAGAACGCAATTTCGCGACTGGGTCATGGAACAGCTCGCTCAAGCGAATATTCCAACCATTATGGTAACCCATGATGAGGACGACGTGCCGAAACATGGACGAGTGTTTACCTGGCCATGGAGTCTTTGCAATGCTTGATAGATTCAGTATAAAAATCATTCGCTCTCCACTCGCTTTATTGGCCGCCGGAATAGATAAGCTAGGAGTAACTGCCAACCAAACCACTCTTTTTGGCTTTGGAATAGGTGTGCTTGCCTTCCCCGCATTATATTTTACGCACTATGATCTGGCTTTAATTCTGATACTCCTCAATCGACTGTGTGATGGTTTAGATGGAGCATTAGCAAGGCGACAAGGGATCACTGACGCTGGCGGTTTTCTCGATATCAGCTTAGATTTCCTATTCTACTCTCTAATCCCATTTGGGTTTGTCGTCGCCAATCCAGAACAAAACGCGGTGGCAGGGGCATTTCTGATTTTTTCTTTTATCGGCACAGGGTCTAGTTTTCTCGCGTTTGCCGTCATGGCAAGTAAACGAGGGATTGAAAATCCAATCTATAAAAACAAATCGCTGTATTACATGAGTGGGCTAACAGAAGGCACTGAGACAATCGCTTGCTTTGTTGCCATGTGCCTAGTGCCTCAGTACTTCGCTATTATTGCCGTTGTGTTCGGTATTGCGTGCTGGTTTACAACCATAACTCGTATCTACTCAGGCTTTCAAACTCTTAAGTAGTCTCAGGGTGGTGCTCAAACAGCATCACCTTAAGGGCCGCATCACTGTCGATGTCTGAAAACTCCACTGGGTTGTCAAGGCGAGACTGATAGCGGATCTGCGGCGCCGCTTCTTGCATACTGGTGATCAAGAAATCGCCACTGACTTGTGGTGAGTTAACACAAGCCAATACTTTGCCTCTGTCAGCAAGTAACTCAGGGA
Organism: Vibrio sp. Of14-4; assembly: GCF_022347625.1. Taxonomy (NCBI): domain Bacteria; kingdom Pseudomonadati; phylum Pseudomonadota; class Gammaproteobacteria; order Vibrionales; family Vibrionaceae; genus Vibrio; species Vibrio sp. Of14-4. The sequence continues at coordinate 326,276 of NZ_JAKRGI010000001.1, read as the reverse complement.
GGCGACGCAGAATTCGAATATAATCTTTGCTCAGAGCAAAGCTGCCTTTTTGAAACGAGGGCGGGTCGATAACGACTAAGTCATAGGGACCTAATTTTCTGATTTTCCCCCATGATTTAAATATGTCGTAAGCCAAAAACTTCACTTGACTAAGGTTGTGGTCATTGAGTCTGTGATTATCTCGACCTTTATTCAACGAGGCTCTGGCCATATCAACATTCACTACCTGAGTCGCACCTCCTTCAATCGCCGCAACCGAGAATCCGCAGGTATAAGAAAACAGGTTGAGTACTCTTTTATTGCTCGCATGACTCTTAACCCAGTCACGGCCCAAGCGCATATCAAGGAACAAACCAAAGTTTTGATTTCGGCCAATATTCAACTGATATTTCAAACCCGACTCGATCACGATAGGCTTATCATTGAGTTCACCAAACACCACTTCCAAAGGCGCACCATCAAGATAACGATGCTGAATAGCTGCACAAGTTACCCCTTTCGCACGCCATGAGTCAGTTTGAGATAAGGTATCAATTCCCGCTTTTAGCACCTCGATGAAGGCTTCTTCAACGGGCTTAAATAGATTAATTAAAAGCTGACTGTCTACCCAATCGCACGTTATCTGCTCAAGTCCGGGGTAAACACGGCCTCTGCCATGAAACAAACGCCTAACTTCATCGGGTGCATTGAATAGTGCATCACTGACATGAGAAAAGAAAATAGGCAGCTTTGAAACCTGCATAGAAAAGTCCTGTTGTTATTTTATTGTTGGCCATGGCAAGTCCCAAGGAGAAAGCCAAGTTTGTATACTGTCACTTACACTTGTTTGGTGCCATTTCTCTTTGTCACTTGTCCAGTCTCTTGGATCACAGACAAACCGGAAGCTTTCACCTTGAAAATCAAACATAATCACAAAAGCGTGCAAGTATCCCCTGCTAGCTTGGCAGGAAGGATTGTAGATAGTATCACCAACGATTGGTGAACCTATCGATTTTAGAGCAACACGAATTTGATGGGTTTTTCCGGTAAAAGGTTTACAAATAAAGAGACGCTCTCCAGGCTCAGCACTGACCGAAAAGAATTGGGTGATAGCCGGATTAGACTGAGTATTTAAGAGTTTCCATGCGCTGCGGCGTGAACGTTCCATATCTCCTTTTACTAGGCCTTGCTTCTTTTTCGGCTTCTTACTGCCAATTGCCAAATAGAACTTAGCAACCTTGCGCTCTGCAAATAACTGTGAGAGCTCACTGGCAGCCTGCCTATTTCGCGCTAGTAGCAAAATGCCCGAGGTCATTTTATCTAATCTATGTATTAGATATAACGGCTTCCCATCTAATGACCTTGCCACTTCCTGAAGCAACATAGTATCACCATCATCTTTGTGAACTGACACTTGCGGGTGTTTATTGATGACGACAAAGTCGGAGTGACAAAAAAGAATATCAAACATAAAACGGCAACTTTAATTAGAAGGCATGAGTATACCTGTTATGCCTGCTAATTCCAGAAATTGGTGGGCGAGATAATAAAACAGGGGCCCAAGACCCCTGTGATTCTGGAATAGAGTCGAGTATCTATTAAAGCTTCTTAGAAAAGAGACCTGCGATAGCTATGATTCCAATGCCAAGCAACATGATCGCGCCTTTGCCGCTATCAAAACCTGACTTTATACCCATGACAGCAACGATGGCGATGGCAACAGGGATAATGTACTTAACTAGGTTATACCATAAGCCAAACAGTGGGAAAGGCACCTCACCATTGTTGGTGATCTCTTTCTCTAGATCCGCTTTGTTCAAACGCCATCCAGCAAAAATACACACCAACATTCCGCCTACCGCAAGGAAAATCTTGTCTGTGAGCAAGTCAAATATGTCAAACGCACCCGTGCCAAATAGCGTTGGACCTACTCCACCTAATGAAAGAGAGGCAAAGACACACAAAACTGACATCACAGCACTTGCTGAAAGTACCGCCGTTGAGCGCTTCATACCTTTTTCATCGATAAGGTAAGAAACAACCACTTCCAGTAGAGAAACAGAAGAAGTCAACGCCGCAACCGTCAAACCAATGAAGAACAACAAAGCAAGCAGAATACCAATGGCTCCGCCCATTTCAGCGAAAAGCTGAGGTACAACAACGAAGACCAAACCTGGACCTGCTGCCGGCTCCATACCAAATGCGAACATGGCAGGGAACATTGCAATACCCGCTAAAATAGCCACACCTGTATCCATCGCAGTGACCATACCTGTTGTCTGAACTAAGTTTTCTTTCTTCTTGAGGTAAGAGCCGTAAGTCATCATACAACCCATGCCAAGGCTAAGAGAGAAAAACGCTTGTCCTAGAGCGGCAAGTACCACACTACTATCGACTTTAGAGAAGTCTGGAGTAAACAAGAATTTAAGTCCAGCAGACGCTCCAGGAAGGGATAAACCTTTCACTGAAACAATAATCAGTATGACGAAAAGGAGTGGCATGAGTACCTTACCAGCCTTCTCAATACCACCTGATACCCCTCTCATGACGATAACAACATTCATCAAAAGATAAATGCCCATCCACATAATGGGTTGGATAGGATCTGAGATAAAGCCGCCAAAGCTATCTCCAATGGCACTCGGGGCACTCAGTAGTCCATCCCCGACCTTAAAGATATAGGCTAATGCCCAACCACCAACAACTGGGTAGAACCCCATGATGAGTAGACCACTTACCACGCCCATCACACCAGTAAATGTCCAACGGCGATCGGTCGATTTAAACGCACCAACCGCAGACAAGCCTGTTTTCCGTCCTATTGCGAACTCCGTCAGCATGACACTAAAGCCAATAAAGATGACGAAAACTAGGTATATGGCAACAAACGCACCACCACCACTTTCACCCGCAGTGTAAGGAAACTTCCATATATTGCCCAGACCAACCGCAGAGCCTGCAGCTGCCATTACGAAGCCTAATTTTGAACCCCACGTATCCCGAGGTTGCGTACTTGTACTCGTAGCCACGATTACTCCATTTATTAAGTTGTGTTTGCATACGTTAGGCGCTAAAAAGTGAGTGTATATATTTATATACACTATGAGAATTTTCATGAAGCCCTAACAACATGGCAATTAAAGCAGCTCTAAATTATAATTGGAAGGCCACCGTATAAAAAATGATAAATAATTAACATTTAGAACAGTTGAATTGTTGCTTTTTAACTATACGTTTCTTTTTACACATTAAGTATTAACACACCTTTAACATATTAATTGAGCTAGGCTCAATTACGTACAGCACGGATCACATTACTCAAATCAAATCTATGCTGACAAATGTTTATTGTTGTTGGGAACAACTCGCTTTACTATTTAACTTCTATCGCATTTATCCAATGAATTGATTTAAGTAGAAATTGAATGGAAAAGTTTTATCACTTTCTAACCTTAGCAAGCATCGCTGTGTATTGGTTGCTTGTTGTAGGCGTCACTCTGCGTGTTGTCTTTCAAAGGCGAGCTGTCAGTGTCTCCTTAGCTTGGTTAATGATCATCTATATCATCCCTATTGTGGGCGTTTTCTGCTATTTCTTATTTGGTGAGTTGAACCTAGGTAGAAAAAGAGCAGACAGAGCAAGAGAAATGCTCAAACCCTTTGCGAATTGGTTTACCAAACTCAATGATTGCCATGCGCACGACACACGGAATTTTGGTCGACATATCTATCGTATCGATGAGCTTTGTAACAACCGTCTCGGGCTGCCAGCTCTGAGCGGCAACACCCTCGCATTACAAGACTCTCCTGAACAGATTCTTCATTCCATCATTGACGATATTGAACATGCTCAAACCAGTATTCGTATGGTGTTTTACATCTGGCATCCCGGTGGCTTAGCCGATGCCGTTTCATCTGCCTTGATACAAGCATCAAAACGAGGCGTCAAAGTAAAACTGCTGCTTGACTCTGCTGGCAGCCCAAGATTTTTTAAAAGTCACTGGGTAGCAATGATGAGATCAGCCGGCATCGAGATAGTTCAAGCGCTTGAAGTCAGTCCTTGGCGAATTTTTTTGCGCCGTCTCGATTTACGCCAACACCGTAAAATCATAGTCATCGATGACGAGATAGCGTATACAGGCTCTATGAATCTGGTCGACCCAGCCTACTTTAAGCGAGGATCAGGAGTTGGCCAATGGATTGATATCATGGTGCGAATCACTGGGCCGACAGTTAACGTATTGTCAGCCATACATTGCTGGGATTGGGAGGTCGAAACAGGATCTCGTTCGCTCCCCCAGCCCCCAGTTTCCCGTTTAAGTGCCGATGACCCGTTACACCCAATACAAGTAGTCCCATCTGGCCCGGGAATGCCCGATCATTTAATATCGCAAGTACTCACCCTAGCAATGAATCAAGCAAACCGATCGGTGCGAATCACGACACCTTATTTTGTCCCCAGTGCTGGACTGCTTGAAACCCTAAAACTGACGGCTCAACGAGGCGTCATCGTTGAGTTGATAATCCCCCATAAAAATGACTCTTTGATGGTTCAATGGGCATCAAGAGCGTTTTATTCAGAGCTTCTAAAATCTGGAGTTAAAATTTTTGAGTTCTATGGTGGATTACTGCACACCAAATCTGTCGTGATCGACCAAGAATTTTGCTTAGTTGGCACAGTTAATATGGACATGCGCAGCCTATGGCTTAATTTTGAATTAACGCTTGCGATAGACGATCAAGCGTTCACTGAAAAAATGCACCTTTTGCAACAAAGTTACATCGAATCTTCTCATGAAGTGGTATTCAAAGACTGGCAAAAGCGCTCACTCTATTCTCGCTTTCTTGAACATGTTTACTACCAATTTAGCCCTTTACTCTAGGTATCAATAGCATTAAATAATTACAGATAACGCAATAATATAGAGAAACCCTCCGCAGCCGCTTGATATTCATGCATTGGCGTGGTTTAAATAAAGCAATGCATTTTTCGATAAGGACTTCCAATGCCTAAAGGCAAACAAACCCAATTAATCACTGCAGGGCGAAAGCAAAAGTGGACCAAAGGTGTGGTCAATCCCCCTATCCAGCGCGCATCGACTATCGTCTTTGAAACTGTGGCAGACAAGCGCCACGCCACAATCAACCGTGGTAATAAAGAGCTTTTCTACGGGCGACGAGGCACCCACACCCATTTCGCTTTCCAAGACGCTATGGCAGAAATCGAAGGTGGCGCGGGTTGTGCGTTATACCCATGTGGCACCGCAGCAGTGACTAATGCAATCCTCTCTTTTGTCGGAACCGGCGATCATATTTTAATGGTCGATACCTGCTATGAGCCGACCCGTGATTTTTGCGACAAAATCATGAAAAAAATGGGGGTGGACACCACTTACTACGACCCAGTTATCGGTAAAGATATTGAATCCCTCATCCAACCGAATACAAAAGTGCTTTTCTTAGAATCTCCTGGCTCAATTACTATGGAGGTCCAAGATGTTCCTACCCTTGCCAAGATTGCTCACAAGCACGATATTATCGTCATGCTCGACAATACTTGGGCTGCAGGTGTGCTATTCAATCCATTTGAGCATGGCGTCGACATTTCTATACAAGCTGCAACCAAGTATATTATCGGCCACTCAGATGTGATGCTTGGAACAGCAGTCGCCAGTGAAAAATACTGGGAACAGCTAAGGGAGCAAAGCTATTTAATGGGCCAATGCGTCTCGCCCGATGATGTCTATCTTGGACTGCGTGGCTTAAGAACATTAGATGTACGCTTAAGACAACATGCTGAAAACAGCCTTAAGGTTGCAAAGTGGCTTCAATCAAGATCAGAAGTAGATCATGTCCGCCACCCTGCCCTCGACACCTGCCCTGGTCATGAGTTTTTCAAACGGGATTTTAACGGAGGAAATGGCTTATTCTCCTTCGTTCTCAAAAACAGTGTACCTCAGGCAACCACGGCACTTTTAGATGGCATGACACATTTTAAAATGGGCTATTCGTGGGGTGGCTTTGAGAGCTTAATACTAGCTAACGAGCCCAATAGCTTTAAAACTTTACGACGTGTTGCGAATCCAAACTTTAATGGAACACTGGTTAGGCTGCATATAGGTTTAGAGAATGTAGACGACCTTATCGATGATTTAGAGAAGGGTTTAGAGCGCTACACCGCGAGCATACAAAATCAATAAACCCAAAAGCAGGATGTTGTTTTTCATCTATGCACCTTCCTGCTGTTATCACTCTCCCACATCATCTTTTCTTACCCAAGCTTCTTTCAGCAAATGAAAACTGATAGCACCACTTATTACGCCCAATCCACATGAGTGACATCATGTTAACAGCATGAAATTATTGAATATATTATCATTAAAATAAAAAGTTAAATTTATGTTAATATTTTGTGTTGTTTTTGTTTTTCAATTCGCAAATATCAAGGCAGAATAGACCTCAAACTTCGTATAAATGTTTGCCTCTTCTAATGTTTATTTACTCATCAGAGGTCAAACCAGAAGAGGTCAATTTTGAAAAACAAACTCGTACTTACTTTGCTCTGTTTCGTGTGTCTGGGGCTACCCACTTTGACTAACGCCAGCGGCTATACACAAACCAAGTATCCCATTGTGCTCGTTCACGGATTATTTGGCTTTGATACACTTGCCGGCGTTGATTACTTTTATGGCATTCCACACGCCCTTGCCCGAGGCGGCGCCGACGTTTATATCGCACAAGTTTCGGCAACCAACAGTTCAGAAGTACGCGGAGAACAACTGCTTGAGCAAGTTGAACTCTTACTGGCAGCCACTGGGGCTGAGAAAGTCAATCTATTCGGACACAGTCAAGGCAGTCCTACAGTTCGTTATGTGGCTTCAGTTAGACCCGATTTAATCGCTTCGGTTACCAGTATTGGCGGGGTTAATAAAGGCTCAAAAGTCGCTGACTTAGTGCGTAATACCGTGCCAAGAGACTCACGATTAGAAGCGCTGGCCGTTAAGCTATCGACAGGGCTAACAACAATCATCGGGCTTTTATCTGGCGGACGTGATCTTGACCAAGATCCGCTGGCAACCCTTGATGCGTTAACGACTGAAGGCTTAGCAAGATTTAACCAACACCACCCTCAAGGGGTGCCTAATACAGAATGTGGCAACGGGGAGTTTCTAGAAACGAACGGCGTCTACTATTACTCTTGGACAGGTGCTTCTTCCTTCACCAATATATTTGACCCTATTGATACGCCCTTAGCGATTCTTGGTCTCGCCTTTGATGGGCCTAACGATGGCTTGGTTGATGTGTGCAGCTCACACTTAGGCCAAGTCATTAGAGATGACTATCGAATGAACCATCTCGATGAGACTAATGGCCTGCTCGGTATACATCATCTATTTGAAACCGACCCTGTTTCTTTATACCGCCAACATGCCAATCGCCTAAAGCTACAAGGTTTATAGAGGATAAAGTTATGAATACCACTACTCTTGCCACGTTTGGATCCATCTCAATCTTGACGGGAGTGGTGTATTTTCTTTATCACTCACAAGACTCTGAGTCTCACATAACTCAGTCACCGTCACAAAGTGATACCCATATCGATACTTCTTCAACTCGAGATCTGCTCGACTATACGTTAACCAGCATGGGTGAACAGGATCTTACCCAAATCAGAGAGCGTTTATTTTCAGCCCCACAGCATGAGAAAGACTTAGCGATCGATGAGAGCCTGTTTGATACCTTCATCCTTTATAAAACGGCATTAGCTGAATTAGAGCCAAATGAATTTCACACTCTCAATCTATCAGCCTTACAACAACTCAACCAACAAATCCAAGATCTGCAAAACCATTATTTTACTCCGCAGCAAATTACCCTTTTGTTTGATGAGGAAAATCGCCTGCGCCAACTGGCCATCGACAAGATAGACATCAACACCAGTGACTTAGACCAAGCATCTAAAGCGCAGCTGCTGCAAGAAACGTTAGCTAATCAACCAGACTATATTCAACGCGCCGAACGAGATAACTTGCTGATGGCACAACTCAGTCAATCTCTTAAACAAGATCGACAAAACAAATACTTAACCCGAGTTAATCTCGTCGGTGAAGAAGGTGCGCAAAGACTTGAACAACTTGACCAACAAAGAGAAACATTTAACCAAAGCTTGGAAAACTACCTAGAAAAGAGACAAGACATACTTTCTTCCTCAGGCTTATCTGACGATATTAAAAATGACCAAATTGCAGATCTGAGGCAGCAAAGCTTTGATACTAAGCAATGGCGAAGAGTAGAAGCGCTAGAGCGTATTTATGATCAGCAGTGAAGTCCCAATCAGATCAACTAAGTCATCGACCTTTAAGGCTCATCATGGCTATCGGAGGCAGACATAATAGGTGAGTATGCTGCTACAAATTCAAGGATATTATTCACTCAGGCACACACCAGTCTAACGTGGTATCGAGTATTGATTGAGTGTTTCGGCCGTAAGCGGTGGAGAGGAGATAGACCATGGATTTAACTTGCTTTCTAAATAGCCTTGTTTTGAAAAAACCCTCAATGCCGCTTTATTGAATTTTTCGACAAACTTGATATCGGTTGTTGCCTTGGGGAATGCCACAAAGTACAACAGACGTTTGTCTTTCCATGCATACCTAACGCCCTCAATACCAAACTGTTTTGCACGAAATTCTCCTAACGAGCGGTTACTGTAATAGGCATCAATTCGGTTTGAGTCCAACATTCTCATTAAGTTGCCACTCTCATCTCTTTGAATCATGATTTTCATTGGTTTCAGCCCTTTATCAACCAATATTGCATTTAGATCTTCCAATGAATTCGATGTGTTTGATGGGCCAAAGACACCCACATGTAAGCCTTGAAGATCCTCGACAGTTTTAATGGCGGTTTTGTTTTCTGCTGAAAGGAAAACACCATATTCGGTCATCATAAAAGGAACGGAGAAATAAAAGTTTTCCGCCCGACTCTCAAACCAAGCAATTGGATATATAGCATCACCTTTACCTTCTGATATCAGAAACTTAGATCTTCTTGTTGGGAAGGTTTCAAAGCTGCACTCACTGCCTAACTCCAAACATACGTCATCGATCATATCTCGAAATGGACCAGAAGGGTGGCCTTCAAACTTGTAGCTAAATGGCGGAAACTCAAAAGTAAGAAAGCTTGTATTAGATGCGTAAGTCTGAAATGAGCCCAGCATTAGAGTAAGAATTACCGTACTTATTTTTGCCATCAAGCTGCCACCAATCTTGTACTAAACACTATGCAAGTTTAGCCTCAGTTCGTAACTAGGGTGTGGCAATTCGAGAAATTATTGGGTAGTTAACATAGCTTTGTTCAATACTTGCGATAGAGGCTTATATCACGATTGTACGTTTTCACCGCCAGTAAAACCTAGATGCCACTTAATCCATTAACCTTCAAATGGTTTGTCGGATATCTCACCCATACCTTCATAAAGAACAACTGATGTAGAGTAACCAAGCTTACTGAATGGCGTAGGTTTAACCCAACCATTGGGATCGGCATTATCGCGAACGGTGCAGTCATTTTGCTGGCGAGAGCTATTACAAGAGTATTTATACAGCACCATGATTCTAGGCCCATCAACCAGCACTTGCATTACAGGATTAGCTTTATGATTTTTATAGTAATTAGTTATAGTTTCGATCTTTTCCTTGGCCAGTACACTATCAATTACATCGTTAATACGATACCATTTCTTGTCATATATTTTCTCATAATCTCCCCACTCTGGTTTCCAACGTTTTTTCCATTCATCGGCCCAATAGCCACCTCCCCAACCACTCTCCCAACTCCCCTGAATTGCAGCCGGTATGCCAATACCAACATTAGAACTCTTACAGCAGCCCTGCACACCACCGTGTGCAAAATTACCGACGCCATCATAAATATCAGTAATCCACATATCACGTATAAACTGAGGGCCTCCTAGAGAACCTGACTGGCTGATTTTAGATACTGACACTGGCTCCTCACTAGAACAGCCAGCTAAACATATTGATAGGCAGGTTAGGATGAGCGCTCTAGTTATCATGCTATCACATACGTTTTTAGCGCCAATAAGACCTAAACGCCACTCAATCCATTAACCTTCAAATGGTTTGTCGGATATCTCACCCATACCTTCATAAAGAACAACTGATGTAGAGTAACCAAGCTTACTGAATGGCGTGGGTTTCACCCAACCATTGGGATCGGCATTCTCGCGAACGGTGCAATCATTTTGCGGGCGAGAGCTATTACAAGAGTATTTATACAGCACCATGATTTTAGGCCCATCAACCAACACTTGTATTACAGGAATGGCTTTGTGATTTTTGTAATAGTTTGTCATGGTCTTGATTTTCTGTTTTGCTAATTCGCTATCAATCACATCATCAACCCGATACCAATGTGGTGTTTCGTAAAATGGCCCCCAGTCATTGTTCCATTTAGCGCGCCATCTTTCTTTACTTTTAAAATCTACTCGCCAACCTTGCCGCCATTCGCCTTTGATTGCATTTGGCACACCAATACCAATTGAAGCACTCGCACAACAACCTTGAACCGCACCATAAGCGAAATTGGCGCCACCACCATAAATATCGCTTACCCACATATCTTTAATACCATGTGGTCCTGACAAACTGCCTGCATGACCTATCTTAGCTACGACGACTGGTTTTTCTTTAAAACAGCCAGTTAACAAAAGTGATAAAAAAATTATGGGGAGTGTTCTAACTATCATTGGTAAATACCACTCGTTTTAGTTGGTTAGATTCAGTTGTTACACCATTGACGGTTTTTTCGTAGAGAGTGTCAAACCCGGGGTTAATTACCGTATCGTGAGGTCTATGAATCCAATCTCGATCATTTTGGCGAATTTCTGCCATCCAATGTTCTGGGGTTATGCTACCAAGAGGCTGAGCTAAAAGCTTGTTATTTAGGGCAGTTAGTGAGACATCACTGCCAGTTAATACATCAAAATCTTGCGGTAATTGATAATCATCCATTTGCCACTTAATACCCATGACTTCACCTTGTTGTCTCATGCGCTCTAAAGACAAAGCTGATAAGCCATTACTGATAGGGTGATACACATAGTAATACAAACTTTGATTCACTTCTTTTAATACACCATACCGACCTTTTGCTCGGCACTCCTTCTCCCAAGCTTTCGCCTCTTTATCGATTAACACTTGCCTGCGACTCTCCGCAGCATGAGCATGTTGAGGGTTAGAACGGCGAATAGTTTCTGAGAATAAACCACTGATTGACTCGGTTTTGATCAATTCTCGATTAAAAGTGGCAGAGCGCGGCATACCATAACGCTCCGGCAAGCCTTGTTTGTCGTATTGATGCTTGGATGGGTAGCCACCACCAATGTCCGTATGACATCCCGCAAACGCCTCTTCATAAAAATGGCCTTGGAGCATACCTTTATTGCAACGCAGCGAAGTAAGCGGAAAATTTTTACGATATTCGTGATTGGCGGTGATATGAAACACTCGTTCGGCACACTTGGCATCAAGATCTAATTGGAAGTTACCTTCTTCATTATCCCCTGCCTGATAAAACGAGCCAACAGTATCAAACAAACCAACAAAACGAACACTGCAAGTGCGGCTTTCATCAGGGTAATAACCATGCTTTTCCTCAACGCTCTCGTCATCAATATGAGCGAGTAAATTCGGGAAAACCTCGCCATAAGATTCGCCATTTCGCGGCTTATTGTAATCAGGCAACCCATCTTTAATCGCATTTACAAAATGGCGAGCCAGCGCCGCCCCACGACTAAAACCAAACACATCAAATTCTATATGAGTAATGTTTTTAAACTCATCACTATCCACTAAGCTGTCAATAATATCGTAATACTGCTTGGTCCAGTTTTGCCATTTATAAAACGCGCCTGTCTCGCCTGAAATCAACTCCAATGTTCCATTGACAATATGATTAAGCGGCGGTGCAAGAAAAACCGACGCTGAAGGCAGACGATTTGGCTCCACGCCGAACGCTTGGCCTAAGTCGCTCTCATCGTCGCCTTCATCAATCATCGTTGGGTTTTGCCAAGCATCATCAACGGTACCCACTCCCGAGACATAAATTTTCTGCGAATCATCATCTAGTGGATAAGCTTCAAACAATCGTGCAACATTGGTGCGCGATTTAACCCCACGGCTTTCTTTGTATAAATCGTTGAGACGATTTTGGCCTGTGCCATCAAAAAACACACCAATACGCAGCGTCTTTTCCTGTACTTTTTGCACATTAAAAACAGGACTATGCTCTGGTATGCGCGCATCTTCAAAAAGATGCAACACCGAGGGCGATAGCTGGGGTTTAGCGTACTGCCCCCATACATTGCCATAAGGATAAGCTTTGCCAACGGTAAAGTCAGTTTGGGGACAAGGCTGCTCTGCTATTGATGTACCTGACTCAAAAAAAGCTTGCTCGCTGACATTTAGTGTATCCCCTGCTTTTAATGACATGGGATCACTTTCGTAAGCAGGGTTTAACTTCACCAGCGATTTGGGTGTAAGACCATATTGCGGCGCAATATCAGACCACATTTCAGGCTTACCATTAGACTTAATGCCAACGATATGAGTTTGTCTTGTGTTTTGAACCTCCTTCTGATTGACTTGTTCTCTTCCCAGTAAAGGCTCAGAGCACGCTGCAACTAGGGCATTGACATCGATTTTAGTCGCGTTTTCATCCAACCACGCTGGGTTAATTTCAGCCAGTTCATCATTGGTGAGTTTTTGACGGCGATAAAAGATATGTTGAGGCGCTGGCGGAGCCTGCTCTATTTTCACAGGCACCATTAACGTAGTGTAGGTGTGCTTGCTGATAAGCTCTTGACTGATCCCACTCGGTGCTGAGCGGGTAATTTGCCAAGCACTGCGACCTTTGCCGAGTATCGCCATTTCATAGACTAGCTGGCCATCATCAAAGTAATAATAATAACCGTGCGCTGCATGACCTAGCCTGTCATCACTCTCGACCACAGGGGTAAAAGGAATAAACTCGGCATTAATATGCTCAGAGTCGATAGGCTTTGGCGAAAGAGTATAAGATTGACTTATCCCCATATTTAAAAACCGCTCACAGATAAGTGATTTCTGCTCTGGTTTAAAGCATTTGGCAGTCAAAATAGTATGGCGATGAGGCTGTATCTCTTCGGCTTTTTTCCAGCTCTGGATGCGTGTTTCTTCAGGGGTTTTAGCCAAGCTGAACACACCCGTTTGCAAGGTGCTTAAACTGTCTTTTGGGGCATGAATTTTAATCCGGCATTCAAATTTTGCCACAGGGGTATTGTTGGTTTCAGCAATACGAGGTTGCGGCGATAATTTGATCTCTTCTTGAACAGGTGCATACCCTGCTCTTCGTGTTGGTCTAGGAAAATGTAGCGGCATACTCAGCACTCAACAAAGACAAAGGCCGTATTGTATCAATGCGCCATTAATTGCACATTAAGCGAAATGACTAATTTGGTAGGCATTTAGCCTAAACGGTAAGGAATTTGGAGTGCCTCTAAGATTTGGTGAGTTAAGAGTAGGTACTGGTTGGATAGGTTTTTATTCACTTGTTGCTAACTCAAAGCTCATACAAAAAGCTCTTCTAACGCCATTTCAAGCGCTTTTCCACTACCACCTCCCGGTTTTAGCGTATTCCATGTTCTTGATTACTCCTTACAACACTGCGCACTTGACTGCACATTGGTGGAAACTATCATTTTTAACAGCACAAACTTGCTATACCCTAAGGACGAAAACATGACCTGTGTAGACGTAGTTCAAGTTATAAAGGACCTAATTTTAGCAGGAGCAGCACTTACAGGGGCAATAGTTGCTGTTAAAGGATTAGGTACATGGAAAATGCAGCTAAAAGGACAGTCTGAATATGAGTTATCGCGAAGAATATTGGTCACTTTGTTCAGATACCGAGATGCGATCAATGGAGTGAGACATCCCGCTATGTGGGCACACGAGATAGCGAGTCCATCAGAGGAAGAAGCTAATGGCATGAATCAAGACGACATTAAATATTATGGTACTTCAAAAGCTTACCAAAACCGTTGGGTAAAAGTTCAAGATCAAAGAACTAATTTATACACAGACTTGGTTGAAGCTGAAGTAATCTGGGGGGATGAATTGAGTAAACTCTTTAAAAACGTATTTGATCTTGAGCATAAATTATTCACCTCCATTCATCAGTATCTGAAGCTGATTAATCCAAAAACTAGTAATGCTTCGAAAAAGGTTATAAAAATAGACTCTGAGATAATGTATGACGACCTAGGAAAAACGCCAGATAATTTCAAGTGTGAGATGCTAACAGCGATTAGTGCTATTGAAGACTATATAAAACCAAAGTTAAACCATGAAAAGGGGTAACAGAGTAATTGTTTCAATAGGCTTCTACTATTAGTGATAAAATACCTTATTTGTTTATTTCAACGGATCTGCTGTTATGAAAATACACCTCACTCCCTCACTAAAACGTCAAGCAACTAAAATTCTTGCAGATCTCCACAATACGAAAGAGCCTGTCTTAATTACCGAACATGGTAAGCCCTCAGCCTATTTAGTTGATGTTGAAGACTATGAATTTATGCAGAATCGATTAGCGATACTTGAAGGGATTTTACGAGGTGAACACGCGATAGCTCAAGGAGACTTTGTTAGTCACTCAGAAGCCAAGAACCGATTTTCAAAATGGTACACTAATTAGTTCCACCATTAACTCCCCTCTTCGGGCACTCCAACAAATGGTCATTGACCATGCCGACGGCTTGCATAAAGGCATAGCAGATGGTTTCACCGACAAATTTAAAACCATTCTTTTTTAAAAATTTACTCATAGCTTTGGATTGCTCTGTGGAAATGGGGACTTGCTCCATGGTGCTCCAGTGGTTGACTATGGGTTTGCCATCGACAAACTGCCACAAGGCGTTTGATAGGCTGCCGTATTCTTTCATCAGAGCCTTTGCGGCGCGCGCGTTACTAAAGACTGAGTTGATTTTTCCTTTGTGTTTAACCACATCAAATTGGTTGATGATCGCTTCGACCGATGTTTCATCACACTTGGCTAATTTGTCGATATCATAGTTTTGAAATGCCGCGCGGTAACCTTCTCGCTTTTTCAAAATCGTGATCCAACTTAAGCCTGCTTGTGCACCTTCTAGGGTAATAAACTCAAACAAGACTCGGTCGTCATAAACAGGAACGCCCCATTCTTTGTCGTGATAGTCTCTTTCGAGCGGATGATTCATTGCCCAAGCGCATGTGGTATCCATTTTCTTTCCTACGTCACTTATTAGTAGCGCCTCACTGTGGAGGCGCTTTTCTCTATCAATTCAATTAATTTGGCACTTGTACTTTATGGAAAATTCGATAGAGCACTGGCACAACAATTAGAGTCAATACGGTGGCAAACCCTAATCCAAACATAATGGTCACCGCCATGGGTTTGAAGAAGATATCAGGCAATAGCGGGATCATACCCAAAATAGTCGTGATTGCCGCCATGCACACAGGGCGCACACGGCTGAGCGAGGCATCCACTACCGCAAGGTAAGGATCTTTACCTGATTGCATCTCGATCTCAATTTGGTCCAAGAGAACAATACCGTTTTTCAGCAGCATTCCCGACAGGCTCAAGAAACCCAGCAGCGCCATAAAGCCAAATGGCGTATTCAGCGCAAGAAGCCCGGTTGTTACCCCTATGATGGCCAGTGGTACTGTGAGCCACACAATCAATGGCTCTTTGACTGTATTAAACAAGAATACTGTGATGAGGAACATAAATAAGTAACCCATCGGCATAGTGGTGAAGAGCGAGGCTTGCGCATCACCAGAAGACTCATACTCCCCGCCCCACTCCAGCGCATAACCTGAAGGCAGTTTAAGCGCTTCAATTTGAGGTTGCAGCCTCTTTTGCAATGTGGCGGCTGTTTCTTCTCCGAGCAAATCTGGGTCTGCCATTACAGTCAGCATACGCTTGCGGTTTTTACGCACTATGATCGGGTCTTCCCAACGCATGTCATAACCTAAGGTGACTTGCTGAAGTGGAATGTATTCACTCAGCGCTGGGCTCCAGATCTTCATGCCTTCGATGTTGCGAATATCAATCCGCTCTTCTTCAGGCAAACGCGCCACAATCGGCATTAACGTCGTACCATCGCGATACACACCCACAGACTTACCAGAGAAAGACATTGCCAAGAACTCATCAACATCAGCTTTGGTGATGCCATAGCGCCTTGCCTGACCTTCGTTAAATTGTGGCTCTAGCACTTTAGTTCGCTCGCGCCAGTCATGACGAATATTGGTCGCACCTGGGTCTGCGTGCATAATGTCTTCGATCTGTTTTGCGATGCTGCGCAGCACAGTGGGATCGGAACCAATCACACGCGCTTCAATTTTTGCGCCGCCCCCTGGGCCAAGTTCAATTTGCTTGAGCTTGTAGTTAATTTCAGGGAAATTTTGCTCCACATGCGCCCTAAAGTTGGACATCAAGGTTGCCAACTGCTCGTAGCTTGTCACCCGAGTCGTAATTTCACCATAAGCGGCATAGCTCTTTTCTGGCGCATAGGTCAGCATAAAGCGCTGCAAACCTTTACCTGCCGTGGTGGTGATATGCTCAACCCCTTCTTGGTCAGATAACCAAGACTCCAGCGCTTTAAGCTTGGTATTGGTCGCGCGAATATCCGTGCCCTCTGGCAGCCAAATATCGGCCTGAAACATAGGCGTAGTCGATGATGGGAAGAAAGACTGCTTCACAAAAGTAAAACCATAAATGCTTGCAGCAAGACCTAGAACCATCACAACTACGGTCAGCCAAGCGCGCTTCATACAAAATTCAAGGAACCCTTTGTAAAGGGTAAACACCATGCCTTTGTATGGATCGTTATCTTCGCCATCGGCATTGATTTTTTGCCCTTTAAAAAACATATCGGCAAAAAATGGCGTTAAAGAAATAGCGGTAAACCAGCTGAGCATCAAAGAGATAAGTAAAACCGTAAATAAGGTTCCACAATACTCTCCGGTTGAATCTTCCGATAAACCGATTGGCGCAAATGCGGTTACGGCAATCACGGTTGCACCGAGCAATGGCCATTTAGTTTGCGTGACAATATCGGTCGCCGCCTGCATTCGCGATCGCCCTTTTTGCGTGCCTATCAATATGCCTTCGACCACCACAATGGCATTATCAACCAACATACCAAGCGCGATCACCAATGCACCAAGAGATATACGTTGCAGATCAATCGCAAAGTACTTCATGAAAATGAAGGTACCAAAAACGGTCAGCAGAAGAATAAGCCCAATCAGTAGTCCAGAGCGAAGCCCCATAAAAAACAGCAGAACGATAATAACGATCGCAACCGCTTGACCAAGGCTGACCACAAAGCCGCTGACGGATTTGTCGACTTCTTTGGGCTGGCTATAGACTTCAGCAATCTCAACACCAACTGGCTGTTGGTATTTAAGCTCGGCAAGTCTTCGATCAAAGCGCTTACCCACTTCCACCACATTCACGCCTTGGGCAAAAGAAATGCCGACGTTAAGTGCAAGATGGCCGTTAAAGGTAATGATGTTATCTGGAACATCCACATAGCCGCGCTTGATTTCGGCTACATCTCGTAAGTAAATCAAACCCTGGGCACCGCTTTCTGTGATGATCAAGTCACCAAGCTGGTCGACGTTTTCAAACTCTCCCGTTGGTTGGATGCGGATATACTCATCGCCCACTCGAATTGCGCCAGCATCAGACACCACGTTTTGAGTCGACAACAAATTAAAGAAGGTATTGGGAGCCAAACCAAGACTGCTTAAGCGTTTCATCGAGACTTCAATAAACACCTGCTCTTGCTGCTGGCCCGATACCGATACCTTGCTCACGCCATCAATTAATTCCAGCTCTCGGCGCAGATAATCGACATAATCGAGCAGCTCTTTATATGAATAGCCATCACCTGTCACCGCCAGCAAGATGCCGTACACATCGCCAAAGTCATCAATCACTTTAGGGTCATTGACACCGGGAGGAAGCTGCACTTTGAGATCGTTGACTTTACGACGCAACTCATCCCAAATTTGTGGCAGGTCATCAGGCCCATAGTTGTTTTTCATCGAGACCGTAATTTGCGACAAACCACGGCTGGAGATGGAGTTCACTTCGTCAACATAGGTTAATTGCTGAATGGCTTTTTCAATCGGATATGTGACCTCTTCTTCGACCTGCTGCGGCGTTGCCCCTGGGTAAGAGGTCACCACCATGGCATCTTTAATAGTAAAGGCAGGGTCTTCTAGGCGCCCCAGACCAAAGAAAGCCGACACACCACCGATAAGGAAAATCAGCGAAATCATCCAGCTAATGACGCGATTACGAATGAAATAGGCGGCGATACCAGTAATGTTTTCATCTTGCGAAGACTGATGGTTTACTTGCTCACTCATTTCCCGTCTCCTGCTTAATCACTTCCACTTTCATTCCCTCTTGTAGTCTTGAAATGCCAGCAACAACCACTTGCTGCTGGTCTTTCAAACCGCTAACCACTTGCAAATCCGTTTTAGTGACTTTGCCAACGGTAACTTTTTGCTTACTCACTGTGTTGTTTTCACTCAGCAGCCAAACAAATTTATTGTCTCTACCTATATCATCCCCATCAGCATTGAACACAGCTTCAATCGGGATTAATACGCCATTGCTTCGGCTCATACCAATCTGATAGTTGTCTGTGGTCACCTCCACTGCCATACCATCTAAAATGTATTCTTGCTCTGGCATGGGCAGAGCTAAGGTAACGGTATAAGTGCCCGTATTCGGATCTGGCTCTGTGGTAAACTCTTTAATCTTTGCTGGGTATTCATTACCACTTGGCACTTTTACCAAGGCTTCGATACGAGACAAAGTCTCTGGCTCAGGCTGATTGGTGTAGAGGCTATCTGGAAGTTGAATCAGCACTTCAACGCTATCTATGCTGTGTATATTGACTACCTGCTGGCCAACCTGAACATTTTCAAATTGATCAAGATTAACCCGTGAAATAATCCCGTCCACAGGCGCTAATAGTTTGGTGAAAGATAATCTCAGCTCAGCGAGCTCCAATTCACTTAAAGCGATCAGGCGATTAGCGGCAATTTCATCGAACTGAGAACGCGCCAACAAGCCTTTAGCAACCAGAGGTTTTGAGCGTTTATATTGGCTATTGATGACTGAGTACTTAGCGCTCGCGTTATCAACATCTAGCTGATAGTCAGTTGGATCAAGCTCGGCTAGCACATCGCCTTTTCTCACTCTGTCGCCCTCTTTGACATTGAGCTTGCTGACTTCACCAGAGACTCGAAAACTCAAAGGAGCGCGCTCGGCGGCATTAGCTACCGCCGGAAAGTACAAACTGTCTTGCTCTACATCACTGCTGACTTGCACCGCTTTGACTTTAGGTATACCAAAGTCAACATACTCGACTTTCTTGCCACACCCAGTAAGAGCGATAGCGCAAGCGAGCACACTAAGACCTATAGATAACTTCATGTTATAGCCCTCTCTCCTTGACCCACTCACGAACCTTAATGCCGGGTTCAATGCCGTTCACTCCGGAAACAATAATAAGATCACCATCATCAAGACCACTTTTCACCTGACGCTTATCATCCAGTACTATGCTGACTTTCTCGACCACGCCAGAGGAGTCAACGCGCCAAACACACGTTTTTCCATCTTGTTCAAAAATGGCGGAGCTAGGAATTTTCGTCGCACCGATAGAATCGACTTTAACGTTCACCTCACCTGCCATTCCGGGAAGGATCCCTATATCCAGCGGACGCTCCATCACCATAGTCACTTTATAGGAACCAGTTTTGGGGTCTGCTTCTGTGTCTACCTCTTGGAACTCCAGCAGATAGCTCTTTTCAGGAAAAGCATCAAACTTCATGGTTGCGGTGAGATTAATTCCAGATGCGAAACGGTTTAACAAATGATCGGGCAACTGAAATTGCACCTTCATTAGACTATTGGTCTGGATGTTCATCACGCCTTGTTTGGCAGCGATATATTGATAAGTTTCAGCGGGTACAATTGATACTGTGCCATCATAGGGGGCGATAAGCTTGGTATAACGTAGGTTGGCGCGGGCCTGTTCTAGTGTCGCTTTTGCTGAATTGTGATTGGCTTTGGCTTGGTCAAAGTCTTGCTCGGACACCACTTTATCAAGGCGCAATTTTTTGTATCGCTCGTATTGAACATCGGCAAGGCGAAACTGAGCTTCCGCTTGCTTAGCAAGTAAGGCGTATTCATCCGGATTCAAGGTTGCCAGTACTTGCCCTTTCTCAACAGGTTGACCAGCTAAAACATCTATCGATTGCAGTTGGCCGGGAACTCGAAAGGTCAAAACGGCTTTATCGCCAGCTTCAGATGTCGCGGGAAAATGTCTTTCAAATTGTGCATTACCGACTGAAACAGTAAAGAGTTTTGCGGGCCGAGAGTCAGGTTCAGGAACGGGAGGTAACTCTTTACCGCAACCACCCAATAAAGCGGCTGCGGCAAGAAGCAATAGCTTTGATTGCATAATCAGTCATCCAATAGTCACATAGAAGTATTTAGGCCTGCGTCTTTTGGTTGAATGTTCGCCAACACAAAAACCAACCTAAGAGGTCAACAAGGCCAAAGATAGATGAATGATTATACGACTGCCAAATACTTACCAGTAAATTATTATAATAATTAGTTATTTTCTGTTAAATGTCACTCTAGCTCCCACAATTGATTTATAAACGACTAAATTCCTTGTTTACTTTGAAGGTTTCAGAGGTGACGTATGCTTCTATTTCGCGCACCTTACCTTCTAGTTGCTCAAAGTCGTTTTCAATCGTATTTAGCAATGCATCAGGAGTCTGGCCTTGTTGCCAAGGCTTGTTTTTTAGCTTGTGCTCCTGCTCGGCTTTAAGGGACATCACATAGTTATCAGGTTGCTTTTCTATCATAAAGGTCATGGCTATATAGGCGAGCAGCACTAGAAAGCTTCCCCCCAAAAGAGCGGCTGAGATGACTAGGATTCTGACAAGCCAAACTTCGCAACCAAAATAGTTGGCAATGCCAGCACATACACCGGAAAGTTTGCCGTTCTGTGTATCTCTATATAGCTCTCTGTTATTCATAACGGCGTCTCCAGTTAGGCGTTTCTGTATCTAGTATTCGCTCAAGAGTGTCGACACGTTTTTGCATCTGTTCTGCCTTTTCAGACAGTGTTTGCAGCCGATTAAAATCCTCTTCTGACAGGCCACCAGCGGTTTTTTTCTTGCTGCGGTAATGCAATATCAACCAAAGTGGTGCCACAAAAATCAAAAAAACAATCAATGGCCCTGCTAAAAAAAATGATGACATATAAAACTCCTAAATACGGATTGCTTAGCTCGATTGTCTGCCCTTAGCTAAGCAAGGATAACCGGTTTTTTGCGCTGTTATCGATGAAAGCAATTCATCTACCGATAACAGCTTGTGTGAGGCTGGATTTAATCAGTTACTACTTTTTGCCTTTGACTTGCTGCTTTAGGCTTTCAAGCTCTTTTTCAATGTCATCTTGAGCTTTAAGTTCAGCGAACTCTTGATCTAAAGACTTGGCTTCACCGGATTGCGCGTAGACATCGGCTTCAGCTTCCAACTCATCAATTTTTCGCGAGTACTGCTCAAATTTTGCCATGGCTTCAGAAGTACGTGCTGTATGCAAATGTTTTTGCACGTCACGGCGCCCTGTCGCGGTTTGAGAGCGAATCGCCAGCGCTTGCTGTTTGGCGCGAGTTTCTGTGATTTTACTTTCTAGCTTGGAGATTTCGCCAGTGAGTTTTTCGATTGTCTCCTCAACCAGCGTTTGTTCTGTGTGCAGGCCCTTGAGCATATCCTGCAATTTCTGCTTTTCTATCAGAGCGGCTCTGGCCAAATCTTCGCGCTCTTTGGTAAGCGCCAGCGTTGCTTTGTTTTGCCACTCATCAATTTGTTCATCAATCGCGTTAACTTTTCGTGCAAGCTCTTTTTGATCGGCTAAGGCTTTTGCTGAGTTAGTACGAACTTCAACCAGTGTGTCTTCCATCTCTTGGATGATAAGACGTATCATTTTTTCTGGATCTTCAGCCTTATCCAGTAGCGCGCTGATGTTTGAATTCACGATGTCAGCAAAACGAGAGAAAATACCCATGACTTAGCTCCTTATCCAATACTCTGGCCATTGTTGTTATAGCCAGATTATCAACATTATTCAGATGAATGTAATCCTTATTTCTATTCCAAGATACATGCCAATTTAAAAAGCCATATAAAACAAATAGTTAATATATTTTGCATTGATAACTCGATTCGTCTATGATGAATTTAACCAACATTAGGTAAATTTCACCAAGAGAGCGAGTGAATGCAACAAAACCTTATCGGCGAATCTCCAGCCTTTCTTGAAGTCCTCGACAAAGTCTCTAAACTCGCCTCAATAGAAAGACCCGTACTTATCATTGGAGAACGGGGAACCGGTAAAGAGCTTATCGCTCAGCGTTTGCACTACTTGTCTAAGCGCTGGGACCAGCCCCTCATCTCCCTCAATTGTGCCACTTTGAGTGAAGGCCTGATTGACTCTGAACTGTTCGGTCACGAACAAGGCGCTTTCACTGGCTCCAAGGGAAGACATAGAGGTCGCTTTGAGCGTGCTGAAAATGGCACCTTGTTTCTTGATGAACTAGCCACTGCGCCACTCTTGGTTCAAGAAAAACTGCTGAGAGTCATTGAATACGGTCAATATGAACGAGTGGGTGGGCACCAACTCCTTAACGCTAATGTTCGCCTCATTTGCGCTACCAATGCCAACCTCCCTGAAATGGCTGCAAAAGGTAACTTTCGAGCTGATCTGCTTGATCGGCTTGCTTTTGACGTGATTCATTTGCCGCCACTGCGCCAAAGAAAAGCGGACATTCTGTTACTGGCCGAATATTACGCCATTAGAATGTGTCGTGAGCTCGATCTTGAATACTTTGTTGGTTTCTCACAACACGCTGAACAAGCGCTACTTGACTATCAATGGCCGGGAAATGTCCGTGAACTAAAGAATGTTGTTGAAAGAGCCGTATACCAGAATAGCCGTCATCATGAGCCTATCGATAGCCTGATATTCGACCCCTTCATCAATCAGTGGCAAGAAGCCCAACCGATTGACGAGAAAAAAGTACCCATAGAGACAACAAACACAACCAGCTACCACTTCCCAATGGACTACAAAACATGGCAGCAAGATCAGGATATCGACCTACTCACTGCGGCATTAATGCAAAGCAAGTTTAACCAACGTAAAGCTGCCGATATGCTGGGTCTGAGCTATCATCAGCTAAGAGGCATGATAAGAAAGTATGACATTTCAACTGTGAGCTGATTTGTCTTATTGGACATAAAAGTCAATAAACCCTAACTAACAATGGTAAATTACTGAACTATTAGGGCATAATGGCACGTTATATCGTGCTTCGCCCATAACAATCGTTCTCGCTATGAAAGCATTTATTCAACTGACATTAAGTCTGTGTGGCCTTACCTTACTCTCCGCTTGTGGTGATGGCATTGATCACAATAAGATTCGTAAAACTGGCTTCGTCTACTGCGGCCAGGGTGGCCCTGACAGCTTTAATCCGCAACTTGTCGATAGCGGGATCGCTTCAGAAACCCTAAGCCCGCAAATTTTCGATACGCTGTTAACCCTTGACCCTAACAACTTCAAGCCAGTGGCAAACCTTGCGACCCGTTGGTCAGTAAATAAGGAAGGGACAGAGTATGTGTTTGATTTGCGTGAAGATGTCTCTTTTCAAACTACGCCATGGTTTTCACCGACACGCACACTGAACGCTGAAGATGTGGTCTTTAGCTTCAAACGTATTATCGATGAGAAACACCCTTATCATACTGTGGGGAATGGGCTCTATCCTTGGTTTAGCGGTATTGATTTCCAAGACCTTTTACTCGATGTTAAAGCACTCTCAGATCATCAGGTGCGCTTCACTTTGAGCCGCCCAGACAATACGTTTTTATCTAATATCGCGACCAGTCATGCGGTCATTCATTCAGCAGAATACGCCAGAAACCTCATGCTCGCCGATGACAAACCTAAAATAGACAGCCACCCTGTTGGTACTGGGCCGTTTTACTTAAACGATTATCAGGTAAACGACCTGATACGACTGAAACGTAACAATAGCTATTGGCAAGGCCAGCCCAAAATGAGTCAAATCGTGTTCGATATTTCTCATCGCGGCACCGGAACTTTAGCCAAGCTACTACGCAATGAATGTGACGTATTAAGCTCCCCCCTATCAAGCCAAATCCCGACGATCAAAAAACAAGAGAGCATCAAGCTTATGGTAAAGCCGGCGATGAATATCTCCTTTATCGCTGTCAACACCACTAATCCTGCACTCAATGATGCTAGAGTGAGAAAGGCGCTAAACTACGCCATCAATCGCCAGAACATACTTGAATCTGTCTATTATGGTACTGGTAGCCAAGCGTACTCGGTGCTTCCACCTAACTCTTGGGCCTATTTGAAAGACAGTGTCCAAATTCGCTACGACAGAAACTATGCCATTGCTTTACTCAAGGAAGCAGGGTTCGGTAAAGGTTTAGAGTTAACCATGTCGGTCCCACTTGAGCCAAGAGCCTATAACCCAAGCCCAAGAAAAACAGCGGAATTAATTCAAGCAAATTTTGCCGATATAGGCATCAAATTAAAGCTACTCACAGACGATCGCTTCGATCGGACTAACGTTGCTAATAACCAAGAAGTTGATCTCTATCTAACGGGCTGGATCGCCAATACAGGTGACCCTGATAACTTCCTAAGGCCTTTACTGTCTTGCGACTCTAAAAAAGTGGGGCTTAACGTCTCTAGCTGGTGTAACGCCGATTTCGACTTTTTGCTCGATCTAGCGCTTGAGGTCGACAAACCACGCTACCGACTCAATTTGTATAAACAAGCGCAAAACATACTTAACGAAGAATTTCCTGTCATTCCTCTTAGTCACGGGATGCAATTTCAGGCTTACGATTCGTCATTAAAAGGATTTAAGGTGAGCCCATTTAATGTCCAGCCTTTTGATACCGTAGAGAGGATAAAATAATGTTTCTCTACACGCTTAAACGCTTTAATCTTTTTATCATCACCTTACTTATCCTGTCTATGGTCGGCTTTAGTTTGCTTAGATTGGATCCTGACTCACCTTGGCTTATGGAAAGTTTTTGGCAAGGTTGGATGACCTATGTAGGTGAGTTAATGCACCTCAATTTCGGCGTGACCAAAAATGGGGTACCGATAGTGGATGAACTTGCTGTCGTGTTTCCAGCCACTCTTGAGTTATGCTTAATCGCTTTCGTTTTTTCTCTTCTGATTGGTATTCCAGTAGGGACGCTGGCTGGGATGAAACAAGGGAAATGGATCGATACTGCCATTTCATTTACTTCTATGTCAGGTTATTCAGCCCCTATTTTCTGGGTCGCACTGCTTATGATCATGGCATTCTCACTCCATTTTGAGTTTTTCCCGGTTGCAGGACGTTACGACCTCCTTTATGAAATCGACCACTTTACTGGATTTGCTGTCATAGACTCATTTTTAACTCAAGGTGAATACCGTGCAGATTCGCTCAAAAGCGTACTTGAGCATCTGATACTACCATGCTTGGTTCTGGCCTTAACACCAACCACTCAAGTTATCGGTTTGATGAGGGCATCGGTTGCCGATGTCATGAGCCAAAACTATATTCGAGCGGCAAAAATTAAAGGGCTTGCGACCTACGAAATTGTCACCCAACATGTGTTAAGAAACGCCATTCCCCCGATCATTCCTAAGATCGGGGTGCAGTTATCAAGCATGTTAACCCTCGCGATTATTACCGAATCCATTTTCAACTGGCCCGGTATTGGACGATGGCTATTAGATGCTTTATCTAATGAAGACTATGTTTCGATTCAAGCAGGGGTTATGGTAGTGGCAACCTTGGTACTGACGGCCAATATTTTATCGGATCTAATGGGTGCTATGGTCAACCCGCTAGTAAGGAAAGAGTGGTATGCTAACCGATAATATTTATCAGGAAGAGCGCATTCCTACGCAATTCGAGCGGTTCTGGCGCAGTTACCGTTCGAACGGGCTTTCAATGTTTGGACTATGGTGTCTGGGAATTATCATCATCATTACCCTAACCTCACCTTGGCTCACACCACATGATCCTCAGGCTCAAACTGGCGAACTGCTCATCCCTCCGTCATGGGATCCTTCCGGTACTGTGGAATATTTTCTAGGAACCGACGACCTAGGACGAGACATTCTTTCTCGCCTAATTGTCGGGTCTCAGCTTACTTTTGGTGCAGCGGTTATCATTACACTCGTCGCTACAATCGTAGGTTGCTTAATCGGTATTTTGGCGGGAATGACGAAAGGCCTGTTATCGAGTGTTCTCAACCACTTGCTCGATACGATAATGTCAATTCCTTCACTTCTGCTCGCTATCATATTTGTCGCTTTTCTTGGCTTTGGCGAGTTTAATATCCTCCTTGCGATATGTTTAGCCTTGATCCCTCGTTTCGTTCGTTCCATTTATATTGCGGTGCACACCGAAGTTGAAAAAGACTACATCATCGCCGCCCGTCTTGATGGCGCAAACGACTTTTATCTACTTTGGAACTCTATATTGCCCAATATACTGGTCGTTATCGCATCAGAAATTACTCTTGCACTATCAATAGCCATTTTAGATATCACAGCGCTTGGCTTTTTGGGGTTAGGCGCTCAAGCCCCGAGTACAGAATGGGGGGCCGTGCTTGGCGATTCCGTTGAGTTGATTTACCTAGCACCTTGGACAGTTACCTTGCCTGGTTTAGCCATTATGTTTACCGTTGTCGTGATCAACCTCGTGGGTGAAGGGGTCCGCCAAGCTCTCAATGCAGGGATAGAATAATGCCATTACTCGATATTCGTCATCTAACGATAGAAATTGAGACCCCTCAAGGGTTAGTAAAGGCGGTCGATCGCATGAGTCTAACCATGAACGAAGGTGAGATTCGTGGCTTAGTTGGAGAGTCAGGCTCAGGTAAAAGTCTTGTCGCAAAGGCCATTGTCGGTGTTTGCAAAGAGAACTGGAAAGTCACCGCTGATCGGATGCGTTTAGGTAATGTTGACTTGTTGCAACTCACAGCCAAAGAGCGTAGGCGAGTCATCGCCAGAGATATCGCGATGATATTTCAAGAGCCTTCTACGTGTCTTGACCCTTCTGAAGAAGTCGGCAAACAGTTAATCGAGTCCATACCCTCACATGCATTCTCAGGAAAATGGTGGGAGCGATTTAAGTGGCGTAAAAAACAAGCGATTACCTTATTGCACAAAGTAGGAATTAAGAATCACGTCGAGATCATGTCAAGCTATCCCTATGAGCTCACTGATGGTGAGTGCCAAATGGTTATGATAGCCATGGCGATCGCGGCTAAACCAAAACTTCTTATTGCCGATGAGCCGACCAATGATCTTGATCCTATCACTCAATCGCAAATATTGCGCTTGCTCAGTCGTATGAATCAAATCAATAACACATCGATCATGTTGATAGGACATGATCTTACAACAATCACGCAGTGGGCAACGAGAATTACCGTTATGTACTGTGGGCAATCTGTGGAGTCAGCCGACACGAAAAAGATTCTTGCCCAACCCAAGCATCCTTATACCGTTGCTCTGCTTAAAGCAATGCCAGATTTCAGCGAAGCTATTCCGCACAAACAGAAACTTGAGTCTCTACCGGGAGCCATACCTCCATTACAGCACTTACCTATTGGGTGTAGGCTTGGCCCACGTTGCCCGCATGCACAGCGCCAGTGTGTTGAAATGCCTAAAACTCGTCGAGTAAAAACACACAAATTCGCCTGCCACTTCCCGCTGAACATGGAGAAGAAAAAAGTATGAGTGCCTTACTAGAAGTCGATCAGCTCAGTAAAACCTTTGTCACCAGAGCGGGGCTTTTCCATAAAAAAGTTCATCAAGCCGTTAAACCAGTCAGTTTTAGGCTTGAAGTAGGACAAACATTAGGCTTAATTGGTCAGAATGGTTCAGGTAAATCAACACTTGCGAGAATGCTTGCGGGGGTCATTGAACCGACAGAAGGTGAGATAAAAGTTAATGGTGAGCGATTAGAGCACAAAGATTACTCTACCCGCTGTAAACTAATCAGGATGATATTCCAAGATCCCAATACCTCTCTCAATCCACGGCTGCAAATTGGGCATCTTCTCGAAGGACCACTGAAACGAAACACCGAGATGACACCCGAAGCGAGAATGTCGAGAGTAAAAGATGTGTTGCTTAAAGTGGGCTTACTTCCTGAACACGCCTACTTTTACCCTCAGATGCTCGCGGCAGGCCAAAAGCAAAGAATATGCTTAGCACGAGCTTTAATACTTCAACCTTCAGTCATCGTTGCTGACGAAGCGCTCAATGGATTGGATATGGCGATGCGCTCGCAAATCATTAATCTGTTCCTCGAGTTACAGGAGGAAATGGGCGTATCCTTCATATACGTTTCTCAGCATTTAGGCGTGGTGAAACACATCACAGACCAAGTGATGGTGATGCATGACGGTAAAGTCGTTGAAGCTGGCAATACTCAGGAGATCCTAACCTGTCCAAATAACATTATCACTCAACGTATGGTTGAGAGTCATTTCAACAAAGCCACATGCTTTAAATAAAGGCTCAGGGTAATGTACTGCGCACCACGGATGGTATTAGGCTTGTTACTTAGCTTGGGTGCAACTAGCAACGCCCTATGTGCGAACCAAACTTGGCTAGATACTGACTTTGTCAAACAAGCGTTTTTAGAAGTCGCGTTAAAAAATGAGTATTCTCAGGGTATCCAGCGTCTAACCAAATGGAACAAACCAATCCGAATATGGATTGAGCATAAAGTCGCAGATCAAGCTTTGCATAACCAACTGGCAAATACCCATATTCGCGATCTCTCCTCGATTACAGGACACAGGATCACGAGAGTGTCAAAACGAACCGATGCAAACATTGTGTGGATCTATACCCAGCAATCGAAGTGGTACAATGATATTAAACGAGAACTTGGAGAGGAGGCACTGAAGTACGCTCATGGCGCAATATGTAAAGCGGGATACAGAACGAACAAGACGACCAATGAAATTGACTCAGCAGTGATTATTATACCGGTTGATCAAGCAAGGGAACACGGTAAGCTGCTAGCTTGTATTGTTGAAGAAGTCACCCAAACAATGGGACTCCCTAACGATTCAAAAGCCGCCTACCCCTCCATATTTAATGATGAAACGCCCGAAGACCTGCTTTCTCCATTAGACGTGATATTGCTTAAAATACTTTACGAGCCAGAGCTAAAGTCAGGTATGAACTTGGTCGATACAAAACGCGCGGTCGATATTATACTCAAACGCTATCAGAACCAAGGTGTGTTGAAAAATGCAGTCAAAGAGGCGAAATCAACGGAGCTGTATAAGCTTATCGCCTACTGATATCACCTAAGTGTGGATTAGTAAATCAACTAACGTTTTTTCTCTGCCTTTCTCAGTTCGAATTCAAATTCATCTGGGTATACAACCAACCCTTCTTCATTCTGGTTAGGAAAGACCACCACTGATAAATCATCATCTTCTAAGCCACGTGTCCAACGACTGAACCACTTTGCGGTAGAAATGCACTCAGCTTTGCAGTGTTCCCATTCTCCTGTCGCCCATAAACTAGCAAATTCATGATGAGGCCAAATAGGGACACAATCTTCGTCTTCGGTATTAAGCATCACACAGCCATGCTCATCAGTGAGTATCCAAACCTTCTTGTGCTTAACGATTTCTTTGATTGCGTAGCTAAATCGCTCGTCTTCACGCATTTTAAGTACAGTTTCAATCTCTTGTGCTGATAGTGATTGTGACATTGAGTTTTCCTTAAATAAAACGCCTACATTTCTGCAGGCGCTTGACGATATTGACTAAGTAATTATACCAGTTCAGTTTGTAGCCAAGGCCAACCTTGTTTCTTACGACTCAAGGTATTTTCCATCATAAGCATGCCATCACACTCATGTTTAGCCAGTTTCTCTGCCCATTCCCCCTTATACAATAGTCGAGTTTGTGCAGTCGTAATATCGGTCAACATAACGGCAGCAAAAGCGAGATTATCTTGCACGCAGCGACGCTCTAAATCTTGCTCTAGCGCATCAATCATGCCATCAACCTGTTCTAGAGTTGCCAGTTCAACCTGACCTACCACGACATCACGACCATTGAATGGATAGCCTTTAAGATCTTTCTCAACTAACTCAGCAGCAGATAGCCCTTCAATGTTTGTTTTAGCGATCAATAAATCTTTTATGAAACTGTCAATATCACAAACATCTGCTATCTTGGCTAGCTCCTCTACTGCATCTTTATCTTTTTGCGTGCAAGTTGGAGAAGCAAAGCCAACCGTATCAGATAAGATGGCGGACATCATTAGTTTTGCTATTTGAGGGGTGATTTCATGCCCTTCAATTTTAAACATGTTGAAAAGTACAGTGTTGGTACAGCCTACTGGCCAAATCCAAGCTTCCATTGGATTAATCGTCATCACATCACCTAGCCTGTGGTGATCAACAATACCCAAAATTTCTGCCTCAGCCACGTCATCTGGAGCTTGGGCTAAATCTGAGTAATCGACTAACCAAATTTTTTCACCCGCAACAGAAGTGCGAAGCTCTGGTAGTTCAGCCCCAGCAACTTCAAGAATATGTTGAGTTTCGCGGTTTATTTCACCTTGGCGAATCGGCATGGCATCCAAACCACGTGCTTTTAGTAACTCAGTAGCTACTAATGCACTACAAATACTGTCACTATCAGGGTTCTTGTGACCTACAACTAGAATCATCTTTTTTCCTACTACGACTAAAATAGGCCCATATTGGGCAATTACTCACAAAGCGGGATACTTTACCTGAATTTTGAGATTTGTCATGGGTTAGAAAAAATAAATGCCCAAATCACAATTTTTTGTTGCAATAAGTGTCACACAAAACTAAATTGATAAGCATTATCATTTGCATTTGTAGCTCAATGAATTCGGTTAGACTCTCTTTCTCTCTGCCTGCATGGCTGAGCTTTTCCCAATTTCGTCCAGCCTATAAAAGGCTCCTGTTGCCGTCCATACTCATCGCCTTACTCTTAAATGACGCAACGCGAATGGTAACGGTAGTAACCCTCTCTGATGCTTTCTGGGCTGTTTCGGCTTATGTCGCTTTCACCCTTGCGATTTATCATTACCTCTCCCTATGGATGAGTAAAGACAATAAAGTCGTTAATCTCTACAAGAGTTCTCGAGCCTATCAAGTGCTGTTTGCCTCATTGCTTGGTGCCCTTCCGGGGTGTGGAGGCGCCATCATTGTGACCACACAATTTGTCAGTGGTAAAGTGGGCTTTGGTGCAATTGTCGCTGTATTGACATCAACAATGGGCGACGCTGCCTTCTTACTTATCGCCAGTAAGCCTGATATAGGCGTTCTGGTTGTCAGTATAGGTATTGTCGTTGGGTGCCTGTCTGGTTGGGTAGTCAATGCTATTCATGCCGATGACTTCTTACGTCCACTCAATCAAGATACCAGAGAAAGCTCTCAAATCTGCCTATCCCATAGTAACCAGCACAGTAGTTTTGAGAAAAAAGCCATTAACCTTCAAGGTGCATTTTGGAAATGGCTAATCGTTCCAGCGACCGTTGTTGCTTTATTGGGATCATTTCAAATCGACATTAATCAACTGCTTGCTTTACCCTCAGAGACGATGGAGTGGCTAGGAGCAATACTCATTGTGATCAGCATGTTACTTTGGTCGCTGACCAAAGAAATCAAGGATTATCGCTCTACTGTGTCTGAAGACACAAAGACCGTCACCTCTCACCCGTTACAAAAGGCGGCTCAAGACACCAATTTTGTTACCGCTTGGGTGATAGTCGCATTCATGTCTTTTGAATTATTGACTGCATTGGGTGATATCGACCTTGCAAGTGCCTTTTCTGGGTGGGGAGTGTGGATGCCTTTAGTCGGCCTTGCCGTGGGTATACTGCCTGGTTGTGGACCGCAAATACTGGTAACGAGTCTTTATATCTCAGGAACTGTTCCTCTTTCCACACAACTAGCCAATGCAATATCAAATGACGGCGACGCGTTATTCCCAGCAATCGCTCTTGCTCCAAGAGCTGCCCTTGCTGCAACCTTTTATTCGGCAATACCTGCCTTAATTGTGGGTTACAGCTATTACTTTATGTTTGAGAGGT
The DNA here is from genome assembly GCF_022347625.1 of Vibrio sp. Of14-4. Taxonomy (NCBI): domain Bacteria; kingdom Pseudomonadati; phylum Pseudomonadota; class Gammaproteobacteria; order Vibrionales; family Vibrionaceae; genus Vibrio; species Vibrio sp. Of14-4. The sequence continues at coordinate 293,923 of NZ_JAKRGI010000001.1, read as the reverse complement.
AGCCATACATCAGATTAGCCGGAGTGTTGAATAAATTGGATAAAATCTTTGATAGGCATTGGCTTAGCAAAATAATAGCCTTGTAAACAATGAATATTGCGAGCTGTAAGATATTCAACTTGTTCAATGGTTTCGACACCTTCGGCTACAGTTGTCATCCCAAGCCTTGAGGCGAGATCCAACAAGTTTTCAACGATATGTGCAGACACTGAGTTTGTGCCTATCATGCGAATGAAACTTTGGTCGATTTTCAATACGTCAAACCGAAACTGATGCAAATACTTCAAACTCGAATGTCCAGTGCCAAAATCATCTATCGCTAACTGAATCTTGTTATCATGCAAAGCATTAAATAAGTTGCTAGCTTCCTGCGTATTTTCAATTAATTCTCGCTCTGTCAGCTCCAAGCATAATCGAACTTGATTGTGTGAGAAGGCGTTAAGAAACCTTAGGCTATCTGCCAAGAGATCAGAATTCACGCAGTGCTTAGCTGAGATATTAAATGATATTGTAAAACTATCGCTCAGTAACTTTTGATGAGGCGAAATCTGATCGCTCACCTGAGTCATAATTGATTGAGTCATTGGTATGATTAGGCCAGTCTCTTCCGCTAGAGGGATGAACAAATCAGGGCGGACAAGACCTTCTTGTGGGTCATCCCAACGCATTAATACTTCAGCACCGACAATCCTGTATTGGCGGTCAACGTAGGGCTGAATATAAGGGACAAACTCTTTGCTATGAATAGCTCGTTCTATCTTGTCCTTCATGGAATCGGGTTTTCCGGTAACCCAGTAGGTATACCAAGCGATTGCTGCGCAAAAGAGTATCAAAATAGCCATTGCGGTCTGCTTATGAGATACCATAAAGTCTAAATAGTCGTCATGTGATAACCATACACCCAAGGAGTATGGATAATGTTTGGAGTTGACTACTAAGGTGCTTTTTATCGGGCTTGTACTGACTTTACCTGTTTTATCTATCCAAGAATCGCCAATTTGTAAGTGAATCAATCTTTCTTGGCTAGTCAAGGTCAAAATATTTTTTAGGTAATAGCCAGCAACAGAAGAAGCAACGCTCACATTGCCATGAGTCATTACAAAACTAAGGGCAGGCTCCTTTGGATTGATAGGGGAGCTTGGTATAAGGACTAAAGAGTTATCAACCAGCCTATAATCGGGTAACGGAGAGTCAACTTTTCCAAGTAACGAACTGCAATATATTCGTCCATCTTTGATCAAAGTTATCATTCTAACATCGGGGATGATGACAACTAAGTCTCGAATATAAGGCAAAACCTCATCGCACTGCCCATGAGTAAACGGGTATGCTCTTTGAGCCGCAGCGTCCGCATTCCACAAAAGTCTATCAAGTAATACAATGCCAGATTGGAGCGAACGATTGGTTTCACGCTGTAGGCTGTCCTGTGCCAAAGCAAATAGAAGAATAGTACCAAGAACAACAGGTAGTAAGAATGCAAAAGAGGTAAGAACAAATCGTGTCAAAAGTGGGGCTGCCCTAAAGAAGTTGATCATTATCTCTTTCTCGATAATCAGTTAAGGCAATTATAGGCGTTGATTGTTTAGTATTATAAATATCAGTTGAAAATAGAACTAAATAAGTTGCTATTTACCCCCTACCCACATGTTGCATAGGCAGAAGATAAATAGCTTAAGTCACAGAAAAACAAGTCTAGAGTGAAAGTTAGGTAAAAACACCGTTAACCATGACGCTGCTTTAATTTGTTAATGACATCGTTCATTGAGAGGCCCTGATCCTGAAGTAATACCATAAGGTGATACACCAAATCTGCAGATTCACAGACCAACTCGGACTTGTCTCCCGATGTCGCAGCTAACGCGACCTCAACCCCTTCTTCACCCACTTTTTGCGAAATACGCTTAGTTCCTTTAGCGTAAAGGCTTGCCGTATAGGAAGATTCCGGATCGGCATTTTTTCTCGCTTCAAGCAAGCGCTCCAGTTGATTAAGCCATACCATTTGTGACTCTTCTTGAGGATCAATATCCCAACAAGTGGTGTTGCCTAAGTGACATGTAGGGCCAATAGGTTCAACTTTAACGAGCAGGGTGTCGTTATCACAATCTAAGGAAATATTAACCAGCTGTAACACATTGCCCGATGTCTCTCCTTTAGTCCAAAGGCGCTCCTTAGTTCGGGAGAAAAACGTTACCTTGCCTGTTTCGGCGGTTTTAGCCAACGCCTCCTGATTCATGTACCCCATCATAAGTACTTGGCTGGAACAAAAGTCCTGTATGATCGCGGGCACAAGTCCATCGACTTTACTCCAGTTGATTCGCTCGATTAGCAAGCTGGCTTCTTCCACTTTAAATGTCATAGCCGTACCTCAATACCCTGTTGTTTTAAATATTGTTTCAATTCACCAATATTAATCACTTGTTTATGGAAAACGGAGGCCGCTAACGCACCATCAACACTCGCTTCTAGATAGGCCTTAGCAAAGTGCTCCATTGTACCTGCCCCACCCGAGGCTATAAGTGGCACATTACACACCTGACGTACCATGTTGAGCTGCTCTATATCGTAACCATTTCGCACACCATCTTGGTTCATCATGTTAAGTACGATTTCGCCCGCACCTCGCTTTTGCACTTCTTGAACCCAATCACGAGTTTCCCACAACGTGGCCTTTGTGCGTTGTTCGTCACCGGTATACTGATAAACCTGATATCGACCTGAGGTTTTATCAAAATACGAGTCGATGCCGACCACGATGCACTGAACACCAAACTTATCCGCCAGTTCAGTAATCAATTCCGGCTTTGCTAGTGCGGGAGAGTTGATGGAAACTTTATCAGCACCAAACTCTAATATTCTCGAAGCATCTTGCGACGATTTAATACCACCAGCGACACAGAAAGGGATATCAATCACTTCAGCAACTCTCGCTACCCAGCTCTTATCCACTACACGGCCATCACTTGAAGCGGTGATATCGTAAAACACCAACTCGTCCGCTCCTTCTTCAGCGTATCGTTTTGCCAAAGGCACAATGTCGCCAATGATCTCATGGTTACGAAACTGAACACCTTTGACAACCTGCCCATCACGAACATCAAGACATGGGATTATTCGCTTTGCCAGCATGCAAATGCCTCCTCTGTTGTAAACTTACCATCAAGCAACGCACGACCAACAATCACGCCTGCCACACCACAGCCTTTCAAGGCTTCGATATCAGCAAGTGAACCTATTCCCCCTGAAGATTGAAACTGTACCTGCGGATACTGTTTACATAAATCAACATAAAGCTCAACGTTTGAGCCTTGCAAAGTGCCATCACGTGAAATATCGGTACACAGAACATGTTTTAAGCCCACTTTTAAGAAGTCTTCAATAAGCGCCTCAATGGTTACGCCAGAGTCTTCTTGCCAGCCGGAAACTGCTACCTTACGTACTCCATCTTGATCGATATTGATATCCAAAGCGAGAACGATTTTTTCAGCGCCATAGTTTTCCATCCAACCTTTTACCAGATCAGGTTGTTTAACTGCCGTCGAGCCAACAACAACTCGCTGCGCTCCTGCCTCTAGCAAATCCACGACATCTTGCTCGGTGCGAACACCGCCACCAATTTGAATATTTGCTGGAGTACTTGAAAGCAGCTTCGCAATCAAATCAAGCTGACGCGCAGCCGTATCTTTTGCGCCAGTCAGATCAACTAGGTGAAGCCAATTTGCACCCGCTTGGTGGTATAAGTTAAATTGTTCCACTGGATCCACTTTGTATTCGGTCACTCGACCATAATCACCTTGATAAAGGCGAACCACCTGTCCTTCGATTAAATCAAGAGCTGGAATAATCACAATCAATCCCTTTTATAGTTCTAAGAAGTTTTGGATAAGCTTTGCCCCTGCTTTCGAAGAGCGTTCAGGGTGAAACTGGACACCAAAATAGTTGCCGCTTTGCACCGCTGCTGAAAAAGGGCTGCCATAATCACTTTCAGCTATCGTGTCACTGCCGACTGGCATTGCAAAGCTGTGTACAAAGTAGAAATATTCCCCTTCTTCAATACCTTTAAATAAGGGATGACCTGTTTTAGCAGATACTGTATTCCAGCCCATATGAGGTAAAGGCAAATCGTCTGCCTCGAGCCGAATCACCTCGCTATCACAAAGTCCAAGACACTCAACAAACTCATCTGCTTTCTGGCCTTTTTCTTGAGAGGCCTTGGCCAAAAGTTGCATCCCTAAACAGATACCCAGAAGCGGCTTTTCGACTTGTTTAACCAAGCGGACAAGATCACGTTGTTGAAGGTTTTTCATCGCTTCACTTGCGGTGCCAACTCCGGGTAAAAACAATTTATCGGCCGATAACACAACCTGAGGATCACTTGAAATAGTCACTGGGTAACCCAGGCGTTCGATGGCAAACTTTACCGACGACACGTTGGCACAACCTGTATCGATAATAACCACTTTCTGTTCTTTCACTGCATGGTTCTCCTTCAAAGTACGCCTTTACTACTGGGTAACTCAGTACCTTCAACTTTAATCGCTTGGCGAACTGTGCGGCCAAAAGCTTTAAACAGACTTTCAACAATGTGGTGGTCGTTGTCGCCAGATGAAGAAAGATGTAGCGTACAAGCTAGTGTGTCTGTTAACGACCTGAAAAAGTGTCCAACCATTTCAGTAGATAAATCTCCTACTTGTTCACGGCTAAACTTCGCATCGAACTTCAAGTAAGGACGACCAGACAAGTCCAACGCGCATTGGGCCAAACACTCATCCATGGGTAAACTGAAGCCAAATCGACCAATACCACGTTTATCACCCAAGGCTTCTTTCAGTGCTTGTCCCAAAGCTAAAGCGGTATCTTCTACTGTGTGGTGATCGTCAATATGCAAATCACCATCGACTTTACACGCCATCTGAAACCCGCCGTGTGTCGCAATTTGATCCAGCATGTGATCAAAAAAGCCTAGTCCGGTTGAAATATCATTGCTTCCTTGCTGATCAAGGTTAACCGCAACTTTGATATCTGTTTCTTTAGTGGTGCGCACTACTTCTGCAACGCGTGCTTTGATAGTTAAGTCGTTGACAATCTGCTGCCAGCCCATTGTCTGTGGATTATATTGAATGCCTCTGATGGCCATATTTTCTGCTAATTGCAAATCCGTCTGACGATCACCAATAACAACTGAGTTCTGAAAATCAACCTTGCCTGCTCTGAGATACTCTTTAACAAGCCCTAGTTTGGGTTTGCGACACGAACAGTTGTCATGTTCAAAGTGTGGGCAAATCAGCACATCATCAAACTTTACCCCTTGAGATTCGAAGATGTCCATCATCATAGTATGTGGTCCATCGAAATCTTCTTGTGGGTAACTGTCTGTACCTAACCCATCTTGGTTGGTGACCATAACAAGACGATACCCCGCCTCTTGCAAGGACAATAAACTTGGAATGACAAAGGGCTCAAACTTGAGTTTGTCTAATCTATCTACCTGAAAATCAGTAGGTGGTTCTACTATCAAGGTTCCATCACGGTCGATAAAAAGGATTTTTTGTTGTTTGCTCACTCGAATTTCCTTATTGCAATTTTTAGCGCTCACCTTTAGTCAACGCACTTTATTTTTTCACTAACTATGAGTAGTAATTTCTTATAAAACCGAGCGTTTTTTCACACTCATCACGGTTACCAACACTGATACGCACACAGTTCTCAATCGGTGAATTGCGTAAAATAACACCTGTGTCCCATGCCGCTTTGAATAGGGCATCGCCATCTGGAAACTTAACCAATAAATAGTTACCCCAGCCTTCAAATACCTCTAGGCCCGAAATCATAGATAAGCCAACTTGCAAATAAGCGCGGTTGGCATTCAAATCCAGCACTTGGAATTTGGTTCGTGCTAAGCCCGCTTCAGACAGTGCTTGTGTGGCGATTTCGGAAACAGGAACTGGAACTGGGTATGGCGCAATGACTTTGAGCAGCACCTTGATTAGGTCTTGATTTGCTAGGGTAAATCCACAGCGCAGTCCTGCAAGAGCAAATGCCTTGGATAAAGTGCGCAAAATGGCCAGATTTGAGTATTGAGACAGCAAATCAACCGTTGAAGCTTCGGGACAAAAGTCAATGTAGGCCTCATCCATGACAACAATGGCACGCTCTTTAGTCATCTCAAGAAGTGCTACTATGTCTTCACGCTTAACTAAGTTCCCTGTCGGGTTGTTTGGAGAGCAAATAAAAATCAGTTTCACCTTGTCTAAGTTAGCTTCGATCTTGGTTAAATCGAGTTGCCAATCTGATGTCAACGGCACTATTTTTTGCTCAACTCCCATGGTTTCAGCACTGATTGAGTACATACCGTAAGTCGGTGGACAGTATAAAATCGCATCTTCTCTTGGCTCACAAAAAGCGCGCATTAGTAGCTCGATCCCTTCGTCGGCTCCACGAGTGGTAATGGTCTGCTCAGGCCTTACCCCAGCATAAGCGGCATAGGCAGAAATGAGCTCGTTAGGCTGGCACTCACTATAGCGATTAAGACGTGCAAAATCGGTTTTATATTCGTTATTGAATGGTGACTCGTTGGCATTGAGCCACACATCACCACTTCCCCCTATTCTGCGAGCAGACATATAGGGAGTAAGAGTTTGGATTTGTTTTCTTGCTAACTTTTCCATTGTGATTATCCTTTAGACTTCAATTTTTCGACTCGAATAGTCACTGCACGTTTATGAGCATCTAAGCCTTCCGCCTCTGCCATGGTTATCACAGTAGGGGCGAGATTTTTCAAGCCTTCAGCAGATAGCTCCTGTACTGTCATACGCTTAGAAAAGTCCGATAATCCAAGGCTCGAGTGCGTGCGGGTGTAACCATAAGTTGGAAGCACATGATTGGTTCCAGACGCATAGTCACCTGCTGATTCTGGGGACCAGTCACCAAGAAATATCGAACCCGCGTTATCAAGCAAAGGAAGAAGCTCGCGAGGATTTTTAGTCTGAACGATTAAATGCTCAGGACCGTAGTAATTGGATATTGATACAGCTTGGGTTAAAGACTCCGCGATAATCACTAGGCTAGACGCGAGCGCTTGTTCTGCAATTTCAGCACGAGGTAAATCTGTCAGTTGACGCCTAATTGCATCTGTAACTTGATCGGCAATAATTGGCGATGGTGTTACAAGCACTACCTGGGAATCGGGTCCATGTTCTGCCTGACTCAATAAGTCTGCCGCAACAAAGTCGGCTTCAGCACTTTCATCTGCAATAACAAGCACCTCTGAAGGCCCCGCTGGCATATCAATTGATGCTCCGCGAAAATCATTACTCACTTGACGTTTCGCTTCTGTCACATACGCATTACCCGGACCAAAAATTTTATCGACTTTTGAGACTGTCTCTGTACCGTATGCCATGGCCGCGATAGCTTGGCCACCACCCACATTGTAAACCTCATCAATACCACAGAGTTTAGCAACATAAAGGATCTCATCCGCAATCGGTGGTGGAGAGCAAAGCACCACTTTACGACAACCAGCAATCTTTGCTGGAACGCCCAGCATCAATACCGTTGAAGGTAATGGTGCGCTACCACCAGGTATGTACAGACCAACTTTCTGGATCGGGCGTGAAACTTGTTCGCACACTACTCCCGGTTGGGTTTCTACTTTAATTGGTTGTGGTTTTTGCGCGGTATGAAATTTGGAAATATTTGAGTAAGCCTGTTCAAGTGCTGCTTTCATTCGAGAGGATAAGCGTTGTGAGGCTTGTTCAATATCTTGAGAAGCGACTCGTATTGATTCAGGTTTAATACGGTCAAACTGTTCAGTAAGGGAAAATAACGCCTTATCACCGTCAGCCTTAACTTGCTCAATAACATTTGAAACAGCAGCGGTAATGCTCGCTCCATCGAGCATGGCAGGACGCTTCAAAATAGAATCTTGCTGTACTTGGCTTAAAGCTTCCCAGACAACGGTTTTCATTGCAACTACCCCATCATTTTTTCAATTGGCAGAACAAGGATTGAGCTGGCGCCCAGCTCTTTGAGCTGCTCCATCGTTTCCCAGAACAGGTTTTCCGTACTCACTAAGTGAATCGCAACTTTTTCTTTATCGGATGAGAGAGGAAGAACGGTTGGATCCTCAGCACCCGGAAGTAAGGCTTTTACCTGCTCTAACTGACCTACTGGTGCATGTAGCATGATATATTTTGATTCTTTAGCTTGTTGAACCCCTTGCATTCGCGTGAGAAGTTTTTCGATCAACGCTGTCTTATCTGCTTCAAAATCCCCCACACGCTGAATTAAAGTGGCTTTGGACTCAAAAATCACCTCTGCTTCCTTTAGTCCATTAGCTTCTAACGTTGCGCCTGTTGAGACAAGATCAGCAATCGCATCGGCTAAACCTGCTCGCGGTGCAACCTCGACCGATCCGGTTAACATGCAGGTGGAAAACGGAACACCTTGCTTATCCATATAGGCCTTAAGAAGTTGCGGGTAGGTGGTCGCAATACGCTTACCTGCCAGATCTTGAGGGCCGCTGTATTCTTCATCTTTATCGATTGCGATAGAGAGGCGGCAACCACCAAAATCTAGTCGGCGAAGTGGGATAAATTCACATGGTTCGCCAAGTGCTCGTCGATCTAAACGAACCTCCTCTAGTTCATTCTCACCAATAAAGCCAAGGTCTACGACACCATCCATAATTAAGCCGGGGATGTCATCATCACGAACAAGCAAAAGGTCGATTGGCATGTTCAAAGAGTGGACAACCAGACGCTCTCCCATGATATTGAACTTAACACCGCACTTTTTAAGTAGCTCTTGGCATTCTCTGCTCAAACGACCTTTTTTCTGAATCGCTATTCTCAAACGTTGTGTTGTCATTACTCGTTTCCCTGTATAAATCAAATCTTAAATCGTAAAAACCAAAAAACCCTCGGGAGTTATCTCCCGAGGGTTGAAATCTTGTGTTAGCGATTTATTCCTCCGGGAGCTTCTTGCCTCCCGGGTATGCGCACATCTCCCGAAAGACTAGTCTGGGTGATGATGGTGATGAATGTTCATTGTATAATTGCGCATACTTATATATTGTTCAGTTGGCTTGCTTAACAACCACCCTACCCAAGGATGATTTATTTTTCAACTAAAAATTAAAGATTTTTTGAATTTGTCTTATACAAATAAAAAGGGAGCATTTGCTCCCTTAAAAACTTTAAGTTCAATTATGCGTCTGGGCAACTCGCCATCTTAGTTTTAGACAAAGAAGACAGCAAAACACACACAGCAATAAAAGTCACAAAAGATGCCAAAAATGAAATGCCAATCGATGCTGTCATTCCAAGCGAAATGAAACCAACGCATGATACAGCAGCGACTGAAAGCGCATAGGGCAACTGTGTAGACACATGATCGATGTGATCACAACGCGCACCTGTTGATGACAATATCGTGGTATCAGATATCGGAGAGCAGTGATCACCAAAAACTGAACCAGCAAGCACAGCACTTAGCATAGGTAGCATTAAACCAATTTCTGTCGCAGCGGCCATATCACCAGCAATAGGTAACATGATACCAAAAGTGCCCCATGATGTTCCGGTTGAAAACGCCATAAGACCTGCGAGAAGGAAAAGAATAACAGGAAGCCAATGGACACCAATATTACCTTGTGCAAGAGTCGACAAATATTTACCGGTATTCATATCACCGATAATAGAGCCGATTGTCCAAGCGAATATTAGGATTAGGATCGCACCAAACATAGACTTAGCACCGATCCAAAGCGTACGAGAAATCTCACCTACGGCTATACCTTGCTTTATAACCGTGATTAATGCCAAAGCGAGTCCGACAAGACCACCATAAACCAGTGATGTTCCAACATCAGTATTTTCAAATGCACCAAGTAAAGTAAAAGGCTTACTATCAGCACTTAAAGACTGTCCTCCTGTGTAGAGCATAGATGCAACGGTCGCAGCGATAAGAAAAACAATAGGCAGAACTAGATCAGAGACTTTGCCCTTCTCACTTTGAGTGATATCGAGTTCTTCATTTATATCGTGAGCTTGTTGAGTGTCTTCTGCTTCTTGTTGCCCGAAACCACGACCTTGAGATGCCGCTATCTCATGTTTGCGCATTTTTCCGACATCAAGTCCAAACCAAGCAACGGCGAATACCATCAACAAAGCAAATACCGCATAAAAATTCATTGGAATCAAACGAACATATGCGCCTAAGGCGGAATATTCGGTAATCCCGTGTGAGACCAAGATACCACCTATAATCGTGATGATGTAAGCGCCCCAGCTTGATGCAGGCATAATCACACACATCGGAGCAGCGGTAGAGTCAAGAATATAAGCAAGTTTTGCTCGAGAAACGTAAAATCTATCTGTGACAGGACGAGATATAGCTCCAACTGCGAGGCTATTAAAGTAGTCATCAACAAAAATAAATACGCCTAAGAACGCAGCTAGTAGTTTTGAACCGCGTTTACTTTTGACTCTGGATTGAGCCCATTCAGCAAAAGCTAGAGTACCGCCAGATAAAGTCAGCAGTGCTGTCATCATACCCAGCAAGACTAGGAAGGCTAAAATACTCATATTCCAAGTATTTATACCGCCATCCTCAACGAATACGCTAGAAACTGTTGAGCCAACGTATCCTACTGTATTGCCAAGTGAATAGTCATTTAGAAGCGCTGCTCCTAAGATAATACCCACACCCAAAGATAAAAGGACGCGTCGAGTAATAATTGCCAAGCTCAGAGCCACTAGTGGTGGCAACAGCGATATCGGCGATGATGCAAAATCAATTAAATTCATGATCTTCAAAAACCAGTAATTAATGGTTAGAGATCTACTGCAGACTGATTGAAGGATTAATTCCAGAACAATAAGTGGCGGACGAAGCAAAAGATATTAGTTGACCTATCTTTAGCCCTACAGTAGCGCTCCATAGTGTTAAAAGTAATAGACTATGGCAGTGTTACCCCTTTCGGGTGCAACCCCAGCAAGCTCCTTTGATATGGAAACCCACTTCGGCAAAACAACCTTTCACGCTTGTTCATTGGCATCACCCCAACAAGCCCTACTTATTTGCCCTGCTCCTCTACCGCGATGATTGGGATTTGAAGCTAAAATTAGCAAAAAACCACGACAATTTAACAAAACCATCACAACGCATCGCTTCAGGTGCTCGCTATTGTACTTATCTAGGCCTTGATTTCAATAGAGTCAGCAAAATAACAAGTGTACCCAATATCAGGTTGTTAGTAAGTTTTTAATAGTTCATACATATTATTAATAGCTGCTATAATAACGAGCTGATTCATGTGATTAGAAAAACATCTTTGTTAATTATGCAATTAGTCTCTATTTCATATTTTTTCAGGCAAAGATATGAATAATAGAGTGTAAAAAAGTAATTTACTGAAAAATTCTTAGTGCAGTGATAACGATCATCAAACTGGGTAGCACTAAATAACATGTTTGTATAAATAAATATCACTCTATTATGAAACTTATTGGCAATAAGTATTGTCATAATCACAAAAGCTTCGATATTTTATGTAACAAATTTTAATCAGTTAATAAGAAAGGTCTCATTATTCTAATGTTAAGGCATTAAATAATAACTTTTTATAAGAATTTAACTATAAAATATTGTATTGCAGATAATACGGGTTTAATATTTATTCCATCGACTCCTTAATTAAGTGAGAAACTATATGTCGGAACTAACAAAAACTTTATTAAACATTCGTAGCCTACGTGCATTTGCTCGTGAGCTAACACTGGAACAGCTAGAAGAAGCCCTAGACAAACTATCAACTGTTGTCTCAGAGCGCAAAGAAGCAGAGGAAGCCGAGTTAGCGGAAAAAGCTGCACAAGAAGCTAAGCTAGCGGATATTGCTGAACAAATTAAACAGTTAGGGCTAGATAAAAACATGGTTATATCTGCATTAGCTGGAGAGTCTGCAGGTAAGCAGAAATCTAAGCGCGCACCGCGTCCTGCTAAATACAAGTATGTAGACAGTAACGGTGAGAAGAAAACTTGGACTGGCCAAGGTCGTACGCCTTCTGCAATTCAGGAAAAATTAGATGCTGGCAAATCTCTGGATGATTTCCTAATCTAATTACATATATAAATAAACTTTAAATATGTGATTTTATAATATAAAAAAGCCTCATTTGTATGAGGCTTTTTTATTGCCATCAATATGTTAGCGTTCCCAGTACGCTTCTTCTAAACTGTCTTCTCGCTCGGGTAATCCTCTCGATAAACGCGGAGAATGTTGTACTAGCACTTCATAACTAGCGCGATTAGAATATTTGCAAACCTGTGAAAATGACGAATAAGTCAAAAAAGTATGAGCATGCTTACTAGAATTAGGCACATTTTCTCTATGGTGTTTATTTGCTGCCATATCATGTAATAAAGCAGAAAGTGCAGCATCTCCTGCACCATTTGTATTCTTAATTTTCTCAGGCCCACCCATATAAGGTGATATATGAGAATAAACCTTAATTGGATTTTCACATGCTGCCTTTTCAGCTGGTCGACTAAATTCATAACGATTGAATTCAGCAATACTTCCAGGGAGCAAAGGAAGAGAGGTTTGACGTTTAGCTGCATCTTCTGTGTAACCAGCCATAAATAATCCGACCGGTCCCGCAGTACACAATACTAAATCGACCCATTCCAAAGCTTTATCGGAAGCAACAAGCGGATCAGACTCTCCGGTCAATGCTTCAGCTTCATCTTCATTCATGGCCACTACACTTACATGGTCTCGTAAAAACGCTTGCCAAAATATAGGATCATTCTGGATAACATATTTTGTCCCCAAGGTTAGTACAACCGGAACGTTATACTTTTTCGCATACTCAATAGCTTTCATTGTTGCATTCGGCATAGGATCGCCTTCTTTGCAACGAACTAAGTAAGATGTCAGCACTAATGCCGATGCATTTTTGAATATAGACTCAGGGATATTATTTGCATGAAGCTGATTCATCTGGCCTTCACTAATTGCGAAGGTCCTCTCACCATCATCTGAAATTAATGCAAAGCACCTTCCTATTGCACCATCAACACCCTGTAAATAGTTAAGGTCCATACGGCTAGAGGTATTACACAAATAGCGATAACCATAACTACCAATTTTAATATCCTGACTCATCACTCCCAAAAGTGTTGAGCGATCATCGGCAAGGACTGAATAATTATGAAGAGTATTACCTATGGTACCACCAGCGTACTCATTCGTAATTAAATTGTTTTCTTTCAACTCGTTATAGAGAGCTTCCGCTGTATCATCATCAATAACTAATGAGTGCCCTTTACTCAACTTATATCTATCAATAAGTTCCGAGTCCACTTTGGCTTCAATATCTACCAAAGTTTGATCAATACCAATAATGTGTGTACTCGATACCTTCTTACTTTGTTGAGACTGGCTAACCAGAGGATCACGTGTATGGACAGGAAAATAATGTTTAGATTTTCGTTGACCTGGGAACTTCATAGCAAATTTTTCTGAGTAAGGGATGAAAAAGGGTTTGGATTCTACCTTGCGCGATCAGATGCAGCAACCTTTCAATTGTAGCAAACGTTTGCATTATTAATAAAATAATAAATCACCGAATTCTACTGGCTTGCTTTGGCGAAAGTTAACGCTCCCCATGAACTATCAACTAAGAAATGAACGGTGTTTTCAACCGAGAAACTGTCACCCGCTAACGCTTTCTGTTAAGATTTGCCTCCAGTTAATTTGTGTGGTGTTTTGAAATGTCTCAGAACTATACTGACAACAGTAAAAAGAAAGTCATCGTGGGCATGTCTGGCGGTGTCGACTCATCCGTTTCCGCTTTTCTTCTCAAACAACAAGGCTATCAAGTAGAAGGCTTGTTCATGAAAAACTGGGAGGAAGATGATAACGAGGAATACTGTACAGCAGCCGAAGACTTAGCAGATGCGCAAGCGGTTTGTGACAAGTTGGGTATCTACCTACATAAAATTAACTTTGCTGCGGAATATTGGGACAATGTCTTTGAGTACTTTTTATCAGAATATAAAGCTGGACGTACTCCAAATCCTGACATCCTCTGCAACAAGGAAATAAAATTCAAAGCGTTTTTAGAATTTGCCGACGAGGTGCTTGATGCAGACTACATTGCAATGGGCCATTACGTGCGCCGGACGTTTTCAGACAATGTAGACGAAGTAAAAATGCTTCGTGGTTTAGACTCTAATAAAGATCAGAGCTATTTCCTATATACACTCAGCAATGAGCAAGTTGCTCGTAGCCTTTTTCCTGTTGGTGAATTAGAAAAGCCAGAAGTGCGAAGAATAGCAGAAGAGCAAGATCTCATTACCGCTAAGAAAAAAGATTCGACCGGTATTTGCTTTATTGGTGAGCGTAAGTTTACTGACTTTCTTTCACGTTATCTTCCAGCACAACCGGGAAAAATTGAAACTCCAGAGGGCAAGGTGATCGGTGAGCATCAAGGGCTTATGTATCACACTCTAGGTCAAAGAAAAGGCCTACATATAGGTGGGCAAAAAGGTGGCGGCGGTAATGAAGACCCTTGGTATGTCGCAGATAAAGACCTCAAGAGAAATGTACTGATTGCCGTGCAGGGTGCCGATCACCCTTTACTAAAGTCTCAAGGCTTAATTGCCTCACAACTGCATTGGGTCAATCGCAAAACAATCACAGAACCTTTCCAATGTTCCGTGAAAACACGTTATCGCCAAGCTGATATACCCTGCACCATTATTCCGGTTGATGACAACACCATTAAAGTCATATTTGATGATCCTCAAGTCGCTGTTACACCAGGCCAATCCGCTGTATTTTACCAAGGAGAAGCGTGCTTAGGTGGTGGCATTATTAAAGAACGTATTTAGGAGTACTGTCTGTGGCTAATGCACTTTATGACCAAACTATCGCTTTTGCCGGGATTTGCCAAGCTGTTGCTCTCGTTCAACAAGTAGCGAAAAACGGTCACTGTGACTCTGACGCATTTGAAGCATCGCTAAAAGCAATTCTAAACACCTCCCCAGCCAATACTGTGGGTGTTTTTGGTCGAGAGTCAAATTTAAAAATCGGGCTAGAATGCATTGTTAAAGGGATAGATAGTACCCCTTCGGGCAGTGAAGTTACTCGTTACATCATCAGTTTGATGGCACTTGAAAGGAAGCTAAGTGGACGTAAAGATGCGATGTCTCAACTGGGAGACCGAATCCAAATGATAGATAGGCAGCTTGATCATTTTGACTTATTAGATGAACAAATGCTGAGTAACCTCGCAAGTATCTATCTCGACGTTATCAGTCCAATAGGCCCAAGAATACAGGTAACAGGAACACCATCTGTACTACAGCAAATAAATAACCAGCACAAGGTCAGAGCTTTGTTACTTTCGGGTATTCGCAGTGCTGTTTTATGGCGCCAAGTAGGAGGCAAGAGGCGACACCTCATCTTTGGGCGAAAGAAAATGGTCGAACAAGCTCGAATCCTATTAGCAAGAATTTAAACATAATGGCCAACTTAGTTAGTTCAGAGTTGGCTGTTATATCCTAAAAACCACCACAGCAAACGTTTGCGCAATGTGCGTGACAATCGTGTAAGTTATTGGTATAAAGCTCACGACATTTAGACACTCAATTCAGGAGAACATCATGGAACTGTCAGCATTGACTGCTGTTTCACCAGTAGACGGCCGATACGGAAGCAAGACTATAGCTTTACGCGAGATTTTTAGTGAATATGGTCTACTTAAATACCGTACTATCGTCGAAATCCGTTGGTTACAAAAACTTGCAGCGACAGCCGAAATTGTAGAAGTCCCAGCTTTTAGTGCAGAAGCGAATCAGTTTTTAAACGAGCTTGCTGACAATTTCTCTGAGCAAGATGCACGTAGAATCAAAGAAATTGAGCGTACAACCAACCATGATGTCAAAGCGGTAGAGTATTTCCTGAAAGAAAAAGTTGCTGACATCCCTGAATTGCACGCTGTTAATGAATTTCTACATTTTGCTTGTACCTCTGAAGATATCAACAATACCTCTCATGCGCTAATGCTAAAAGAAGCGCGTGAGACTGTGATTCTGCCCGAAATACGCAACATCATTGATGCCATCAAAGCTCTTGCTGTTGAATATCGAGATATTCCACTGCTCTCTCGAACTCATGGTCAACCAGCGTCTCCATCAACTATGGGGAAGGAAATGGCCAATGTTGCGTACCGCATGGAGCGTCAGTATAAGCAAATTGCTAGTGTCGAAATTCTCGCAAAAATTAATGGTGCAGTAGGCAACTACAATGCCCATTTGTCCGCTTATCCAGAGTTAAACTGGCATCAGTTTTCTGAAGACTTCATCACTGAATCTCTGGGCGTGAGTTGGAATCCATACACAACTCAGATTGAGCCACACGATTACATCGCAGAATTGTTCGATGCCATTGCTCGATTCAATACCATATTGATTGATTTTGATAGAGATATTTGGGGTTATATTGCGCTGGGTCATTTCAAGCAAAAAACCATTGCGGGTGAGATTGGGTCTTCAACTATGCCTCATAAAGTCAACCCTATTGATTTTGAAAACTCAGAGGGTAACCTTGGTCTTGCTAATGCAGTGTTTGCACACTTAGCGCAGAAACTTCCAATCTCTCGCTGGCAGCGTGATCTAACGGACTCAACAGTCCTACGTAATTTAGGTGTTGGTGTCGGTTATGCAATCATTGCATATACGTCAACACTTAAAGGCATCAGCAAACTAGAAGTCAATCGTGATGCTCTTCTAGCAGAGCTCGATCAAAACTGGGAAGTGCTTGCAGAACCAGTTCAAACTGTTATGCGCCGCTATGGAATTGAAAAGCCTTATGAAAAACTAAAGGAACTCACTCGCGGTAAACGTGTTGATGGCGAAGCAATGAAACAGTTCATCGAAGGGCTAGCATTACCAGAACACGAGAAAGAACGTTTAAAACAAATGACGCCAGCTAATTACATAGGTCAAGCAATCGAGCTAACCGATAAGCTATAGAAAGCTTTCTCACTAACTAAAAAAGGACGGCTAGTTTGCCGTCCTTTTGTATTTTTGTACAATAAAGCTACTCACCTACTTGTCTTTTGAAAAAACAAAGTAATCTGTCCGACTTCGATGCCAAACTTCTTTATCTTAGTTAAATTGAATACATGGTTTTGATCTTGGCGATACAACCAATCGTCAAAAGACACCACCACAGTCGAGTCCTCTAGTTGAAGAGCAAAGTCATATTGCCACCGGAGAGCATTTCCGACTTGTGTTCCTTTTGCCATTCCAATGATGTCGTCTGCTCGTCCTTGATACTGACCTTGTTCTAGACGCTCTATACTCCATACGCGACGTGACTTTTCACCATCATCAAACACAAAGTCTTCCACAAGAGTAAGCGTGTTACCCTTTATTGTTCCAACTATGGCTACTTCAAATCTCCTTGTCTGCAGGTCAGTGTAATCTTGCACCATTCCCCAAGCTGTCGATTCTCCCTCGAAATATTCGAACAGATCGAAGTTAGGTTCATGTTCTCGATAGTCGTCAATGTCCGCGCTACAAGCAGTTAAGCCCAGAGCCATAAAAAGGGTATAAAATAAGCGTCTCACCTGCTTAAACATCAGTAACCCCCGATCAAATCTCGTCTCAAACTAGGATATTCGGTTTGAGGGGAAAGCCAAATAGCTAGAAACGCATCGTTAAATGCTTCTTCTTCTATCTTTCCGATCAACTCTGCTTTGTCGTTGGGTCGTGTGTAGAAAAATCGTCCATGATACCCATCGGTGACATAAGTCAAATTGTTACCCTCTTCAATATCTGGGAAGATAGCTTCAAGACGTTGAGCCCACAGGCTTATTGTACTTGATTCATACCCAAGTTTGTCCCACTGTTCAACGGTCGCCTTCACAAGCTGTTTCTGAGATATATCTCTTTGGTACGTAATGGAAAGTGCCAAAGGGTGCGGAGTGATGTCATCTCCAACAATATATCGACCATTGGGACTAAGAAGTTGCGACTTGTAAATGTCAAAGAATAACATCGACAACTGCGCCTGCCCCACACTAGACCATTGACTCCACTCATGTGGTGATTTTTCCAAGGCCGTTGAGGCTTTAGCACTAGCTGTCAGAGTTAGATAAGCTACCATCATCATTGCGTACTTCATGCCCATATACCCTTAGTATCATCAAGATAATAAGGAACCACTCAACCAGCAAAATGGCCACAACAGAAAAGAAAGGTAATCCAAACGCGACTGCGCCAAACTTCTCTCCCGCCATGTAGCTCAGTGCTCCAGCGATCCCTCCTATTGTTGATACGACCAACGCAGGGTAATGGCTCACAAATGGGTGTAAAAAGTGCACATACCAAGTAAACAACATCCAAAGAGCAGCAAGCCAAATTGGGAAGCCCTGATGCTCAAATTGAAACAGACCTAACATGATGTTTAAAAAGTCGACGATCAAACCTACGACTAAAATACTGGCCCAGTTTCGCCAGTGTAGCCATCCCTTAAAAGCCGATATAATCAGGGTTGTAACCACCAGAATTAACGTTAGATTCTGCCATTGATAATTACCAAAAACAGCGCATAGCCAAAGTACTTGGAACCATGTCGACGCTATGAGTAGCTGTTTCATCTTGTTCTCCGAATACTCAGAACTATGGACGTTGGAACGTCATGTGGACTGTACTGATCGACCGCGCTCGGAATCCACCCTCACAATAGCAAAAGTAATAGTTCCACATGCGGATAAACCTTTCATCGAACCCCAACTGTCGTACCCGCTTCTCAGAATAATTAAAGCGTGTATACCAGTCTCTTAATGTTCGAGCATAATCCTGGCCAATATCAAACAAATCTCTAAGTACCAGATCTGTGTGTTTAGTGGTCGCCTGGGTCAATGCCGTGATAGAAGGCAAAAAACCGCCAGGGAAAATGTACTTTTGAATGAAGTCGACGCTGTTGCTGTAATCGGCGTAACGCTGGTCGGCAATGGTAATCGCTTGAATAGCCATCAAGCCACCTGACTTAAGCAAAGACTGGCATTTTTCAAGGTATGAATTTAAAAACTGCTTGCCAACGGCTTCAATCATTTCAATCGATACTAGCTTGTCAAATTCGCCTTCAAGCAAACGATAATCTTTCTGCAATAAGGTGATCTTGCCTCCCAACCCTCTTTTTTCTATCTCTTGCTTTGCATACAGGTACTGCTGCTGCGAGATCGTCGTGGTGGTCACATGGCAACCATACTGCTCCGCCATGTATATAGCCATGGCGCCCCAACCCGTTCCAATTTCAATTACTGAATCGTTTTCACTCAGGTTGAGCTGCTGACACAAGCGCTCCATTTTGTTGATTTGAGCTTGCTCCAAAGTGTCCTGTTCTTTTCGATAAATACCTGATGAGTAAAGCATTTTCTGATCTAAGAATGTGTCATAAAGCTCATTACTCAAGTCATAGTGAGCTTGTATGTTCTTAGCAGAGTTAACCAATGTATTGCGATTGAGCCAGTGTCCGACTTGGTAGGCAAGTTTTGAGAACACACTGCTTTTCTTTTCAATCGAATCTAATGTTGCTAAATTTTGTGCCATCAGCTTCATCAGAGATGTCAAATCGCTACTTTCCCACCACCCATCCATATAAGCTTCACCTGCAGCTATGCTTCCTCCTTTGAGAAGTCGAGCATAAAAGGCAGGGTGTTTAACCTCAATTACCGCATGTGTTTCCCCATCAATTAAATCACCAAATCGTGTGGTAGAGTCTTCATCTGACCGTGATTCAAACGACTCTATGACAGTTAAGGAGCCATGTTGTAGCCTTTGCAAACAAGAAAATGCAAGGTTTCTTGCCGCTTTATATACAGGTGTTAATGCCTTGGGCAGAGGTAGCGTTTGTGAATTAATCATTGTGTCAGCTCCAAATTATTTTTCGACATTTCTATGATGAGTTGGTTGAGCTTCTTTACCCTGCCGATACTTAGGGTGAGAGTAAAAAGGGGCACCTTTGACCCAAAGCTTTAGTGCATGCCAATAAATCCCAACAAGCATTTTGACGGCGAGTACTGGTGTAACTATCAAATGCTTAAGTAGACTTCGAGAACTTAAAGTTCGCTGTTTCATTTTCATCGTGGCGTCAAATTGTTTGCCCTGACGATGGCACTCCAAATGGATAGATAAGTTTGGATTCATGGGCTTAATTTTCCATCGATATTCCTGGTCAATTGGATTAAATGGAGAGACATGAAATGCTTTTGAGTGAACCCAAGTATCCTCATTACATACATCCAACAGGTAGTAATATCTTTCATTCCATGGAGTATTACTTACCTCAGCAAGTAAGTAACGCCAACAATCCTGTTCGTCATAAATATAGTAAAAATTAACAGGACTGAAGTAGATGCCAAAATATCTGAGGTGAACCACAGCCTTCACACTCCCATTAAGACGCTCTCCCCCTAATTCGACAACCTTCTTAAGTACCGACTGTTTCAAGTCTCCGACTCCTAAGTAGTCACTGCGCTTGAACCTTGCCCAATGCCACCACTTGTCACCAAAGCCCCATATTTTTCTTTTGAGTCCTTCAAGCTCATCAAGATCCAGACACGGCATGAAGAGTGTATAGTCCAGCTCATGCTCTATCGGGGTGAAACGACGATGCCTCACATTACCAACAAGCAAACAACTTTTGAGCGCAGACGGCATATTAAGCCGCTCCCTTAGAACTGTGGCCTGAGCTGTAAGCCCTGACCCCTCGTACTACGTCTAGAGCACTTTTGACACCATCTTCATGAAAACCGTTGTACCAATAAGCCCCGCAGAACCAAGTGTTACAAACGCCATTAATTTCCTCTTTACGTGCTTGCGCTTTCATAGATTGACTATTAAATACCGGATGGTGATAGACGAAACGCCTGAGCACTTTACTCTGGTCTATTTGCTCGTTGCTATTTAGAGAGACACAAAAGGTTTGAGGCGCTGCTATGTGTTGCAGTATGTTCATATTGTAAGTCAACGTTGGGGCTAGTTTTTCTTCTTCTTCAGCGCCAGATAGTCGATAGTTCCATGATGCCCAAGCGGCTTTTCGTTTAGGCAGTATGCTTTCGTCAGTATGCAGCACCACGTCGTTAGCTTGGTATTCTAATTTGGATAGCACGGCATACTCAGCTGAGCTTGCGTCTTTCAGCATCTTAAGTGCTTGATCACTATGACAGGCAAAAATGACATGGTCAAAACGTTCACTGCGCCCATCAAAATGAACCGTAACACCCGCTTGGTCCCGAGTCACACCATCCACAGGTGTGTTAAGGCGAATTCTGTCTGAAAATCCTTTCGTCAAAGGGCCTATATATTCTCGCGATCCACCTTTTATGACGTACCATTGAGGACGATTAGTGATATCAAGCAATCCATGATTTAAAAAGAATCGTGCGAAGAAAGCCAGTGGAAAGGCTCTCATGTCAGCCAATGTAGAAGACCAAATTGCAGCGCCCATGGGAAGAATATAGTTGTCGCAAAAAAAACGACTAAACCCCTGAGACGTAAGGAACTCATCCAATGTTATGTCTTGGCATTCATTTTGGTTCGCAATAGCTTTAACCTGTTTATTGAATCGGAGTATTTCAAAAATAAAGCGATAAAACTTTGGATTTAGCCAATTACGCTTTTGGGCAAACAATGTCGATACCGTATGACCATTGTATTCAAGCCCATTTGCATCGTTTCTTACGCTGAAACTCATTTGACTCGCGATCCCACTCACACCGATTTCGTCCATCAATTCGATGAAATTAGGATAAGTCCTATCGTTAAAAACAATAAACCCAGTATCAACAGCGTAGCTCTCTCCGTCTAGCTGAACGTCGACCGTGGCTGTGTGGCCACCAATATAATCATTGGCTTCAAACAAAGTAACGTTATGCTCTTTATGTAAATAATACCCACATGTTAAGCCTGAGATCCCAGAACCGATTATCGCTACATTCATGTTATTATTCCTTTTTTCATTGGGTAAGTAGCTTAGCCGTCAGTACATTCTGCCAGCGGTATGGAAGCGCGCCGATTAAACGCAAAATGGATGTGAATTTTTTCGGGAAATATATGTGGCTGCGTCCCTTTGCTAGGCCTTCTCTAATTTCTCTCGATGCTCGTTCAGATGAAATTAACATCGGCATATCGAAGGTATTTTTGTCTGTAAGTGGTGTTTTGACAAAACCAGGATAAATGATAGATACGTCGATTCCCTGTGGTTTAAGATCAAGTTGAAGCGCCCTAGCAAGATAACTCACCGCCGCCTTTGACGCTCCGTATGCTTCTGCTCGTGGCAAAGCAACTTCACTCGCAATAGAGCCTACGATAGCCAATCTTTGGCCCCTACTAAAATGTGGCTGGCAAGCTTCGATCGCATTGGTAAGGCCCAGAACGTTAATGTCGAAGACGCGCTTTACTAGTTTGGCATCAAGCTGTCCATCGTCGATATATTCGCAATCCCCTGCGTTCAATATCCACAAATCAGGAATGTGTTCTAATGACGATAGCGTATGTTTTGTGGCATCAAGATCGGTGAGGTCGAACGCCAAAGTATGAATATTTGCAAACTGGGAACTCAATTCATTCAAACGTTCTTGGTTTCGACCACATGCGTACACAGCAGCGCCAGTTTTAGCGTAGTCGATCGCTAACTGAAGTCCGATTCCCGATGTTGCTCCCGTAATCAAGACCGTTTTCATTTGCCTAACCTCACTTTGATTGCTTTTATCAACGACCCCAGTAAAGGCAAATTTTCGTAGAGCATTTCTCCAAGATCGAAGTAATCTCTGTGATAGATGACCCGACCTTGAGAGAATTTTAAGTGGCTAACGCCGTTGACATAAACAGTAGACCCACTAGATAGCTTGGGGTGCTCTAATGCCATTTTCCAAGTCAGAAACCCACTGTCTCCAGATTGCTGGTGTTCTATAATATCGAAGTCACAACGTTTCACATTGCTGTACAGGGTTTGGAAATAGCTTTCTAGCTCCGTCCATCCCTCTAGTTTGTGCGCAGCATCTTCGAACACAACTTCTTGATGATATACATCTGACAACAGGTGAAGGTTTGACTTGTTAAGCTTTTGATAAACCTCGCCGACTGTTTCTACGTCCATTGGATCACCTCTCGTTATGTTATACACATAAATTTCTTGTACAACATACAAACAATAGGTGAAACCGAAAAGTTGTACAAATAAAATTTTGTATAACTTATACGGTGACTGTTTCAAAGGGATCAAAAAAAGGCCTAGTTATAAACTAAGCCTTTTCAATTTATTAGGGCATAATTGAACCTATAATCCCTTCTATAGATCGCGCAAAGCAGAAATTCGCTTATCAAGTGGTGGGTGGCTCATCAATAGCTCTGTCACTGAACGTTTACCATTGATACCAAATGCCATAATTGAACCCTCAAGTTGTGATTCATGGCTGAGTTTAAGACGCTCCAGAGCGGCAATCATTTTATGCTTACCCACCAGGTTAGCGGCGCCAGCATCGGCATGAAACTCTCGATGACGGCTATACCACATAGTGATAAAGCTTGCTAGGAATCCAAATACCAACTCTAAAACGATCGACACACCGAAATACACCATCATATTGCTACCACCCTCTTCTTCATCGTTTGAAGAAACAATGTTGGCGATAAAGCGCGATAAGAAAATCACGAATGTATTCACAACTCCTTGCATAAGCGTCATGGTGACCATATCTCCATTTGCAATATGGCTAACTTCATGTGCCAACACTGCTTCCGCTTCATCACGGGTCATATTGTGAAGTAAGCCAGTAGATACAGCGACTAAAGAGTCATCCCGCTTTGCTCCTGTTGCAAAAGCGTTAATATCCGCTGAATCATAGATGGCAACGGTTGGCATTCCAATTCCGACTTGTTGAGACTGGCGGCGGACAGTTTCAAGCAACCAATGCTCAGTTTCATTGCGAGGGCTTTCAACCACCATACCGCCAACAGAGCGAAGAGCCATCCCTTTAGACATCATCAAAGAAATGAACGCGCCACCAAAACCAAATACTACTGCCATAACAAGCAGGCCAGAAAGACTACCAGGCTGCATTCCTGTGACAGAATAGACAATATTTAAAACAACACTTAGGACCAATACGACGGCCAAGTTGGTTGCCAAAAACAAGATTACACGCTTCATTAATTTTCTCCGACATTGAACTCTTTATAGTGTTCTCAATTTAGGCGGGTTAGCATTTATTAACACAAAACCAGATAAAGACTCTACACCGTTTGAACACTGATTATCTCTTTATTAGATATAGTCTATTGCTTTTAATTACAAGTGGTAGAAGCAAATTGCAACATTTAGTTTCTCACCCGTAAAATTCAACATCAAAATGCCAGAGCATGAATCCATAAGTGAGCAATTCTGAGATTAGACTTTTGTCTTATTGCTCATAAATGCACACATGTTAGATTGGGTAGTGATAGGATACTCATGTGTAAAAAGGAAACAATCATGGCGGAGACACACAATTACCAAATGGCTATTGATTTATTATGTTGCCACCTCGATATCTCGGAAGAGGAAGCTAAACAACAGCTCGGTATTTGCTCACAGCAACAGATGCAAAAGCATGTGGCTGAAACTCATAAATCCCTCATGACTGTCAGTCAAGAAAGCTAATTCTCTATTGTAAAAGGCTGCATTTCATTAGCAGCCTTTTTTGCTCGTATTCAAACCGCATCAATTAGGACATGTCAAAAAGCGTCGTAACATCTAGATATTGGGCGAGGTTTTTCTGCTTAATGCTTGGAATGTATGGGATCTCACCAAGTTTAGGCGCTGAGATTTTATTCTCGAGCATTGTAATAATATCAGCATAATGTTCGGTACCTGGATTAATTCTATTCGCAACCCATCCAATGACTTTCAACCCATCAGCTTCTATCGCATCAAGGGTTAACATAGCATGACTTAAACAGCCAAGTTTAATACCCACTACCAAGATCACTGGTAGTTTTTCCTGTTGCACCCAACTAGAAAGACATTCTTCGCCACTGACTGGTACCCGCCATCCACCAGCTCCCTCAACCAACACAAAGTCTGCCTTTTCCTTATGAATTGACAGCTTATCGCTGAGCACAGAATATTGGATATCCACACCTTCACGCTGCGCGGCAATATGCGGCGATGTTGGAAGCTCAAGTGGATAAGGATTGATATCTTCATATTCGGTTTCAACAGTCGATGCCTTCTGCAGATACAAGGCATCTGAGTTACGAAATCCGAGCGCTGTTTCTTGGCTTCCCGCAGCAACGGGTTTGTAACCAATCGTTTTTACCTCTTTTTGCGCAAGTGCATTGAGAATCGCAGTAGAGGCTACGGTTTTACCAACATCAGTATCCGTACCCGCAATAAAAAAAGCATGAGTCATATATGAATTACCCCCAAACAAACCTGATATGTAGCAGGCACCAAACCTTTATCATTTCGAAATTTTTGATAAGCCTGCTCGACGTTTTGCAACATACTACGACTAGTCAATCCCTGAGACCGTCCATGCACATAGCTAGCACCAATCCCTTTTAAGTCCCGCATTAGTGAAAATGCAGAATCATACCAGACCGTAATAGTAGGCAAGTCTAACTGATGACAATCAGAGCCAGATTGCGCTAACGCAATTTTTATCTCATCTATACTGCAAAAGTCGTTAACATGCTGATACTTATCAATCACACGCCACGCTTCTCTCAGCTCAGATAAAGAGCCATCAAGTAAGGTAGAAAAATATATGCCGCCATTGGGCTTTAACACTCTGCGCATTTCACGCAGCGGCTGGGATAAATCATCACACCATTGCAATGCTAAGCTAGAAAACACCAAATCTACCGATTGAGAAGCAAAGGGTAAGGATTCCGCATCACCCAGTTGATAGCGCATCTGCTCTACCCCACAACGCTCTCTCGCTTTGTCCAGCATTTTCTGCGATAAATCACAACAAATGACATTGGCACCTCGCTCTCTCAATAAGGCGGCAAAATAGCCAGTCCCACAGCCAAGATCCAATACGGTTTTGCCGTTAATATCATTTGGCAATAGCTCAAGTAACCGAGTCCCCACTTCTCTTTGAAAAGCCGCATGAGAATCGTAGGTTTCTGCCGCCTTGCCAAACGCCTCGGCAACAGCCGATTTATCAACATATGGCAAGGAATAATCTAAAATCGCCTGTTCCATTACGCTACCTTTTCTATCACCTGCTCTACTGCATTGGCTAAGGCCCTGACTTGATTTACATTATGATTCGCGGTCAATGTTATTCTCAGGCGAGCGGCGCCTTTAGTAACAGTCGGCGGTCTGATCGCGGTTAGCCACAAGCCCATATCTGACAAAGCCTTGGCAATTTGTACTGATGCGCCACTATCACCAATCAAAAATGGCTTAATCGGTGTTTCGGTTTCAATATAGCCATCAAACACCGAAAATCTTTGCTGATACTCACTTTGTAATTCTGCAAGCTTATCGCGCCTCCACTGCTGGACGCGAACCATTTCAATGCTATGGCTGATAGCATAAGCAAGCGAAGGAGGCATAGCGGTTGAATAGACATGATGTCTGGCGAACTGGGTAAAATAATCACCTAAGTCTTGATTGCACATAACCGCTGCGCCAGACAGGCCAAGTGCTTTACCAAAAGTGACGACAAGGATCTCGGGTTTTACATTCGCATTATGGCAACTCCCTCTCCCTTCATTACCAAGCACACCAATGCCATGAGCATCATCAACCATAAGCCAAGAATTTACCTGAGTAATATTATGGATATCAGCAAGCGGGGCTAAGTCGCCGTCCATACTAAACACCCCTTCTGTCACCACTAAACCACCAGAAGTTAACCTTCTTTTAAGATGCCCAATATCATTGTGACGAAAGCGCTTCATCGTCGCGGAGGAATGTATGCCAGCTTCAATCAAAGAAGCATGATTTAACTTGTCTTGTACAAGCAAATCTCCTTCTTTCATCAAGCTAAACAATACGGCTTGATTGGCTGAAAAACCTGAAGAAAACAAGATCGCTCGTTCAAAGCCAAGCCAATCACAAAGCGAGGCTTCTAAATCGGCATGGGCTTTTGAAAAGCCTGTCACCAAAGGCGAAGCACCACTACCGTTACCGTATAAATCAATTCCTCGCTGCCACGCTTGCGAAAGGGTTTTATCCGCCGCTAAGCCGAGATAATCATTACTTGAAAAATTAATATGCCTCTTTGACTGAAAGGACAAACTAGCGGTATTTCCAGCTTCAATCGTGCGTATGTTTCTTGAAAGCCCCGAATCTAAACGTTTTTCCAATTGTTTGGAAATGCGAGTATTAAATGGTGGCATCATAGAATAGATCGCCTTTTTCCGGACGTGCCGCCACTCTCTCAACCACGCGGTCAAGTAAATCATTCTCCTCAATTTCATCTGGACGTTGTGAGACTTCATGTCGATTGATACCGAGCTTATCAAACAGCTGCATATCTTTATCTTCCGAAGGATTCGGGGTGGTGAGGAGTTTACATCCGTAGAAGATAGAGTTAGCTCCAGCCATAAAACACAGCGCTTGCATTTGCTCGTTCATATCTTCTCGACCAGCAGACAAACGGACAGCGGCATTGGGCATTAAAATGCGCGCTATGGCGATTAAGCGAATAAAATCGAAAGGTTCCACATCATCAACGTCCTCAAGTGGTGTTCCTTTTACTTTAACCAACATATTTATTGGCACACTTTCAGGGTGAGTAGGAAGGTTTGCCAGCTCGACTAGTAGCCCAGCACGATCATTGGCACTCTCACCCATGCCAATAATGCCTCCAGAACATATCTTCATTCCGGCATCCCTAACATGGGACAAGGTATCTAATCTGTCCTGATAGGTTCGCGTTGTGATAATGCTGCCGTAAAACTCTGGAGAGGTATCCAAATTATGGTTGTAGTAATCCAGCCCTGCATCAGCTAGCTCGTTTGCTTGATCTGGTGTCAACATGCCCAAAGTCATACAGGTTTCTAGCCCCATGCCTTTTACACCTTTAATCATTTCAGTTAGGTGCGGCATATCGCGCGCTTTAGGGTTTTTCCATGCTGCCCCCATACAAAAACGTGTTGACCCTGCACTTTTGGCTTTCTGCGCGGCATCAAGTACACGTTCAACTTCCATCAAACGCTCTTTTTCGATATCGGTTTGGTAGCGCGCACTCTGAGGGCAATATTTGCAATCTTCTGGACAAGCGCCCGTTTTGATCGAAAGCAGTGTACTCACTTGCACATAATTATGTTGTTGGTGCTGGCGATGAACCAATTGCGCTTCAAACAAAAGATCCATAAATGGCTTGGCCATTAATGCTCTGACTCCTTCAACAGTCCAGTTGTGACGTGCTTCCACATGACTTCCTTATAGTTTGTTGTAATGAATGGCTTGGCTAGTCTAACCACACCATGTACACTGTCAACAACTTTTAAAATCAAAAGTTTACATTTGTTTGTTTTTTAATCTATGGTTTTTTATGGATCTTGACTTTGATCGTCGCCACATCTGGCACCCGTACACTTCAACACTTAACCCTTTAACTTGCTACCCTGTCACTTCTGCTGATGGTGTATACGTTCATCTCGAAGACGGGCGACAGCTTGTCGATGGCATGTCATCTTGGTGGGCCGCTATTCATGGCTACAATCACCCGCAGCTTAATCAAGCCGCTCACACACAAATCGATAAAATGTCCCATGTGATGTTTGGCGGCATAACTCATGATCCTGCAATCAATTTGTGTAAAACCCTACTATCTATGGCTCCCGAAAATCTAGAGCAAGTCTTTTTAGCCGATTCGGGTTCTGTAGCCGTTGAAGTCAGTTTAAAAATGGCGCTTCAGTATTGGCATAGCAAAGGCCAGCAGCGCACTAAGTTTTTGACCCTAAGAGATGGTTACCATGGTGACACCTTTGCCGCTATGTCTGTCACCGATCCTGAAAACTCTATGCATTCTTTATATAAAGGATTCTTACCTGAGCATATTTTTGCTGCATCACCCAAAACCGGCTTTCACCAAGATTGGAACGAAAGTGATCTTGATGACTTTAGAGACAAAATAACCCGGCATCACCACGAGATTGCTGCTGTTATTCTTGAGCCAATGGTTCAAGGGGCGGGAGGGATGCGAATTTATCACCCCAAATTTTTACAGGGTGTTCGCGCTTTATGTGATGAGTTTGGTGTGTTGCTTATTCTTGATGAAATCGCAACAGGCTTTGGTCGCACAGGCAAGCTGTTTGCTTGTGAGCATGCTGGTATCAAACCAGATATTATGTGTGTAGGCAAAGCGCTGACAAGCGGCTATATGACGCTCTCTGCAACATTGACGTCAAAAGAGGTGGCAGATACAGTTTGTTCAGGAGAAGCAGGCTGCTTTATGCATGGCCCTACTTTTATGGCTAATCCGCTCGCCTGCGCTGTGGCGGGAAAAAGTCTTGAACTTTTGCAGCAAGGTGAGTGGCAAGCGCAAGTTGAAACAATTGAAGCGAATTTCGCGGCGCAGTTACCTAGATTGCTTAACTATGATTTGGTCAAAGATGTACGCTGGTTAGGTGCGATTGGCGTTGTGGAAACCAAGCGCCCTGTGAATATGGAAGCCATTCAAGCTTTATTTGTGGATCAAGGCGTTTGGATAAGACCCTTTGGCAAGCTTATCTATATGATGCCACCTTTTATCAGCCAAGCTAAGCATATACAGGCCCTAGTTGATGCGATAGAAAAAGCGCTTCAAGACCCGAGTTGTTTCCAGTAAAGCGAGCAACCTCCTTTCGAAAGAGTCGATAACCAAAAGGCCCATTGACTGGGCCTTTTTAGGATTAATCTTGTTCAATCATCCAACGTTTGAAGTTTTTACGCTCTTCATTACTGGCCTTTAAATACCACAGTTTTAACTGCAAAGTACTCTCGGTTTCGGTCACACCTGCAATGGTAGTGGTTTTGCGCTCACCAGAGGTTACGGCTTCACCTTGCTCTAGCTTGGCAAGCTCAGCTTTAAGCTCAACTACCTTGCCCGAATCAAATACTAGACCGCGTTCTTTATTATAGTTTTCAACCAGTAGCGGCACATTGGAATAGGGGAAAACACCCTCAGCAGGGGGCAGCATTTGCTGTGAATCTTCAACCGGCTTGCCGTCTATTGTGAACTCAAAGATAGGTTGTTTTTTATTTACGTTGCGATCTATTTTATTCAGCTTATTGGATACAAGCTCAACTTTAAGTGTTTGGGCACCAGTAAGGTCCAAAGTAACAATATAGGGGCGCGACGAGTAATACTTACGTTTGTTGTTGTCTTTAAGCTTGCCGGCAAACTCAAACACAAGCTGGTTTTCACCTTCTACAAAATCAAGGTTATCATCCTTAACTTTTTTACCATTTAACACTGGCACCGAAATACCACTGGCTAAGTCTAATTCAACCGCTAAAGCGGAGTAAGAAACAGCGGATGCCAATACAGCAAGAAGAAGAGTGTTGATCGTTTTCAATCTGGTATTCCTTTAAAAATAACAAAAGCCAACGCTAGGCGTTGGCTTAAATAATACCCTAATTAACAAGTAATTAGAATGTGTAGTATGCGCCTACCAAGAAAGTATCTGCATCTAGACCAGCACCTGAGGCAAGATCATCACTACTAGCGCCATCAAAGTCATTAGACGTTTCAGCCGTTTGGTACTCAGTAAAGATAGTTACGTTGTCTAGCAGTGAGTATTCTACACCTAGCACTAGGTTAGTAACATCACCGTTTGCGTTAACGTTAGTTCCAGACATTTCATCTAAAGCGATAACATCATAAGTTGCGTACAGACGAGTCTTATCAATTGTGTACTGAGCTGCTACGCCGTATGCATCACCATCAGTGTAAGCATAGTCATACTCTTTATCGCCAATCTTAACTTTGTCACCGAATAGACCAAATGAGTTTACACCTTCGTATTGAGCATAAGTCGCTGCAAAGAAGAAGCCACCGTATGTTACTGACGCAGATACACCACCTACTTGGTAATCAACAGTCTCAGATACTTCACCATTTACAAGAGAAGCACCAACAGAGAACATATCGTTGATAGCCCAATCTAAAGACGCACCGTAAGTGTTATCGATGTCTTTGTTAGCTTCTGTGTTAACATCAGCAACAAATACTAGACCATCTGTTAGCTCTGCTTTAAATACGATACCGTTGCCTTCAGACTCAGAACGGTGACCGCCCGCAGCGCCTAGGAATTGACCTTCGTTAGTGATATCACCTTTTTCAATCGCATCTGTTGAAGCTGCTAGATCACCCACTTCACCAATTGCAACACCCCAAGTATCAGTTTTAACACCAACATATAGGTCGTCGAACTTTGCGTTGTTATCTGTTTCTTCTGAATCAAAACCTGTGCTTGATTCAATTTCAAATGATGCAAAGCTAGTTAGTGTGTCGCTTACTTTGTGCTCAGCGTCTAATTGGATTTTACCCCAAACCATAACTGATGGGTCTGTCTCATCTTCAAATTGACCTGAACCTTTAACATTCGCGGCCTTGATATCCTTTGATGCTACAAACGCATCAACTTCACCAGATAGCGATACTTTAGAAGCATCTGTTGAATAAATTTCAGCCGCATTTACGTTTGCTGCCGCTGCTAGAACTGAAAGAGCTACTAGAGTCTTTTTCATAATAATCCACTGCCTTTTCTATAGAATGAAGGTAAACCTTTTGAGGTTTCCTTGATGTTTTTTGATGACAACTCCGAACTCTAACTGGTCAGATGTTGTCGCCATTAAATTGCGGGACTAGATTGCAAAAGAATTATCTCAGTGTCAAATACTATAAATAAAATGACTAAAAAAATGTAAAGATCATAAAAAACATGTACTTATTCTGACATGCAACCCCTATTAGAGTGCATTTTATACAAAAAAATCAAATTATCATTATTGAGAAAAACCGTGAAAATCGACATTTAAGCCTGATAAGTGTTTTGTTAGTGTTAATAAACAGAATAAATAACTAGTAAAAAATCACTTATAAAGAGATATCTTTCTTAGTCTCATTACGCTTGCTAAGTTTTTGAAGGTTCAGTTTTTTTTTGTGAAGAAGATCTACAATTTAAACGAAAGCACATTTTTCACTGCACTACTTACCGTTTAGGCAAATGTGCTATCATCGCCTTTCGACATCGAAGGCCTCCGTATGACAACCAGTAAAATTCAAAAAACCATTCGAACCAGCTACCAGAATTTGCAATCACAAATGGATAATTTTATTCCTCGTCGAGCTCAAAATTACCTGACGGCAGAAATTACGAAATCCTTGTGTGGTGACTATCATAAAACAACACGGATGATTGTCGCTGAGGCGGGAACCGGGATTGGAAAGTCTTTGTCTTACTTAATGGCAAGTATTCCGGTTGCTTTACATAACAACCGCAAGGTCGTCATTTCCACCGCCACGGTTGCACTTCAAGAACAACTGATCAATAAAGACTTACCTTTATACCGCAGGCTGATTGATAAAGAGTTTTCATTTATTCTCGCCAAAGGTAGGCAACGTTATTGCTGCGCCGAAAAGCTGGCGGCAGCCAGTGGTGTTGATGGTGGGCAAATAGCCATGTTTGATACCAAAGCCAAAGCAAAAGATATCGAACAACTGCAACTCATGTTTCAAAAACTGGCGCAAAACAAGTGGGATGGCGACAGAGATTCCTGGCCAAAGCCGATAGATGATGCAATTTGGCAATCTATTGTCAGTGATAAGCACAGCTGTAATCTGAGTATGCCAGCACATAGAAGCTGTCCATTTCAAAAAGCACGTGCAGAGCTGGATAAAACCGATGTGATCATCGCCAATCACAGTCTGGTCATGGCTGATGCCGATCTTGGCGGCGGCGTTATTCTTCCTGAACCAGAAAATACCATTTACGTCTTTGATGAAGCCCATCACCTTCCTCATGTTGCCAGAGATCATGCCTCTGCTGCGGCAAGTTTAAAAGGTGCGGCCGCTTGGCTCGAAAAACTCAATCAATCAGTGACAAAGTTTGCCAACCTTGCTGATGAGAAAAGAGTAGCTCGTTTTCGTAATGAGCTGCAAGCTTCAATCCAAGAGCTTATCCCATCACTCACGCAGCTTGCGAGCCGATTTGATGCAACGCAATTTGAAGATGGATGTTACCGCTTTGAACATGGTGAATTACCTGATTGGTTAGAGCAAGAATCAAAGCAGTTAAAGAGTCTAACGCAAAAAGGCGCACAATCAGTAACCAAAGTGGCAGAGTTGATTGCAGAAAGAGTCAAAGATGGCGAACTTTCCAATCGCTTGGCAGAGCCTGCATTGGCTGAACTTGGTTTTTTCATACAGCGTATGGATAATTTAGCGCAAGTATGGAGCCTGATGGCCCAGCCTCTAAGAGAAAAAGGAGCGCCTCTGGCTCGGTGGTTAGAATTAGCGCCAGAGCGGGAAGGTGACTTTGTGGTCAATGTCTCTCCTTTAGAAGTAGGCTGGCAGCTAGACCAACAAATTTGGAGCCGCTGCATTGGCGCGGTGTTGGTGTCAGCAACTTTGCGTGCTTTAAACTCGTTTGGCTTTTTTTGCCGCCAAGCAGGTATTAGTGAAAAACCAGAAGATGGTGTGAAATTCCTTGCCTTAGCCTCACCATTTGATTATCAGAATCAAGCAGAGCTGCTGATCCCTAAAATGCCATGCGAGCCATCAGCAACCCAGTTTACACAAGTCTTAGTCGACACCCTACCCGATCTTATCCAAGAAAATAAAGCCAATCTGGTTTTGTTTTCATCTTATTGGCAAATGAATCAGGTGTTTGATTCTATCGCACCATTATGTAAGAAAAGTGGCTGGTCAATACAAGTTCAAGGTAAAACCTCGCGCTCAGAAATTCTAAATAAACATAAAACCTTAGTTCAATGTCAGAAAACTAGCGTATTATTCGGCACTGGTAGCTTTTCAGAAGGTCTAGACTTACCCGGTGAATTGTTGGAAAACCTGATTATTACTAAGATACCTTTTGCGGTGCCTACGTCTCCTGTTGAACAGGCTCACGCAGAATACATTGAAAGTAAAGGCGGGAATCCTTTCATGCAGATAGCCGTGCCAGAAGCGAGTAAAAAATTGATTCAATCTGTCGGTCGATTACTGCGAAAAGAGCGTGATTTTGGTAGAGTAGTCATTCTTGATCGACGCTTAGTAACAAAGCGTTACGGACAAGCTCTAATTGATTCACTGCCACCGTTTAAACTTATCATCGAATAATTAAGATATTGTATGGAATTTTTTGAACCGACATTATTGTTGGTACTGGCCTTAATTGCCTTTTTGGCCGGATTTATTGATGCTGTTGCTGGCGGCGGTGGCATGCTGACCGTGCCTGCTCTGCTCTCCTTGGGGCTGCCCCCTCATATTGCGCTTGGCACCAATAAGCTAGCTGCAAGTTTTGCTTCTTCGACCGCCGCCTTTACCTACTACAAAAAACGTTTGTTCAAACCAAAATGTTGGAAACGTGCTTTTCTCTCCACGCTCATAGGGGCAACAGTCGGAACACTTGTGGTTGACCTTATCAGCACAGAGTGGCTGGAGAAAATTCTGCCACTTATTATTTTGCTTGCCGCTTTTTATACCATTTGGCACAAAACCCCAGTCAGTATAAGCAATGATATACCAGAGCCTTGCCCTAAGTTTAATAAAAAGCAGTATCTTCAAGGATTTAGTATTGGTTTCTACGATGGGCTGGCTGGACCGGGAACGGGCGCATTTTGGACAGTAAGCTCCATGGCTTTGTATCGCCTTAATATATTGCTGGCTTCTGGTTTATCCAAAGCAATGAACTTTACCAGTAATTTTACCTCTTTGGTCACCTTTGCAATACTTGGTCATATAGACTGGGTTTTGGGGCTAACAATGGGAATATGTTTGATGGCAGGTGCCTTTGTTGGTGCTCATTCAGCCATTCGTTTCGGTGCTAAGTTTATCCGACCTGTTTTTATTACCGTGGTAAGTGTATTGGCGGTTAAACTCGCTTACGAAGCTTGGTTTATGCCCGTATGACGAGTCTTAGTGTGCTGTCAGATTTATTGGGCCAACTGGAGTCTCAAGCAATCCAACGAGATAAGCAGTATGGTGATTACCATCGGCCTCTATTTGATCAAGCCTTATTTCACTGTCAGTCTGCACAATTGCATCCTTATATTGCAGAAGCCAAGCAAACATTTGATAAGCTCGCTACCCAAGTGAAGTTAGCCCCAAATCGCGCCCAAGTGAGTTATTTGGCGGAAAAGCTTATTTATCAAATTGATGCACTCAAAAAGGAACTAGATTCCTTTGATGTAAGGCAACAAGAAAACCGCCAAAGACCATCACAACAAAATGATCTCATTCAGCTCTACCAAAACCTTGCCCAACATCAAACGTGGGAATCACAACTCAAAGCCATTGTCACTCAGTCAGAGCAAATATACAGCCAAGCGACGGGCAAAGATAAAGGGCTTTCTTTTCAAAAACTCGAGGCCGCCCGAAGGCGCTTACAGCGCTGCCAACAAGCTAAACTCAGAATAGAAAAACACATTACCTATAAAGAGCGAAATCAGTAATATGTCATCTCCCGATCTGGAACAGGCACCGGATGAAATTAAACTTGCGGTAGACCTAATTTATCTCATCGAAAGCCACAACATAGACCCTAAAGTTGCGCTCGAAGCAATCAAGATAGTGAAGTCAGATTTAGAAAGAAAGCTGGAGGACAACCAGTGAGCTATTCATTAAACATCAATATGGAAGACTTCTTGGCCAATTATTGGCATAAGAAACCGACCATTATTAAAGCAGGCTTTTCCAATTTCATTGATCCAATATCGCCTGATGAGCTGGCAGGTTTGTCCATGGAAGACGAGATTGATTCACGTTTTATCAGTCACCAAGAAGGTAACTGGTCTGTCGAACATGGTCCGTTTGAAGACTCTCTATTTGAGAACTTACCACAAACTCATTGGCAATTAGTTGTTCAAGCGTGTAACCATTGGCACGCAGGCACAGCAAAACTGGTTCAGCCTTTTAAGGCTTTGCCTCAATGGTTGTTTGATGATTTGATGGTTTGTTACTCGGCCCCACAGGGTGGTGTTGGCCCCCATATCGACCAGTATGATGTATTCATTGTTCAAGGGAGCGGAAAACGTCATTGGCGCGTTGGTTCCAAAGATGAGGGGCAGTATCAAGAATCTATCCAAGCGGGCGCCCTTCGCCAAATCACTGGATTTGATGCCATTATAGATCAGGTTTTAATGCCAGGAGATATACTCTATATTCCCCCCGGGTTCCCACACGAAGGTGATACGCTTGAGCCAAGTATGAGCTACTCTGTTGGCTTTAGATCACCCAAAGAGCGCGAGTTATTAAGTCATTTTGCAGATTATATGATCGCGAATGATCAAGGTGATCAACATCTTCACAACCCAGATATGAAGCCTCAAACCAAGTATGGAGAAATCCAAACCAGCGACTTGGACAAGATGACGGCCATGTTGCGTAGCGCACTGCAATCCGACAGCGATATTCATCATAGTATTGGTGCCCTGCTCAGCCAGTCTCGCCATCAGCTTGATGTTATCGAGCCAGACACACCAGTCACTGCGATTGAAATACAAAGTCATTTAAAAGATCTAGGCTTACTGCGCAAAGTATCTGGGCTGAAAGCGCTTTATCTGCAAAATGCTGCTTCTTGCGTTTATATCAATGGCGAGACCTACCATACAGAGTCTGAGCACTTAGTGGACCTTTTATGTAACCAAACCCAAATAAGCTATCAAGATATCCAAGGTCAGCTAGCACAAGCCGATATTGAACTGCTTGTATCACTAGTCAATGCTGGTTTGTGGTATTTGGACTAGAAGCATTTAAACCAATTAATGAATACAGGCATTGTTATCTGTAGTAGCATGAATTATTTACCGCGAATTCCAGTTCCAAGGACTCTAATCATATGAAAGTCATATCATTTAATATCAATGGCCTAAGAGCCAGACTTCATCAGCTTCAAGCAATCATAGACAAACACCAGCCTGATGTCATCGGCCTACAAGAAATCAAAGTTCACGATGAAGCGTTCCCATTGCAAGAAGTCGAAGCCATGGGCTATAAGGTCTATTTTCATGGCCAGAAAGCACATTATGGTGTGGCCATGCTGTGTAAAAAAGAGCCTATTTCTATTCGTAAAGGATTTCCAACCGACAATGACGATCATCAAAAGCGCATGATCATGACAACGGTCGAGGATGACAATGGCGAAAAGGTCACCATCTTAAACGGCTATTTCCCTCAAGGCGAGAACATAGAGCACGAAACTAAGTTTCCATATAAGCGCCAGTTCTATAAAGACCTAATGATCTACTTAAATGAGCATCACAACAACAATGAACAGCTTATTGTGATGGGTGATATCAATATTAGTCCGTTAGACTCAGACATTGGTATCGGTGAACCAAATAGAAAACGTTGGCTCAAAACGGGCAAATGTTCGTTCCAGCCTATAGAAAGAGAGTGGCTACAAACTCTACTAGACTGGGGTTTTGTCGATACATTCCGCAAGATACACCCTGATACTAACGATCGTTTTTCATGGTTTGATTATCGCTCCAGAGGCTTTGATGATAACCGTGGCCTGCGAATTGACGTGATTTTAGCAACGCCGTCTCTAGCAGAGAAATGTATTGAGTCAGACATAGACTATGAACTGCGCGGTATAGAAAAGCCATCAGATCATGCGCCAATATGGTCATGCTTTAAGTAAAGCCTTCAGTTCCAGTAAAACTGGGGATAACAAAAGAGCTGGCACAATCTAATGTGCCAGCTCTTTAATTTTGATAGACGTGTTTTAGAGTCGATTAAATCGCAATAAAGTCGGCTTCAACCACAGGATTTACGTCAGCGTCGTAGTCCACACCCGTCACACCAAAACCGAATAGCTTTAAGAACTCTTCTTTGTACTCTACGTAATCGGTCAAATCTTTCAGATTTTCGCTGGTAATTTGTGGCCATAGGTCGCGGCAATGTTGTTGAATGTCATCACGCAGCTCCCAATCATCCAGACGCAGGCGATTTTTGTCATCCACTTCCGCAGCGCTACCATCAGCTTTATACAAACGCTCATTAAACATACGGAAGATCTGTTCCATACACCCTTCGTGTACACCCTCTTGGCGCATTTTCTTAAACACCATAGCGATATACAGTGGCATAACTGGAATTGCTGAACTTGCTTGAGTTACCACAGATTTGAGTACCGCAACATTAGCACTTCCGCCTGTTACTCCAAGCTTTTCATTTAGGGCTGTTGCCGCTCTATCTAGGTCCATTTTAGCTTTACCTAGAGCGCCGTCCCAGTAGATAGGCCAAGTTAACTCTGTACCGATGTAGCTGTAAGCAACGGTTTTGCAGCCTTCTGCCAATACACCTGCGTCAGACAAGGCATTGATCCAAAGTTCCCAGTCTTCACCGCCCATGACAGTCACTGTGTCTTGAATTTCTTGCTCAGTCGCTGGCTCAACGCTTGCTTCGATAATCACATCTTTATTGGTATCGACAGCCGTTGACGTATAAGTTTGACCAATTGGCTTTAGTGAAGAGCGAATCAATTCACCCGTTTCTGGCATTTTACGCACTGGCGATGCCAATGAGTAAACCACCATATCAATCTGGCCTAAGTCTTGTTTGATAAGCTCAATTGTTTTTTGCTTGGCTTCATTGGAAAAAGCATCGCCATTAAGGCTTTTTGCATACAGGCCTTCTTCACGAGCCAGCTTCTCAAATGCTGCCGCGTTATAGAAACCAGCCGTACCAGGCTTTTTCTCTGTACCTTCTTTTTCGAAGAAAACGCCGATAGTCGAAGCACCACCACCAAATGCCGCAGCGATACGAGAAGATAGACCGTAACCACTGGATGCACCGACAACTAACACACGTTTTGGAGCATTTGCAATTGGGCCTTGCGCCTTTGTATAAGCGATTTGTTCTTTTACGTTAGCTTCACAGCCCACTGGGTGTGTCGTTGTACAGATAAATCCACGAATTCTAGGTTTGATGATCATATTCAGCTTCCTTTAAAAAACCCCGCTAGGATAAAAGGTTCAGCAATTATTCGCATCTAATTTCTGTAAAAATCTACTCAAAATGCAAGTGGTTGGATGTCTTTCATCCAAGTTTTAGATTTCGAGCAAAAACAAAGGCACCGCTTGGGCGCCTTTGATTAGGAGGTATAGTAGATGTTAGGCAACACTATCGAGCTTTGCTTTGCCTTTCTTGGATTTGCCGCCCGTTGTTACTTGGCTCAAATCATGACTAAAGTCATCCACTTGAATAGCTTTATAGCGCAGCGCTTCAGCCGCCATAATTTGTTCCACTTCATCTTCATTGAACACATCTGCTGCCAGAGCTTGCTCGAGGCGCTCTTTAAGCGGTCCTTTGCGGTCGACTTTACCTTCCTGAGCTGCCCTCATAAGTTTTCTCTCAAGCCCTTTAATGCCGTACATGGCAAGGAAGGCTTCATCCATCAAACCAACCGCATCATCTTGCTCTTTGCCCACATAACAAAGATGAGTGAGTCGGTCGCGGTGAACGCCCGGAGTCATCAGACTTTCAGCTAGTTTTACCGTCAAGTCGTCACTTGGCTTGTTGAAATGATTACCAAGAGGGAATATCAAGCCTTTAAGCAACACACCAACCATTTTCTGTGGATAGTTACCAAACACTTCCGTCAGAGCTTGGGCAGCATTATGTAAACAGTGCTGAACAGAATAGTGAACATAATCCAAATCTTGCTGCTGACGCCCTTCGTCCTCATATTTCTTCAGCGCTGCTGAGCCCATATATAGGTAAGCCAGTACATCACCAAGACGAGCGGAAATCATCTCTTTACGTTTCAAATCGCCGCCCAACGTTGCCATGGCGATGTCTGCACTCACTGCCAAAGCGCGGCTGAGGCGAGTTAAGTCCTTGTAATACACTTGGGTTGGGCCGCTCATATCGGCTTTAACAAAGTAAGAGCCTGTCAGAGCCGCGCCGAATGCACCAAAAGTATTCTTAGCCGCGTGAGCTATATGCTTAAATAACAAGTCATCAAACTCTTTCGCACCCTGCTCTTGATCTTGGTTAGCCGCGGCTTCCATTTCCTTGAGAACGAACGGATGACAACGGGTTGCCCCTTGACCAAATATCATCAGATTACGAGTCAGGATATTCGCTCCTTCGACCGTGATCGCAACAGGAATACCAAGATAATGAGTAGCAAGATAATTCATAGGGCCATCTTGAATCGCGCGCCCGGCATGAATATCCATTGAATCATTTAAAATGGTACGGGCCATCTCTGTCATATGGTATTTAGCGATGGCGGTGACAATTCCCGGCTTTTCTTTTAAATCCAGCGATGTGGTAGTCAATGTGCGGCTGGCTTCTAGAAGATACGTCAAGCCACCGATTCGGCCCAGTGCTTCAGCGACTCCTTCGAACTTACCAATTGACATCCCAAACTGCTTACGTACATACGCATAAGCGCCTGTCGTACGTGCCGTTAAGTGACCAATTGCTGTGCCTAACGCTGGTAATGAAATACCACGCCCTGCTGACAAGCACTCAACTAGCATTCGCCAGCCTCTACCCGCGTACTCTTGTCCACCAATCAGCCATTCCATAGGAATAAAGACATCTTTGCCTCGGGTTGGGCCATTCATAAACGCTAATCCCATAGGATCGTGACGCTCGCCTATTTCGACCCCTTTGTGATCTGCAGGGATCAGCGCACAGGTAATACCGAGATCTTTCTTGTCACCAATCAAACCTTCAGGATCGTACATTTTAAAGGCAAGGCCCAATACGGTGGCCACTGGCGCAAGCGTGATATAACGCTTGTTCCAATTGAGGCGAATACCTAGTACCTTTTTATTCTTGTATCTCCCATAGCAAACCACGCCTTCATCTGGTATGCCACCAGCATCAGAACCTGCTTCAGGGCCTGTTAAAGCAAAACACGGAATATCGGTGCCATCAGCCAAGCGTGGGAGCCAGTAATCCTTCTGCTCTTGCGTGCCATAATGCGATAACAACTCACCTGGCCCAAGAGAGTTAGGAACCATAACCGATACCGCCGTACTGATACTGCGTGTCGCTATTTTGGTAACAATGGTTGAATTAGCAAGCGCTGAAAATTCACGTCCGCCATATTCTTTTGAAATAATTAACGAAAAGAAGCGTTCTTTACGCAAATATTCCCAAACCTCTTTTGGTAAATCTCTGTCATGCTTAACAATCTTGTGATCGTCTAGCATAGAGAGCAAAGTTTCCAACTCGTTATCAACAAAAGATTGCTCTTCCGCCGATAAACTTGGCATCGGGTATTTGTGCAGCTTAGAAAAGTCCGGGCGCCCAGAGAAAAGTTCGCCATCCCACCAAACACTGCCCGCTTCCATCGCTTCTCGTTCCGTACTGGAAAGAGGTGGCAGTACTTTCTTGAACATTTTAAAAGCGGGGTCGCTGACCCATTTTCTACGTAAAGAGCACATAATAAGTTCCTTTTGTCACGAGTTGGTGGTCCAACTTATAATTGTTGTATCCCATTCTTAATCAGCCGCCACACCAGCAGCTAAGTAAGGAATAAGCTGATCGACGATATATTTAGCGTCCATCTGCCTTTCGTAATCATTTTCTGCAATTTCCATCAAAGCTTGACTTGAAGCCATAGTGAAAACGCAAGTTCCGAGCGTAAAGTGAAGCCGCCAAAACAAGGTTTCTTGAGTCAGGTTTGGGTTCGCTTTGAGTACCGATTGAGTAAACAAAGATAAAGCTTCTTGATAACGAGTGGTGATAAACCAACGCAAATGACCTTGTACATCGGTATACCCTCTGCCAATCAATAACATAAATCGGCTTGTTCCATTTGGCCTTATATCATTGAGTGCTCGTAGTGGACCTCTCAACGACTCAAAGACATCTGACATCGAGTAACTGTGATTGAGGTTAAGTGTAATCAACGCATCTTGAACTGCAGGCATGAAGGCTTCTAGGTATCGGTTCAACACCGCACGCACTAAGGTCTTTTTATCACCAAAATGATAATTGACCGACGCTAGGTTAACGCCAGCCTTGCTAG
Organism: Vibrio sp. Of14-4; assembly: GCF_022347625.1. NCBI lineage: Bacteria > Pseudomonadati > Pseudomonadota > Gammaproteobacteria > Vibrionales > Vibrionaceae > Vibrio > Vibrio sp. Of14-4. The sequence continues at coordinate 251,695 of NZ_JAKRGI010000001.1, read as the reverse complement.
TGATTGTCCGCAGTGACGTGTCATTAAAACCATGCTCGGCAAACAAGGCTTCAGCGACATCTAGGATTTTGTCTTTGGTCGTCTGTCTCATCGATATTTCAATCGCTCGTATTAAACATCTGTTTGAAATATACAACCGAAACAAGTATTCAACAAGTTATTAACATCACATTTTTTAACAATGGTCGGACCAGATGTGTAGGTTGGCTAACTTTAAAAAATAAAATAATTTTGCAAAATAATGGAACCGATTGAGAAGAGTTGAGTCTGACTATATGTAGTTAGCCAATATTTATAGAGTTTGCAGACTAATGAAGACCTTGCTTGCTCGACTTACGTGACTAATTTACGCTGCTTTTTCTTATATAACTCCTATGTTTTGTATCAGCCCAGGGCCGGATTGCTCTGGGCTTTTTTTATCAACTTGATTTATCGTGTTCTTATCGCTTCTTCTTTACCAAACACCCAATACTGGCTAAGTAAGAAATTGCTGACCATTCCAGATAAAACCCCACCAATGAAAGCAACCATTACACTTGTACTTTCATTCGTATAAAACAACATAATGAGCTTAAGCGTGGCTAAGTTAGGAAGTAAGGAGGCTGTTGCGCTTGTCATAAATTTCAGCCATTGGATCGCAGCATTAGCGCCAGTAACATTTACGAAGGTAAACGTCCTATTGCCTAACCAAGTAATAGTTGCCGCAAACAAAAATGAGGCGATGCGTGCTGTCAGAATTTCGAATTCCAACCCATAATACAAGGCTGAGAATAAAGCAGAGTCAGCGAGGAAACCCACTCCGCCTACGACAGCAAAACTTACTATTTTGCTACTCACCTGGGCGCTCACATCGATATAATACTCGCCGACTATGTTCCACAATATCGATAGAGCAATTCATCTTTTTACTATGAACGACCTCTTCAACAGCCTCTTTCTTACCAATAAGCTGCACTCTTTTTAAATGGTCTAAGACTTCGTAATTTTGAAGGTATTTCGCTTTTCCGCTGCTATAGAACTGGCCAGAAAATGGGCGCCGTCCAATATAGTAAGTGGGTACACTAGGGTCTATATCACGAAGCAGAACCTTATCACTTCGCCTATTACCTGTCCCTGACTGAATAAAGATTACCGCCCCAAGTAGAAGGATGGGTACAGCACCAGAAACAATCTTAAACCATTGATTATCATTGCCTTCGTCAGATAGTAAAATCGCAATCAGCACACTCATTGCAGGTATGCCCGGCAATACGTAAGCGGGTAAAATATTGCCCGCAAAGGTAAATAAAAGCATGGGTGATAGCATCCAAAAAATAAGAAAGCTCAACAACCCACTTTCAGGGTCAATACCTTTGCCCAACTGCTTACGCTTGTTCCACCACAGGATAGGGAGAATCAATGACCATGGCGCAGCCGCATAAAGCCAGAAGTACCAAATGGTGCCACGCGCTTCATTATGAGCAGTCCCATAGAGATCACCTTGCCAGCCACTGACAACAAATCGTTTTATGTGCTCACCGATAATGAAATAATTTAAAAAGCCCGGTGTGGCTCGCTCGGCAGCAATATACCAAGGAATAGAAATAGCCCCCATCACCAATAGCCCGCCAACCATTGGAAACCTTTGCCATAGCACTTTTAACGATCCCAAAAAGCCATGGTGCATCACAAGCCATGGAACAACAGCTAACCCTACCAGAACAATGACTAATGGCCCTTTTGCTAACAGACCGATTGCTAAACCTAAGAACGCAAGATAGCCCCATAACTTTGAGCCCTGCCAACACAAATAAAACCCTATTAGTGCTAGCGACATCCCCAAGGTAAGTGCGATATCTGTCATCACAGCACCAGCCGAAATAAGAAATACACCAGACGTTGATAAAACCAAGGCTGAGACTAGACCACTAAAGCCCACCCGCTTAGCGAAGTAGGCAACCAATCCTACAATTAGAACGCCCGCTAACCAATGCGGAAAGCGGACAGCAAACTCATTCACGCCAAATAGCTTGATACCCAGTGCGCTCATCCACGCAAAAAGAGGAGGTTTACCCCAAAATGGTACACCATAGTCAAACTGAGGCGTTATCCAATTATTGGTTTCAACCATTAACCTGGCCATTTCACCATAGCGCGCTTCGGTTGTATCCATAAGAGGGTAAGCGCCCAAGCTCAGCAATCGAGTAACTAAGGTCACGCCAAGTAAAATCCATAAATGCACCCGATTAAAACTCACGCTTTCTCTCCATTTGTTTAATAGTCGCAGAGGCTGATTTTTCTGTCACTGTGCGGATCAAATAGAGAGGACGAGCTTTGGCTTCGATAAAGATTCTTCCTACATATTCTCCCAGTAATCCTATCGATAACAACTGGATACCACCTAACGCAAGTTGTGTAACCATAAGTGACGGATATCCGCTGACAGCTTCTCCAAGTAATACCGTTTTCAAAACAATAAAACCGCCATAAATAAATGCCCCTAGTGCAATGGAGGCACCGATCAAAGTTGCTAGGCGTAGGGGGCGAATAGAAAATGAAGTGATGCCATCAATGGCTAAGCCAAGTAATTTGAGGTAATTCCACTTACTTTCACCACAATATCTTGCGTCACGCTTGAATGGAATCGTGGTATGGCTAAATCCCGGCCAAGCAAAAATGCCTTTCATGTATCGATTGCGCTCGGGAAGGCGATTAATATGATCGACAACTTCACGACTCAGAAGCCTAAAATCACCCACATTTTCTGGAATGTCAGATTTGACCAAACTGTTCATTAAGCGATAAAACAGGGCTGCTGAGGTTTTCTTCAGCCAGGTTTCGCCATGCCGCTCACTGCGCTGCATGTTGATAACATCATAGCCTTGACGCCATTTTGCTAACATACTGGGAATTAGCTCTGGAGGATCTTGTAAATCCGCATCAATGATTATCACAGCAAGCCCCCGACTATGCTCAAGTCCTGCACTCATCGCTGCTTCTTTGCCAAAATTTCGACTTAATTCGATACAACGAATTGAAGCAAAATCTGATTCAAAACTTGTCACGATCTCGCTACTTTTGTCCGTACTGCCATCATCGATATAGATAACTTCACTGGACTCAGACAAGCTTTCTAACACACACATAAGTCGATGGTGTAACTCGGGTAAAACGTCTTCTTCATTGTAAAAAGGCACAATAACCGACAAGGTTACGCCTCTTGATTGGTTTGGTAATGGTGTCACTAGTCCCATGCGGTACATCACTTTACTGGTGTACGTACTCTGATATTTCGTAATACGTACTGATTCCTAACATTAACCGAAGCGTTATCGCGCACACTTTTCACTTCAGTCCTAGACTTAAGCAAGCTTACCGACAGCAGTGTGAAAACAATGTCGTTGACATTTTTTTCACGTAATATCTGCTGTTATTAGTGTTTAAGGGGGGAGGTATGAATAAAATACTGCTGGTAGAAGACAATCGTGAAGTAGCGGGGGTGCTTTTTGACTATTTCGAAAGTCTTGGAATGGAGCTCGACTACGCGGATAATGGCGAGCTTGGTTTACAGCTAGCCCTTAATGAGAACTTCGATCTAATTCTTCTCGATCTTATGCTACCCCGTATGGATGGCTTAACTGTATGCAACGCGTTAAGAGATGCCGGTAACCATACCCCTATTCTTATGCTCACGGCACTGGATAATCGCGAAGATATGCTTAATGGATTTAAACATGGTGCGGACGACTACTTAACTAAGCCTTTCGATTTGGAGATCCTCGAGGCTCGCATCAAAGCACTCATTAAGCGTTACCGTGGTGAAGTGACGCAAAGTACTCTCAGTTTTGGAAGTCTTCGAGTTGACCAAAAAACTCGCCAAGCATACAGAGAAGGCCAAAAGCTCGCACTCAACCCTACGACTTACACCATCCTCGAACAGCTATGTCTGAAAGCCCCAGAAATTGTGACTCGGCGTGAAATATCTGAAAAACTCTGGCAAGAAAAAGAGCCCCATAATGACGTCCTGCGTAGCCACATTTATCAATTGCGTAATCAACTTGATAAGCCTTTCTCTCGCCCAATGCTAACAACCTTACCGAAAATAGGTTTTAGGCTTGAGGAAATATAGAATGAAACCCTTTCTTTCCAGTACTCGAACCCTCACAGGACGTCTAGCGCTCTTTTTTGCCACTATCTCCTGCGTCATTGGTGTCATTATCTCTATGATCTTTATGTTCTCGCTTGATTGGTCTGAAGATCGTGTCGGTGAGCGCCTTATTTTGATAGACAGAGACACAGCGGTAGAACGTTTCCTTAATGGTGAGAAAGGCATGATAGAAATTGACAGCCTAACCAAAGCCTACAATGATCTTTCTCTGTTGCCTGAGTTTTATCGCCAGTACACTGAGCAATATGATACCTATCTCGGCGAGGTAGATTCCGATGAGCACCCTAATGCTTACATGGTCTATAAAGGTTCGTATACCGATAAAGGCGAAGACAAAACCTTAGTGTTATTGTCTTTGATCGATAAAGTCGAATTTAACACCGATGAATTTGTTTATTCAGGCTTGCTCGTCATTACCCTAGTTTCTTTACTCATGTTCTTGTTTGGTACTTTGCTTTATCGCCTATCAGTGCGCCTGATTGAACCTGTCAATGAAATCGCTAAACAGTTACAAGAGCATTCAGGTGACGTAAGCCAAGCTTTTGTACTTGGCGAAGGCGCTGCAGATGAATTCCAAATACTCACTCAACAACTTAATCAATATCGACATGATTTGAACACTGCCATTAAACGAGAACAAGCATTTGCCCGCTATGCTAGTCATGAGTTAAGGACCCCCTTAACTGTTGTCAAAGGCGCAAATTCACTTCTCAGCCGCTCAGAACATTCTGAGTTTCAACACAGGCAAATCACGCGAATTGAAGAGGCCAGTACACAAATGACGGTCATGGTCGACGCTCTGCTATCCATAGTTCGTTACGAACGTAATATCGACGACTCACCATTACGCGAAATCAGCAAAGCTGAACTGGAGTCAATTATCTTCTCTCATACCGATCAAGCCAAGCAGAAATCTATCTCAATAGAAATGCAAATATCAGGGCAGCCTGAGGTTCGCGCAACACCAGCAGTCGTCACCATGATTGTGGGTAATCTTATCCGTAACGCTATCGCTGCAACAGCCAACGGTAAAATCGATGTTGAGCTGTCCCAGAACCGACTTTCCATCATCGACGACGGACCAGGATTAAATCAAAGTCCTGATGCCAATGGTCATGGTCTTGGGTTAATGATCGTTGATGACCTTTGCCAGCGTTACAAATGGCGCTTTAGTCTCACTAATCACCCCAATCGAGGATGTCTGGCGCAAATAGAATTTTAATTTATTGCTCTGATAAGCCAGATTTAAGAGTTACACTGCTTGTCTTGGCATTTAACAGAACCCCGAATGAAGATAAGCAACTCTCCCATTACTAAACACAAGTTTGAAGGTATTGAGTTTTTTCTAAAGCGAGATGATTTGCTCCACCCTCAGTTTAGTGGCAATAAAGCTCGTAAATTCATGTATCTACTGCAAAGTGTTAGACCTCAGGTTAAGACTTTAATAAGCTATGGCAGCCCTCAAGCTAACTCTCTTTATTCACTTGCAGCGCTTTGTAAACTGAAAGGTTGGACGCTTGAGTACTACGTTGACCGTATCCCTGATTGGCTGCGCAACAAACCAATCGGTAATTATGATGGCGCTATAAAACTTGGGGCTAAAGTGATTGCAGTGCATGATACCTCCCTTCATCCAGTAGACTTTATCCAAACTATCCGCTGTCCTGACTCAAGCTGTTTAGTCGTAGCCGAAGGAGGAAGGGAGCAAGACGCTCAAGTTGGAGTTAAAGGGTTAGCAGACGAAATTTATCGCTGGGGCCAATCGCAAGAATCTATGGATTTTGTTGTTGCTCTTCCCTCTGGTACGGGAACAACAAGCGCTTATCTGCAAAGCTTCCTTAAGCCTTATGGGACAGAGGTGATCACCTGTCCCTGTGTGGGCGGTAAAGATTACCTAATTGACCAGATTCAGTCTCTTGATGTTGAGCACCATCCAAACATTTTGCAACTTGATAGCAAACATCACTTTGGTAAGCTGTATCACAATGACTACCTAATATGGCAGGCTCTGCTCGAACAAACCCAAGTTGAATTTGATCTCTTGTACGACCCAATGATGTGGCAATGTTTACTCAATTGGCACCCAAATAATTCAGATAAAACCATTTTATATATCCACCAAGGAGGCGTACTTGGTAACGAAAGTATGCTGCCCAGATACCAAAGAAAGTTTGATCGCTAGTGCTTTTCTGGGTCATGATTTACTTTTGTGGCTGATGCTGTCGCCTTAACCCATATATCTGGTTACTCTTTACTAGTAGACCTTTATTGCTTAGGAGGCGATATGCGCAAATCATTTTTGGCCGTATTTTTAATTCTCGCAGGGCCAGCCTCTGCCAATATCATTACCACTCCAGGCAAAGCAGTGATTGCGATAGATAGCGGCAATGCAGGTAAAAGGGTTTGTTACTATCAAGATCAAGCGTATTCTTTGGGCGCAATTTTGCAGGTGGGAGAGCATTATATGACTTGCGATCGCGCAAATGATTTTGAGACTAACGGCGCGCTCAAATGGATTCCTCTAGAGCAAGCTAACCAAGCAAAACCTTCAGCGCAAGCTCCTGACCCAAATGTTAAAACCTATTCAATAAAATAAGTGGTATGAGACACTTGGCAAACACTCGCTACGCAAGGTTAGGAACAAATAATGATTGAACCTATCGTAATAAGGTTAACTAAAGGGCAAGACTTAAAAACACAAATCCAGTCTCTGGTGACCAAACATGCTATACAAGCAGGGTCCATCGCATCCTGTGTCGGGAGTTTAGCGCAAGTCAGCCTGCGCCTTGCTGGCGCCACACAATCAATTACTTTGACTCAACCCTTTGAGATTGTCTCTATGATGGGAACACTCACGCTGGGTCATCAACATATACACCTATCGGTTGCCGACGAAACGGGAAAGGTCATGGGTGGGCATTTACTGGACAATACCATCGTTGATACCACTGCCGAGCTGATAATTCACCACTATCCAAACCTGAAATTTTCTCGGCAGCACGATAGCGCAACTGGCTACAGTGAGTTGGTAATAGATACAAACGAGTAAAAAATAGGAGCCAGTTTGGCTCCTAGTGTATTTACTTATAAGAACTACAACTATTAAATTGTCAAATTTAGATACACTGATAGTCACACTGTATATATGACCGTCGCTAATTTCTATTTCTCTTTGCTGCCTTTATAAGATCGGTTACATCAAGTTCCTTGGCGTCATCTAAAATCACCTTTTGTATTAACTTAGCCATAAAGTCTTGGCTTGCCTCATCCAAGTACAAGCTATCAGGAGTGGCTCCCATATGACTGGCCGTATCCTTCATAGATTGAGCGACTTGCTCCATACTCTGGTCATTTGCCCTCTTGATTTTACTACGTTTAGCTAACTGTTTTTCAATAAAGTTAATGAAGTCTTGAAGTGTAAATTCTGTTAGTTGATGTTCGCCACTATCTGCTCTTGTTCGAAAGTGAATGTTGTCTTCAATTTCACTTCGAGCAAAGTCATTTTTCTTCGTCCGAAACTTATCAACTAACCACTGACTTTCATCACCATATAACATTTCAAAATTTCCTGTTTTTTTAGCTTCAACATAAGTAAGAAAAGCATTGCTTTCCAAGGTAAAATGGTTGTTTCTTATCGACCCTACTTCAAAAGTATGGCTATGGTGGGAAAAAGAATATGGATTCAAACTTGCGATTATTCCTTGACTCCCCACCCCCAAGTCTCCAACGTTGTCGAATTCTTGGCGATGTGCAAGTCTATAAGCAAATTCTTCGTTAGTATCCAGACTCTCCCAAACTGTGTTACCCCCACTATCTGGAAATGCCCCTTGTAAGCGATTCTCAAATTTATTGGTCTCTTTATTTAGTATTTTGCGATAGGTTACATTTAACTCTCGGTCATACGGGCTGGAAAATGCCCTACTTATGTTACCATTTGGGTTTTGTGGTGTTTTAGTTCCCCCCATACCCTCAGTACTTGCCCAAGCATTGACATTTCGTCTTGATGCAGTCTGATGCGCTTTTTTCCCTTGCTGCTCTATACCTATCCGGCGCCACTCATCTGAAGTTCTACGTTGTGGGAAAGGCAAATCCCCGTCTCTTACTTGTATATTAGACTGACCAGCACTTCGCATCTCTGCCGCTAAGTTTTCACAAGGATCGGTACTGACGCCAGTGGTTTCAAATCGGATGATATTTTCGCGGCGAGCTTGCCTTATTTGATAAACCTCTGCCGATCGCTTATTGGTTGCGAAACGAACATCCAGATAGCGAACATCGCGATAGCCTTCAGGTAATGTTCGAAGATCAGTTGCAATCTCTGATGCAGAGACACTAGGATCCCCAATCACAGTGATTGCACTATTTTCAGCGGGTAAGCTTGCTAAGTGGCTAGGCTGGATTTCTTCTATTGTCACCTTATTTAATAGTGGAGTAAGGCTAGATTCTGAGGTTTTCAATGAATCTAAATGTGCCTGCATCCTAGTCTTAGCAACTGAGTTTTTAACCATAATAGGCTGGATAAGCCTCCCCTGAGAAAGGTCTAGATCAAGCTGATAAACCGCTGCTTTTAGTGACTCAATTCCATCTTTTGGCACATAGATATGCCGAGACTCCGGTTGCTTAGTTATGACCGTTAATAGTAGCGGGTGATCATCGACTTTTTTCGAGACGCCAGAGTCATATCTAGAGGCAAAATGGCTGAGTATCTCGGAAATATTCTTCTCTTCGTCACCCAAAAGCCAATGCCGTGTTTGTTTCGCTGGGTCAAAAAATGTTAATCCTGCATTAGCTCCAGTCCCTTGTTTTGACAGAGATACTGCATGACTATGCGTACCAATCACAAAACTGACATCCTTATGTTTGGCTAGCTGAACTAGCAATTCTTTTTTGGCCTGAGAGAAGGTCATTTCTTCATCTAAGGCAACGAAATTACTTCCTCGACTTGGATCTTCAATCGCTCTGCGTGTTGCCAATCTTGCTTCATCACTACTTAAAACGAGAGACCTGTCCGTTACGATCGGCTGAGTACGATGAAGATTTTGAACATCATCGGCTATTAACCTGTTTTTTCGCAGCTCTTTAGGCAAATTATCTATCGGAGCGCCATTGAGCCGACTAATCGCATCTTTAAGTGCCAACCCTCGGCAAAGTCCGCTGGATTTTGAGTTTGGTAGTGATGTACCTGATGTAAAGTTCGCATGAGTCCCTCTTCTACCAATACGTCGAATCATTCCCTCTAACTTGTGATTAACTCCTCGCTTCGCTTGCAACGCATCTTGAGCTAATCCAGCCAATTTTTTCATGTACTCTGATGTTTCAATGCCTCTTGAAGTACTAGGCAGGCTTCCTAATGTTCTCATAGCCGACCTAGACAATGTAATGACATCCCCCACTCCGCCTAAAGGCTCCAATAAAAGATCGGCAATTGCCCAAGCTTTATCACTGCTGCTAGACCTTGGGTCCGTCAAAGTGACAATGGCGATCGTCATGTTACCTGCGATCAAAGCCAAGCCTAAATAAGGAAAAGGGATAGCGACAATATTTAAAATGCTGACCGCGAGCATTAAGTGATCTCTGATCTCATCCCACTGTTCTTGTAAAGAAAGATGCTGTAAATCAAATACTTTATCGTAGTATTCCGATATTGAATTGACTAAGTAATGAGAGAGGTTTCCTGACTTAATCTCTTCACCACCGACACGCACGTCAAAGTCCAAGATGGGGCCAGTAGGAATACGGGGAAGATCGGTATAAATCACCCCTCCCATGCCCGGCAAGCCGGGATGTATCACGCCTTTATTTGAAAGACCTCCCACATTTTTAGCGGCATCGAGAGCTGATTTACCTTCCGGCAATAAGCCATTTCGAATGGAAGCATATTGCGCTTTACTAAACTGGTAGCCCTCTAGCCAAACAAAGCCATTGAATGGCGAGTAAAGAAGTCCATTTTTGTTTAGATTAGCCTGCCAAGGGGATGAAGTATCATCAACCTGATAAGGAATAAACACTGTGCCAAATACTGTGTTGCCATCAAAAGCACACTTATAGGCGGGCTTTTTACCGGCAAGAAAGTCTTCGACCAGCTTCTTTTGATGTGACTGATGTGGACCATGGATAAACTCATGTGCATGAAGAGATAAACTCGTATCAAATACACGAGAAAAATAGTCACGTTTTGAGTCAAGTAACTGCTGAAAACGGAACGGTATTTCAGTATCCATGTCATATCGAGCGCGAGTAATCCGCTCCTTGATAGCCCTTCTATGCTCATCAGGCACGGCGCTCGCTGTCTGACCATTCTGAACGTGATGCCAAGGACCAGCAGGGATTTTTTGCATTAACATATCAGCAAGTGACATACGTTTTTTGCTATCGCCAAAAAGACTTGGGTTAGCTAAATAGGCGTATTCTCCCGCTAACCAAGCTTCACTTGGTATAGGTACATCAACAGTATCGATTTCAAAAACCGAATTCTCTGTAAGTACATCTGGGTAATCCTTTGAGAAATCCTGAACAAATTCTCTAACAACATCATTAAGCGAATTGGTGATATTGGCGTTTACAAGATCGGATAAGTTGAGTTCTGCAAACTCTTTAGCTTCTGCTATGCGCATTGGCTCAACTAAGTTTCTCGACTCTGATGAGTTTAAATAGCTATCCAGATCTCCACGCAAGCAATCATACATTGTGCGAAGTTTTACAACCTCTGACCAACCGCCACCTACTGGATCCAACTGAGGAGGATTGCCAGTGAACAAAGCAAGATCATAAGCAAAATAGGCAATCCTACCTCTTAGCCAAGTACAGGCTCTCGCAATCAATGGGTCTTGAGGGTTACGATCAAAATCCCCTTTATTAAACCTAAAGTAACCTTGTTTGCCCTTTTCCACTTCTTGATATCGAGATTGGGCGGAAAAACAGCGCTCGACTCGGTCTTTGGGCTCTGACTGGATTTGATTATAAGTCCACAATAATGGCTCTTTAATATTCTCTAGAGCAGGAGGCAAACCTATTAGATTTCGCGTTTCAGGATACTCTGTTTGATCTACCCGTTTACATGACACCTTCCCCCAATAAGTTTCTATACTCATAGGTTGAGATGAACCAAACACCTTACCTAATGGCAATATATGTAAAGCATCTGTGCTTTGATAGTTTTCATAATAGATTGGGCTAACTACAATTGCGGGACTTCTAGCACTCACTCCACTAGTAAGGTCTGGAAACCCAACTTTGAGAAGATCATCTAGCAGTTGATCATCTGCGTCACTCTCAAGGCTCCACTGCAAACTTAAACTACGTGTGGTTAAGTCATCGTCGATATAGTTCAATGCTATCGGATCTCCAACAAATCGGAGTCGAAGCCAATTGAGCATTTCCATCATAAATATTTCAGACGACAAATCATTAAGCTGATTAGGTGCCCGCCTTTCTATCTCATGACTCAAACTAGCGTGGACTCTTAGAATCGTTTGATTCTGAGCAGATAGCGGTCGAGTCTGTGAGGATGTATCTCTTCGACGCCGCCTTGAGCGACTAGGCGACTTTTCATCTGAAATACCATTCCATGATGAAGATAATGGTGTAGCCTGTATAATTTCGCCCACTTCTGGGCGTAGAGCAATGTCCCGTACATTGCCGTATATATAGGGGTTTTGTGGAAGGATTGAATGTTGTTCTTCGGTCATAAACTGAAGCTCCTCATTATATAAATTAATGTGAGCTTTCAGCCTATCGAAAATATATATTTCTGGATTGTAAATAGCTATGGATAATGTATTTGGTTTCTATTAAAACACTCACATATAATTAATGAAAAATTCAGTACTTTGATTTTAAAGTAATTCCCTACCTTTATTTTTGAGGAATATCCACTGTTGCTAGGATTTGTTCAGTTCAATAGGCGAACTATCATTTAAATACATCAAAAGCATTCTTTAAAGAATCGAAACTACTCTCAATGCGCTTATCAAGTTGGTAATCACTCACTTTTTCTTTCATATCGGCTACAGCAGAACCCACCTGTTTAGATATCTCTTCAGGGATAGACTCTATGTTGTGTTTAACTTCTTGAAATTCGGCCTCCACTTGGTCATGAATATCATGATACTGCTCACTTATCTCCTGCTTCAACAAATCAGCAGAATGTTCAAAAGTATCTTGTAAAGAATGCCAAAAGCTTTCCCCATGTGATTTGATACGATTAGCATCAATTGATGTAAGGCCAGATTCAGCAAACACCAATGGTGTTGCAAGAGAAGTTAAAGATTTGATTGGATTTGCTGATGAAGGTTCTAGAGACTCATCCGACACGATAAATTACCCTTAATATAAGACTTATGATATGGCATCGAATATAGCCAATCCAAACGATGAGAGAAAGTATAAATGAGGCAATGTATAATATAGGTAAAACTTCGAAAAATAACAACTAAAAGGACACCATAATATTAATAGATGTCCTAGTTAAAAAATAATCACACTCCTAGATTCCTCGTCAAGTTTACATTTTCCATAAAGTGTAAACTCAAGAAGAACTACAACTATAAAATAAAGTTGTCAGCTAAGCCGTTTACCCTGTTTACAGGTGTGAATTTGTAGTATGGATTAGCGTAGTTAGTGAGTGCTTTTAATTCACCTACAACCTTTTGATTCCATGGTCCCTTCGCCGTTGCTATATGTATTTTAGGGTCAATAGCACTGAATCCCATAGCGACCTGATAACCACCACCATTGGCCTGATATATAGTCGCAATTTTCTGACCGCCCACGTCCTCACTAACATGTGCATAGGCAACATGTCTCCACAATCGTTTTCCTTCTCCACCTTCCCCTCCAAAGTGAAGGAATCCGGATTCCTGAATATCGTCTACCACCAAATTACTCATAGGTGAACTTGTGTTTAACTCGAAAACGCTTGCATAGTCTGGATTGTTATAGCTTCTAGGTCGAGAAGCAATAGCTCTCAAGTTTGTAACAGCTTTGTTAGACAGTTCTCCGCTTTGTTCTGCCACGCTAATCGCAGCGTTGTAGCAGACATTATAATGCTCTGCGTGACTTAGGCTTTGCATCGTTATGCGCTTCTCTAATTCACCTAAGTTTTTGGGTTTAGTCGGCCACGAACTCGGGTTAAATGTTCTGGGATTAGCGGTATGACTGTCTGACACCAACCTTCTTGGATCAAGGGGATGATAACCCGAACCCACTTCAAAGCTGGGATCTTCCATATGAAGCAAAGATTCGGTATGAGTTTGATAAGTTGAATACGCAATTACGGGCCGATTAATTTCATCTGCCAAGTCCTGCGCAGTCCCTCTTTTAGCATAGCAACTCAAAAGATGTACGGGTCGAAATGGCTGTCCTCCTTGATGATACAGGTTGATCGGTGGCTTCATTCCTCGAAGGACTTGAGCTAATTCAGGACCAGTTAATGAAAAAGTGTTTTTATCGTCAATTACATATTTTCCAGAAGAATCTAGTTTCGCCACCTCTCCCATAACACGCAAAAAACACCGCCAATGCTGGCGGTGTCTGACTAAAAATAAATCGCTTCAAAAAGCTATCTTTAATTTATGGTGTAAGTTGAGGAGTAAAGCGACGAACAACATCTTCGTAATCTGAACCTATCGTACTTGCCCACGCTGTTGCTTGTTCGGTATCGTCAGCATCCGTAAAGGTTGTATGCTTTCCATGTCCACCTCTGACATGCGGATTGGTGAAACCCTCTCTATGCAGAGCATTTGCAAGAGTCTGACCAAATGGTTGTCTGCCAGCTGTCGCTTTTGCACTGTTAAATAACTCAACGCCACTGAAGTTAGCGATAGGTAAGACATCTGCAGAACCACAGCTCACTGTCCTAATATCAACATAATCGGTTGGTAATCCAGCAGATTTGAGTTCGCTCGCAATATCGCTGGCATTAACAGTTACTGCACGATTAAGATCAGCAGCTATGACGTCAGTCGCAATAGTACCGTGACCAACAATAGTAATAGAACTATCTTTCGTCATAGTCGATAGGCGGTTGTTATCTAGTGTTTCTATGCTGAAGTGGTTGTTCAGTATATCCAGACGCCTTTCTAACTGCGCCTGTCTGCGTACTTGCACTTGTACGAAATCAGTAGCAAATTGATGGCTTTTCCCAGCTTTTTTTAATTCATTAACCCAATACTGATTTATTGCATTCTGAATGGAAGTACCCGGTAAAGCCAGCTTCTTCGCAGCCGTTTTTATCGCTTGAGACGCAGTCCTTTCAACAAAATCTGCTCCTCCGGCAACAAGTTGTGAATATTCTTGTTGTAGAGTCTGCAAATGTCCCTCCATAACCGTTTTAGCTGCATTATCCTTAACAAATAGTGGCTCAGGAGTCCGACTTTGAATCATATCAATATCAAACTGCCCTAATGCCGTCTCAAGTGGGTCTTTACCGACAGCAGGAGCATAAACAAACCGCTTCTCCGGAGTTTTAGTAATCACAGTAAGAGATAGTGCATCAGCGCCTTTGGCAGGTAACATTCCACTCCTGTACTCAGAAGAGATGTAAGCTATCATGTCTTCAATTGCGCTGCGGTCACCAGCATTGCTCCACCGCCGAATCCCTTTCGCGGGGTCGTATAACGTTAGCCCAGACGCTCCCTTCGAAACCGATAACGCATGTTTAGGAGTTCCAATAACAAATGAGACGTTATCGTATTTTTCAAGCTGTGCTAGTAACTCCCCTTGTACTTGGGAGTAGGTCATATCACTATCAAGCGCGACATTAGCTCCCCTAGACGAGACTTCACTCCTAGTTACATGTCGTGCCTGATTTCGTGATATATCTGGTCGACCCGCAACAACTGGCTGAGTATGATGTAGTGCTGTCGCGTCTTGAACTACGGCAGGATTGCCATTTTTAAATAACACGGGCAAGTCATCTGCGACATTGCCATTAACTCGGGCTATAGCATCCTTAAATGCTAAACCACGGCACATTCCTTTTGAATCGGCTGCTGCGACAAGTTGTCCTCCAAGATCATCCCAACCTTTACCACCTGTCACTCTGCGCGCTATGCCCAAGAGTAGGTCGTCTCCTCCCTTCTGTTCAGAAATTGCCGTTCCTACTAGGTTACCTAGAGTGCGTTTGAAGTTAGCAGACTCAGGGCCAAACCTTTCTAGCGTCTCCATCAAAACTCGACTCGCTTTTTTCGAGAGGACAATGACATCACCAATAGAACCCAGTGCTTCCATAGCCATATCCGCAATCGCCCATGCTTTGTCGCTATTACTCGAACTAGAGCTTGTCAGCGTGACTATACTCACCGCAATGTTACCAGCAACCAAAGCTAACCCTAATTGAGGAACAGGGATGGCTATCAGGGATAAAATACCGATGGATGTTTGAAGATAACTATGTATTTCATCCCATTTATCTTGAAGTGAAAAATGCTTATCACTAAAAACGTGGTCAAAATACTCTGACATTGAGTTTTTCAGATAAACGGTAAGGTTTTCAGGATTGTAAGATTCACCACCAACTTTAGGGTCAAACCGTTTTAATGGGTCAACGGTATCATCATGACTTCCCAACCTCCCTTGACTCGGTTGCTTTTCCGCTAACCCTCGAGAAAATGCAGCCTTGCCCCCTCGGGTCAAGCCACTCCGTATAGCTCTCTGTTGAGACTCACTTAGCTCGTTGTTACTACTTTGAATCCAAGTAAAACCCTCTTGAGGCGAATAGAGTAAACCATCCTTATCAAGAGTATCGTATCGTCCATGTTGGTTATCATTTGATTCGAAAGGAATAAAGACCGACTGATACAATGTGTTCCCATCATAAGCACACTTATAAGCAGCGGTTTCTCCAGACAAAAATGATTCCAGCAACTGCTTATGGTTTCTTGGTATGTTTTCTCGATTCAAAAACTCTTGAGTATGAGCCTTGAATGTGATTTCCAACAATGTCGCTAGTTCAGTACTCTTCTCATCTAATATCTGCTGAAACTGAAATGGAATTTCAGACTCCATATCATGACGGGCTTGGGTCACAGCAGAGATAATCATTTTCTTATCATTACCAGAAATCGGCCCACCATTTTGACAATTTTGTACACAGCGCCACTCGCCTGCCGGAATTGTCTTCATCAACATATCAGAGAGCTTCATTGTGACGGGAGGGACGCTACGCAACACTGGAGAACCCAAATCTTCCTGTTTTGGTCTTATTATTTTAATAACTGAGTCACCCCTCAGAATGCGAGGGAACTGTCGGGCAACTTTTTCTGCCTCTCCGAGCAACAAAGCATTCATTGAAGTACCCACAATTGCCGCCAAGTTATTACTACCGAGTTCTCCTAACACCTTTTGAGAATGTGCAGCCATCCATGGTTCAAGATAATCTTTGCGCGACTCAGCTTCTATATGTCTCTCAATATCACCAATTAAGTGATTTACCGTACTCCTCATTTTCATATAACCAGAGTAACCCTCACCTTGTACTTCCAAAGATGGGGGACGTCCAATAAGCAAGGTATAGTCATATGCAAGATAGGCAATTGCACCTTTGAGATGATTCATAGCTAGAAGGATATCGGCAGAATCTGGCTCCCTCTCAAATTGCTGCGGCCCCAATACATAATGTGGACTCAGTTCTTGTCTCAGTTCTTCATAACGGTTGCGAGCTGAAACTATACGAGACATTCTATCTCTTGGCTCAGAGCTAATCTTATCGTGGACGCTTTTCAGTACAGTTTGAATTGATTCAATGGACGGTGGAACTTCAAACACTTCAAACCATCGTTTTCCCAATGATGTGTCAAGCCTACTGGATGAATCCGTACTTAAAAATTGGCCAAGATTCAATATGTACAATGCGTCACCATTGCTACCATTGCTGGCTTTAACTAATACTGGACTCGATGTATTGATGCTATCATCTAACTCGGGGAAGCCTATCTTTAGCAGATCATCTATGAGTGCAGTGTCAATACTTGTTTCAACGCCCCACCCTTCACCCAAACTTTTCAGGGGAAGATCAACATTGATATAATCTAACATCGAAGGATTGCGTTTACTTTTACTCTTTAGTTCATCAAGCATACGTAATTGGAGCTGTTCTGCTGAGCCTTTGTAGGCTGAAAAGTCTAACCTGTCCAATAATCTAGACTGTTTTGTAAGAACAGAACGAATAGCATATGCTCGGGCATTCTCAAGCCTATCAATGGTTCGAAGAACTGCAGCTTCTCGCCTTTCTTCACGTTCTATATCATCCGCTAACGCATCTGCGCGACTCTCTGCATCATCTGCTTCTCGCTGCGCTCCATCCATCCGAACATATCTTCTGTACTTGTCTTGATAATTCTCTCTACGACGCTTAAGGGAAACAATGTTACCCCTGATTTGGTCAAGTTCTGATCTTGCCTCTTCTAAGGTTTTTTGCTGTGAACTTGGCGCATACCTGTCTCCATCATGGCCGGTAAAACTCGAATCTCCGTAATCCAACCTTTTGATTACCGCTTGACCTTGTGCATGGTAGAAAGCCTCACGGTAGTCGTTTTCACTGATATAACGACCATTGCCGACTTGGACCGACTGTTCGATAAAGCTCGGGTCAGAAAAAGCCAGATGGACATCATTGGCATCGTAGTCAGCGCCTGCGACAAAATGTTCAAAGATCCCATGACTCAATGACTCTTTTTCTTCCTCACTTGCCCCTTCGGGCGCCAATTTCGCACCCAGCTCATCGATAGTGAACCAATCGTTTTGATAATTCACTTTCACAGGATGGCTATGGTAGTAGAGGTGTAGCATTTCGTGGAATAAAGCAATCGAGGGATCTCGCCTTAGCCAAGGTTTATCATTCGCTTGCTCATCGCTTTCTGCTGCGAGGGTATTCCATGGGTCAAAGAAAATCGTATTTTGTTCAGGGTTAGCATAAGTCGCGTAAAACGTTTGGCCATCTTCTTGGCGAAGACGCTCTTCTTCACTAGGCTGAGTGATCTTAATCCCCTGCTTATTCATCGACTCAATCAAGTCACGCCCAAAAGGGGTATCGGCGATTTTTGCAAGCGATTGATCGACTGCCTCTTTGAACTCCCGTTGCCCTCGGTCAATATCGGGATAGGCGTTAGAGATTGGGCTCGACTCATCTACAGCATCCAACTCTTCAGACGCCGATTCCCCCGCCAGTGTCTGTTTAATTTGTTCAACCACTTGCTGTTCGTCGCTGGTTAAATTCGGTGAAGGCTCCTTCACTAAATTCGCCGCGGTTTTCGCGCCAAGCGTAACTGGTACTGAGCCACCTGTAAGTAGCGCTTCCGTGCCCAGTACCTTAGCCCAAGAGCTAATTTTGACCTTATCTTGTTCTTTTTCCACCATGGCATTGTGCGCGTGCGCCGCCGCCGAGACCCCAGCAGCAAAGACAGTTTTCACCGTATTTCCAACTGGGATCATCACCATTTTAAAGCCCAGCTGCTCTAGCCTGTGGGTGATACGCGCTTTAATCACCTTACAAGGTTTATCTTCGCCTGGCATCACGCCTTGCTTAATTTTATGAACGTCATACCCAATACGGATCAAAGAAATTGGCACCTTAATACCCGCCCGAACCCCAATTTTAATTGGCGTCACCGTCAAGCCACCGACCACATCCATGCCGCCTTCAATAAAGCTGACCACCACACCGCGTGCCAACCGTTTTTGTGACCAACTAACAATAAACTCGGCCAGTGTTTTCTCCTGCGCAGCGTACTCTGCTGGGCTCATGGGTTTAATGGTTTGATCGCGATACGCATAGCGCCACTCGCCCGCAATTCGGGTCGAGAAAAAGATCCCTAAGGGGTCTTTCTCCGATACCAAGCCCGTTAGCATATTGCGCTCGGTCAATGCATGACGAATCACCTCGGTGTCTGGGATAAGCGCAGCGTCTGTATGCTCGGCTCCACGCAGGACCTCATTGGCACACATACCCCAGTCTTTAGCTACCCTCGATCTTCGCGAGAAAGGCCCAAGCGGTTGGCCAGTATGTTTAAGCGCAAGAGAATCCAGTTCATCGTAGGCATCTCGGGCGGCTAACCCAGCAAAGCGGGCTTTATGTATGATGCTATCTAGGCTACTGTCTTGATAATCTGATGCTTTTGTCGCGCGGGAACGCAGTCTCAGCGCCATTGCCCTAACCTTTTTATACGCTTCCCCTTTGCGCAGCGCATCTTCAATTTTCACCACAATCTTGCCAAGACTTTCCTGTCCTTCTTCAGATAAGACGTCTTGACCAACCCCAAGGAAGTACTCCATCGTCTTGTTAAACCTTTGCTCAGACAAACCCATGTCTTTGATGGTGGCTAAGATGTTCACCAGACGCTGACACTCTGAAACTGAGATTTGGTTCAATTGGGCGCCGCGACTTGAAGGCTCTTGCGCCAACAGGTTTTTCAATGTTTGTACGTCTCTGCCAAGTGAAGGGCGAATCTTTGTATCTGGTGTATCTTCACTAATTGACAGGCTTTGGAGCTGCTCCAAGAGCTGGGTTAAGGCGTCAACTTGATAGTGTTTAAGTACGTCTTTTAGCGCACCGTTTCCGCCGAGTGACACTTGCGCCAGCAGTGACTCTGATGCTTGCTGCGCTTTCTTAAGGCTAGGCTCAAGCACTTCTTGACGAGATTTCTCTGCCTCACCTGAACCATACTCAGATTGAGCGTTCGCCGCTTTGTTGATACCCGAGGTTGCCGCACTGCCCTCAGTCACCGTTTCCAATACATCAGTACTGCCGGCGGTATTATGTTTGCTCTTGGCTAGTGATTGTGCAGCGCCTAGCAAAGGCGCATAGTCATACTGCATACGAAACGCTGGCTGGATAAGCGTCCAACATAAGCTACGTACAATAGAGCGAATGATTTGATCTTCATCTGAGAGATTATGGTTAAGGGCTTTGTTTACTCCCTTGGCCATGGGTGAGCGCGCTTTATGCAATAAGTGCAACGCGGTAGGTGCCACATAGGTTGGAGTACGGGCCACTTGCATCGCCACTTTGGCCATTTTGTTTTTGGCCCCTTCGCCCATCTTGGCCACCGTGCTTTTGGTCGCTTTACCCGCTTTAATCGCTGCATCCTCAAACTTGAGGATCTGCTCACCCATAGCCACTTCTAAATCGGCAAGGTTAATGCTCTTACTTTCCTTGTCTTGTTCATGTTCTCCGCGCTGACGTTTTTCTTCTTTGCTCTGGCCTGCTTTTGAAATAAACATAGACGCAGCGTTGTCTTTAAAACTCGGATCAAACTGTTTTTGCTTGCCTTTAAAATCGTTTATCACCACTTCAAGTGCGTTCATCACCTGAACAAAATAGGCTTTGACTTCCGCTTCGCGTTTGAAGGTATTTCGCCAACCTTTGCGCTGTATCTTGTTCTTACTCGACTCAAGTTCATGACGCACGTCTTTGAGGCGCTCTCTCACGGCGTGTCTGCGCAAAGTGATATGACGACGCAGATTATCTGTGTCTTGGGTCAGGCCGTGTTTTTGTTTGTATCCCGCAGACACTCTCTCTTTCCAAGAATCCAGTTCTAGATTTTGGTCGTATTTAAAGGCTTTTAATGCCTCAGTGACCACTTTTAAACTACTATCAATATGTCTTGCAAGCTGATACGCATTGGCCCTATCAGATTCGGCCAATTCATCAATCCAGCCTTTCGACTTACTATTAGCGTCACTTATCATGGCATCAACGGGTGACGACAACTCAGCGGGTATATTGGTGATCGCTTCTTTGGCCTGTTTAAGCTCTGTGATTAAGTCACGCTGAATATCAATCTCTTGCTCATTGTACCCTTGCTCAATAAAGGTTTTGGCCTGCTCGTATTTGTCTTGCCACGCCTGCCAGACCAATTCAAGAGGGTCATCACTGGCCTTCAATGTTGTGATCCGCTGCTCTTTAGAAGCTGGCGCTACCTGCTTATCCATAGCCTCTAAAAACGGTGCTTGTGACTTATCCATGCGCTGAACCGACGCGCGGTTGGTTTCAATCGATGTTAGGCCTGAGCCAGCATAAAGAAGCGGGGTCGCCTCACGGGAAGAGGTGTTAAGAACGTTGTAGGGCACAAGCACTTTAGAGTCGTTAGGCACGGGATTATCCTTAATTTGCAATTGAGAAAACTGACAAACGATAACCAATCAAAACGACGATAGAACGTACAAAACGCGTAAGTGACAAAACCAAGGTCTATGGCATTTACTAGCAAAATATATCAGCGAGTTAACATGCTTTTTTATATGACAAACACTGATATGAAATTTGTTATTTCTGGTCTGACCAAATGTCTATATTTAACGACTCGTGGTGGAAATTATCATACGGTTTTTGGTTTTATAAAATAAATCACTGTTATACCGATAATACCTTGCTCCAAGATAGTAAAAGTTTAGTAATAGGCATTTTAATGAATATAAGAAAATTATCTTATTTAGCTGCAATATTAGTATCCTCATCCGCCCTAGCAGAAAGTACGTTTGTCATTGATGCAGGCAGTTCAGGCTCGAGACTATTCGAATATCAATACCACCAAGACACGTCATCTGATCATGGTTTACCTGTGATTGATGAACAAATTAAACATCAAAGTATCAAAGGTGGTGTACAAACTATCAAAGAGGAAAATTTAGACAATTATATTGATAGCCTATTTGCAGAAACCAAAACAACTCCAGATCACCTGTACTTTTATTCTACCGCTGGCATGCGAACCATTTCATCGACGGAGAGAAACTTGATTAATCAAAGAGTCAAAGATGCACTTGCCAAGCGCTTCCCTGATGCGGATATCAAAGTTAAAACAATCACGGGGCAGACAGAAGGTGCTTATGCTTGGCTAGCCGCCAACTACTATGATGAGTCTTTTATTAATGACCAGAAAACAAAAGGCATTATGGATCTTGGCGGAGCTTCAACTCAAATCACCTTTGAAACGAACACAGGTGATGATCTTATCAATGTCAACGTAGGAAATCTAAATTACACGCTTTCTTCAACCAGCTACCTTGGTTTGGGCCAAAACTTGGCGATTAGCAAATACTTTAATCAAGCAGCATGTTTTCCTAAAAATTATCCTTTACCCAATGATCAATTGGGAACTGGAAAATTTGGGGAATGCGCAGAAAAAGTTGAGCCTCTTATCAATGGTGTTCAAAGCGTTAGTGCCAAGAACGCGCAATCAGAAACAAGTACAGATTTTTATGCGATCAGCGGCTTCTTTTTTAATAGCTCTGAACTTGGGATAAACGACACTTACAGTCTGAGTAAACTCGAAGAAGCAGGCAAAGACTTCTGTTCCCAGAATTGGGAAGACGTAGAGCAAGGTAAAACAGATTACGAATTTAACCCTCACCTATATGCTGGCTGCTTTAATGCCGCTTATCAGCATACGTTAATTACCAAAGGCTACCAACTTACAGACGATACAAATAACATCACACCTGTAAGAGAACTCAAAGGCAACACCATCAGCTGGACACTAGGCCCCGTCCTCGCACCGGATTTGTGATAGGTTGATTGCAGATCGGAAGGGGCAAAGTTACTCAATTGAGAGTAATCTAACAAACCGAAAAAGCTGGGGTTCTGGCATAGAACCCCAATTAGATACTATTTAAATGTATTCACATAACTTTGTATTCTATCCGCGTTATTCATGGTTATATTTCCAGTCCATGTGAACTCTTTAAAAACAGTCAGCCCCGGGTTTGCTATCAATAGTTTTTCGATTAATTGATTGTTTTTCTCATAGGTTGAGAGATTTTTAGCTTTATTCTCATTGAGCATTTGATGGCAATAGATGCCACAAACTTTTACGTTTTTGGTCGCGTTATAACCTTCATAAGTTCTTATATTGGGTTTTCCAACGACCAGCACTTCGTTGTATTTACCGTTAGTACTATCGATAACACTTCTAGGAGCGTCAATCTTTGCATATGTCCCACCTTCAGGAGTGTAACCTTGCTTTCCTTGCCCTTTGAAATAGCTTTCGGTCAGGGCATAAGTATTCTTGGGCTTGTCTACCTCATTTCCAGCATGGTTTTGAAATTTCACATCATGTGGGGAAGTTGAAATGATATTTTGTGCTGGCGCTGCCAGAATCAAACCCACATCAGCCCATTGTGATCTAGAGTGTTGCCCTGTTTCTACAACCGAAGTACTGACAACATCCCAAGAGGACAAAAGTTCTTCCGCTTTTTGGCTTAGTAGTGGTGATTCTTGTTTGAAGTCACGTATGGTATGTACCAAAAATTGCTTTGGCTTAATATGGGCAGTATCAACTCTATCACGGCCCATTCTCTTATATGCATCCACAGTTTTGAGTGTATCTTCTTGTAGCTTTTGCCATTTAGGTAAAGCTGATTTATGGCTTTTATCACTCTTGGAGAAAATATTTGAGGTAATTGTTTGACCAAAAATTCGCATCATTAACCACTATGTTTAACTAAATAAATCAGGTATTGATTGTGCTGGAGCATTACCGACCCTAGCTTAACTTCAAAGCAAATGGCATGGATTCAAAGCACTACTCACAAAGGCGCACCAACGATTCAATAAAGAAAATCATTATCTATAGGTTTAATAAATCGCGTCTAATGAATTGTTGTGAAAAAAGTATGCAATATCGGGTAAGCTTGAGCGTGATTGGGGATGCAACAAGTCAAATAATGGTTCGACGAGCTCGAAAATTTTGCCAGTATGAACTGTTGAGCGTGTGCAAAAAAAGACATCAAGAACATGATCAATATTGCACGAAAGGGCAGAAATTTGCTGGTAAAGTCAGACCCCATTTCGCGGGTTCTCTAATAAGGTATAGCTGGCTCGGAAATGGACAAAAGTGAGTCAGTGACTTTACTAAATTAGCAATTCATAAATAACTTTAAGTATCGCAAACCGCGTTATTGAATGCTAGCGCACTGGTTTACATGCGCTAGCATGGTGGTGTGTACCAAGAAAACGAACGATAATCTATTCACACAGGCTAGGGTCTAAAACGTACGTCCGGCTTGAGGATTTTAATGTTACCTCTCGTTCGGAGGTGCATTCGATATAATCATATTGCTCTATTTTATCCCTAGTGCTGTTATCCAACCATATGGCAGAGGCAATACAGCTTAATACGATAATAGCTACAGCATATAGCCCTGCTTTCGTCGAAAATGGTATTTTTAATAACAACTCTGTTGATGGATGAAGCATAGCTAAGGGAATGACCGCTATAAAACCAAATATTATAACTCCAACAAAAGAAGCTATATTGTTCATTAAACCTGCTATTTTTGCTTTAGGAATTATACCGATTGAGTCATTAATAACCACTAACTCGTTGATTGAACTATAACTTAGCCACGCCATAAAAACTATAACAGGCCAACTAATCATCACTTTTAGCCAACGATTTCTTTTTATCCTTCGATTAAATTTGTTATTAGAAATCATCAATAACTTTCTCTACTTGATTTTTCATAGGTTCAGTGAATTTAAATTGGTCATCTAGTTTAGATATTTCTTTTCCAACAATAAATGCACTAATAGCAAAAATACCAAGTGTTACAGCGGTTGGCACGGCAAAGACAGTACTTAATGTTGCAACTCCCAGAATAGTTATTCCTTGAGCGATAACTCCAGCTGCAATACCCTTAGAAATATCTGCTGTATATTGCCCTACCACTTCACCGAGAGTCTTCTCATCATGTAGCATGTAATCCACAGCATTAACTGCACCACTGAAAACAAGTTCTACATAGATGTTACCTTTCAAGAAATTAATATTACCCTTGACAGTATTCAATGCGTAGCCGATTTTAAGCATTTGAGGTGTCGCTTCCTGCCAGCGAATACCGAGATCTAAATATCGAGGTTTGTAGTTTTCAACCACAATATTTGTTACTCCATTAATATCGACCGCTTTAGCTATTGCTCCCCACCCGCCAAGCTCTTTAGCAACTTCATAGGCCCCTTTTAAGCCCATGCTGACACCTGTGTAGTCTTTGCCTGTAGAAAGCTCTCCATGAGTGTCTTTCACGAGCAAATCTAAATACTCGTTTGCTTCTTCAACTGTCATAACAGCAATGCTGACATTGGTCTGTTGAGACGTATCCCACTGATATTCCTTAGCTTGCTCTTGTAAGTCCTTATTCCACTCTTTTTCAGTAAGATCGTAGGCTTGTTGTGCAGCGGCACGCTCAGCAAGAACACGTTCACGGTTTTCAGCCCAACGTTTCTCGTCCTTAGCGGTATAGGTAAATTCCGCTCTGCGCTCTTGACGTTGACGCTCCGCTCTTTCTCTTGTGGTTTCTTGCCTTTCTTCTGGGGCATATGGGAAAGATTCATACCTCATGTGAGTTGGCCTTAATAAAAAATAAGCCAAATCATATCAATATTTTCAATTATTTATCACGCCTAACAAGGCGTTTTGCGGCATTAACCTACCAAATAGTTATTTTGACTATCAAAACGCTCTAAGTGACAGGTTTAGTCGCTATCTTCGAGGATAAACACGGATAGAGTGGGAGGTACTTACGAATGGGGCATGATACGATTTAACGGAATTGGCTAGCTTATGGATAAAATTAGGAAGAGCAAAAGGAAAGATTTAACCCTTTCTTCAGCACCTGTGGGAGGTGCGACCCTTTCTATCAAAATACACCGAGGTTGGATGTAATATTTCAATCCACGCACCTGTGGGAGGTGCGACCTGATTTGGCAGCATTGGACACCCATGACCCACGTTTCAATCCACGCACCTGTGGGAGGTGCGACGGGAGTAAACATGCGACAGGCTCCCTATCGTTGGTTTCAATCCACGCACCTGTAAGAGGTGCGACCCATGCGATACGCTCACCTAGCCCCCGATCACCTAGTTTCAATCCACGCACCTGTGGGAGGTGCGACTAATCGCGGCATTATCAGAGTGATCATTTAGCTCAGTTTCAATCCACGCACCTGTGGGAGGTGCGACTGTCTTTGTGATTGCGTTTGCCAATTTTTTAAGGGTTTCAATCCACGCACCTGTGGGAGGTGCGACAATCTTGAGGTCAAGCAAACGAGCAACGGTCACTGTTTCAATCCACGCACCTGTGGGAGGTGCGACCTGATCGTTAATTTTTCAATTTGCTGAAAAAAACTGTTTCAATCCACGCACCTGTGGGAGGTGCGACCGGATAGCAAGTCGCCCAACGTGTTTCAACACTGGTTTCAATCCACGCACCTGTGGGAGGTGCGACGTTCTAAAAACTTTAATGTACCGATATGGTTCTGTTTCAATCCACGCACCTGTGGGAGGTGCGACGGGGTACGCAATACCACACCACTGCCATCGAGCAAGTTTCAATCCACGCACCTGTGGGAGGTGCGACAGTGTATCGAAACTACACGGTTGAATCAGTCGATGTTTCAATCCACGCACCTGTGGGAGGTGCGACTCCATCACATCCGCCGGTAAGGGGTTTATTCCATGTTTCAATCCACGCACCTGTGGGAGGTGCGACTCTTCATCGCTTCCTAGAGCCTCAAATGCCTTTAGGTTTCAATCCACGCACCTGTGGGAGGTGCGACGACATGGCCATTACTTTCTAACAGAGCCAAGATGTTTCAATCCACGCACCTGTGGGAGGTGCGACGTGAGTTTGCTTATGGTAAGCCGTCGCTTCGATGTTTCAATCCACGCACCTGTGGGAGGTGCGACTGGCCACCCACACAGGTTGGCAACTATCTGATGTAGTTTCAATCCACGCACCTGTGGGAGGTGCGACTCACCAACATTTCACTAAAACTCTGCTCTTCGTCGTTTCAATCCACGCACCTGTGGGAGGTGCGACCATCAACTCAATGGCTTGTATCTAAGGGGATCGTTGTTTCAATCCACGCACCTGTGGGAGGTGCGACGATGTGCCAATCCTGATAGCTATAGGTTTGGAATGTTTCAATCCACGCACCTGTGGGAGGTGCGACCACCAGCTTCAATGACTTCAAATATGACTCTATGGTTTCAATCCACGCACCTGTGGGAGGTGCGACAATCGATCATATTCGTGCACAAATATCAGAAAAGTTTCAATCCACGCACCTGTGGGAGGTGCGACCTCGTCACGGTTAAGCTGAGATAAGTAATTCTGGTTTCAATCCACGCACCTGTGGGAGGTGCGACCATGCATGGGCATGCTTCTGACAGTAAATCTAAGTTTCAATCCACGCACCTGTGGGAGGTGCGACTGCCTCTTGTTGAAGGCTGGTATAGACTAGCACTTTCTACAGTTTACCGCTAACTTTACACAGCAGAGCAAAAACTATTTTGTGTGAATCTATACAAATCAATATTTCCTATATTTTTAAAGAACTTATATAATCGCTAAATCCCCAGTGTTTAACTGAGAACTAAAGCCTAGCGATTATAAAATAAGGGTATCTCTGAATATGTCTATGGCAACTTTCGCACCGTGGTGTTCTACTTTGTTTTGCCAGTTTTTACCAAGCTTATAAAAACGCAAACTATCTACCTCAGGGTGGTAGATTGACAGCAGCTTATTTTTAAAGCGTAACCATTGTGCTGCATCTATTTCGCATTCAAAGACAGAATATTGCACTCTTACGCCATAGTCTAAGCAGACTTTTGCTAATTGCCTGAGGCGCTTTTGACCATCTTGACTATCAAAGGATACATCGTAGGTGACCAATATCATCATGGTTCACTCTCCTTATTTTTTGATCACAAATGGTGGGTAGTGAGCTAAATCACCGCGCATATGCCGTGCTAGTAACATGGCTTGAACATGCGGTAATAAGCCAATTTGTACCTTTTCTTGCAAGAAAGGGTGCATCACTTCTTCTTGTTTTTTAGCTTGATAAGCCTGAAAAACTGTCTTTCGCGCTTCATCTTTTATGGTTACACCGCCAAGACAATCTGTATCGAAATCCTTTGTGGTGAGGGTTTTATTGTTAAAGAGTTTTAAGGCAATGCTATCGACAATGTAGGCTCTAAACTCTTCTAACACATCGAGGGCGAGGCTATTTCTACCCGGTCGCTCTTTGTGCAAAAAACCAACTTGCGGATCTAGCCCCACACCTTGTAATGCACCACTGATCTCTTGACCTAATACAGAGTAGAGCAGTGAAATAACCGCATTGACTGGATCTTTAGGTGGCCTTCGAGTGCGCTTATCAAACAGCTGTTTACTTTCGTTGCCTTTAAACATCTCAGCGAACGCGGAGAAGTAATGCGATGCAGCTTCTCCCTCTAGCCCTAAAATTGTATCGTGGGCGGTCACACCTTTCAGTTGCTCAACAATTTGCTTTAAACGTTCAATGGCCTTTTCTAACTGTGGCGTAGTGGTATGATTGCGTCTAAAGCGTAAAAGCAACATACGAGAGGAACGTATTTTTGCGGTAACAATATGTTTGGCAAGATCGTTTGCGGCCTGTTCTTCAATACTAAACTGGTGCCTACGCAACAATACATTCCCCGTTTGTTTACCCACAACATTGGCGAGAAAACGGCCATGCATATCAAAAAAGCTAAGGTGTGTACCATTTTCACCACAAAACCCAAGTAACTGCGGCGAGACCATAATGTTGCCAAAACAAAATATATTGCCAATAGAATGAATGGGCAGCTGCATGAGTTTTTGCTTTTTTCCCTCCACTTTTTGTTCAATCAACAGGGTTTCACGCTGCTTATGTAAATAGGCACCGTCCTTGGTGATATAGAGTGAGTTTTGCAATTTCTTCATTCAACATCCGTGTTAAATAATGCGGTTATATAACCGCTTGAACCATCATTATTGGTTACATCTGGCTGACATATATCAACCAAAGAGCATGCCTTACAGTGTTTACCTTTGACTGGCGAAGGCGTTTTTACGTTTGCAAACAGCTGCTGCACTTGAGTTATTAAAGATTTTGTTCGCGTTCGTAGTTGATTGTCGAGTTTAATATCAATACGTTTGCGTATTTGCCAATACCAAAGTGCGCCGTTCGACACTTCAACCGCGAGCATTTCTTCAATACATAAGGCTTGGGCGCACAGCTGTACTTTGTCGATATCGCTGGCTTTTGGTTTACCTCTTTTGTACTCAACTGGGACGAATTGGCGACTGAGTTTGTGGTGTTCTAATAAGTCTAATTTCCCGGTCAGGCCTATTTGCGGGGCAGTCACGACTACGCCACGCTCAAAACGAACACCTTTACGCGTTTCTGGTTCGCCGTTATCAACTCGCTCATGTAACTGCCTCCCGTGTGCCGTTAGATAATTTTCTTGCCACACTTGCTCTAAGTGGATCAGCGCACATTGGCGCTGACAAAAAGCAAAGTGTTGTAGTGCCGATATGTTGATTAGGCGAACATCCATCATTAAAAGCCTTCGATCACTTCTGGCTCTAGTCCTTGTAAAGCGCTCACCAACGAATCATTTAATGCCGAAGTGTCGAGTGGTAAGCCTTGTTCAATGTGTGATCTTAATGTTTGGTGAACTTTTGCCGAAGAGTACTGGCCCGACTTGGAGTCATGCTGCCACCATATAAGGTGTGAAATGCCCATTGAGCCTTCGGGGCGTGCCGATGACGCATCGCCTTCAAACAGTTTTACCAACACATTTTTAATTTTATCAGCATCTTGATTAGTAAAACCTGTTTTTTCAGCCAATTGCGGTGTGATAGCACCAAAAGTCACATAGGTAGCGTTATCAACACGATGCTTCATTCCCATAGTATCTGATGACTTTTTAGTACCATCACCTTCACCACTGACACTTTTGGTAATTTGCGTGCTGGTAATGCTTACTGGCTCAATACTAAACGCACTTTGAATCGTTACAGGCCCACGGATTGGAATAGAAACACCGTCAGAACCCGTACCTTTAAACGCAAACACTTGACCAAATGCACGCACATCAAGCCATTTTTCACAGCATAATTTTGCAGCTTGTTCTGGCGCTGTTTTTTTACTGTTGAATGTATCCTTACCTAGACCGTAATCGTCTGATTCGGCACGATTACGTAAGCTTGTCATGCCATCGGTTTTCTTTTCGTCCGATTGAACAAAAATACTCTCTCCGGATTCTTGTAAACGGTCACGAAGTTTGCGCTTTAAACACACATCGGTAATTTCACCAAAACCATCGTAATCGGTACGAGGACGGTTGCCATTCAGTGGATCACCATTGGGATTAGCGTTTAACACGTTAAAAATTAATGCAAAGTCTATTTTATTTTGTAGAGTCATTATGATGTTCCTTTTCTTAAACTGTTTCTGCCAAATTATCTTTGGCTTGTTTGGCACTCACTTTCTTAACCCATTGACCTTTCTCTACTTTGTGAGTTTCCAACCATATCATTTGGTTATGAAATCCAAGCAAAAATTCGGGGCCGAGTTTTTGGTTTGAGATAAAGTCATCGGACTTAAACATACTGTGTATTTGACTAAACAGTGCTTTCGTTGCTTCGTCATATCCTTGGTAGTTGTTAAAAAGCCGCTGCTGATAGGGCATTAATGCATTATTGATATTTAGCCAAGTTGCAGCTGGTCTATTAACAAACTGGGTCATAAAACGCTCGGCCGTTGTTAAACGGTTTGCTTCACCATTTGAAAGCGCAATTTTTTCAACCTTGTTTGCCAACGCTAATAAACGACCAAACAAATAGTCACGACTGGTATTGTCTTGTTGTAATGCCATTGGGTATTCCTTCTGAAGAGTTGCATTTTTTGTTCGGATGTAAAACCCTTTGATCAGTGAGCAGGCAATGCCTAAATTTAGTAACCAAAGCCAAGTTTGATCTGACTTGTATGCAACTCGGTTGATTGCGCGATGAAACGCGCTTTGCATGATATCTTGCGGTATGGGTCTGCCCTCGACGATACACGGGTATAAACGCGTAATGAGGTTTTTCTTTAAGGTGTCTGCTGATTTAAGTACATCGCCGTATACGCCATCAAGCACCCTGTATAAACTCGGAGCACTCTTCACCCATTGCCACTGTTCATTGATTTTGACTCTTTGTTGCCAGCCGAAATCGAGTTGCCATTGCTCTAATCGCTCTAAAAACTCTTTGGCGATAGTTTTACGGTAATACACAATACCCATTCGCCCGGGCGTGGCGGAATCTAGCCCTAGCAATGCAATTTGTTCGTTATCGTCCAGCTGGTTTTTATTTTTTATACCGTTAAAGTAACGTTTTAGCTGATTAGCATAAGCTTGACCTAGATCCTGTGTGTGATCTACGCTGTCTGTTTGTTCTAAGAAACTGGCTAAGTCATTTAGGTCTAGTTCGTTGAATTCAGGTACCTCTTTACCCGATATCGCCCACGCTAAGTAAACTTGATCACCATTTCTAAACACACTTTGTTTAGCCAACAAACAACGAAGTGCGTTGTGTGCTTTTTGTGTCACTTCAAAGCTAATATTGCAAGCCTCGTCATTTGATAAAAAACGGCCTCGAAAGGTATAACCGCTCTTGTCATTCGCTGAAATTAACTTGGCTTTATCACCACTGTGACGAATTTTTGCAGGGTGATTACTCGCCACCAGCTTGTTTTCACCTGTTGCGTAGCACAAAGCGGTGTCATCACCATTTTCGCTATCAAAAGCAATCCAACTTTGTTGAATATTTGGGTCAAGCCAAGTTTTCGACTGTGGATTACCGGGTATTTCAACGCTCCAACATACAAGTGCGGAGCCTTGGTCAAATAAACCTTTTTCTTTTGGTAAAATTTTTAGTAATGCAGGGAGTTCCCCTCCATTTACCCATTTAGTTAGCAATTGTCCAGCGTGTGCATGCAATACCTTTTCTGCAATTAAGTCTGCAACCACAGTGCCTTTTTCAATATATTGATACACTGCTCGTACGGCGGAATGGCTATGCTTTGAGTCACACCAAGCTTTTAATTGCGTTTTATAAAGCGCAAAACCAGACTTTTTAATACCACCAAATTCAGCGTAGTCTTTCGCAATATACTGAATTTTATCGGCCAGTGCGTGCGCACATAAGCCACTACTGCGCCCAGCTGATTGCTCTGTTGCAGGTAAGACAACTTGCGTTTTTTCAAGAACCTCTGCACGAAGAAATTTACCTTGACTGTTGATGGAAATATGAATATGTGCGTTTTGGAGCGTGTGACAAATCGGCATCACTTGCTGTTCAAATGGTAAATTAGCATTGCGTTTTTCAAGCTCATCATAGGTTTTGTAAAGCGTGGTTAACCAAGTCATAAGCTAGTCTCCGTTTGCTCTGCACTCAGTAAATTTTGTTCAAGCTCAAAACTTTTTGCACTCATTTTTCTCACATGACGCGTGACTGGACATGCTGTTACATGGGGATATTCAATAACACCGTTTCTCATAACACCATGCCAAAATCGACTGATCAGTTCATTGTTTCCCGTTTCGTCAGGGTAGCCAAAACTGTGGAACATTAAGCCAAAACCAAGCTCATCAGTTGCGTCGTAAGCACTTTCTCCTTCACCAAATACGCAAGGTTCAACATAACCTTGGCAATCGCGAGTACCTAAAAAGATATCTTGTCGCCCGCCTTTTTCTAGCATGCGTTTTGCAATGGAGAAATGCTTACCATCTATACGATCTTTCTCTAATTCCGGGCGATGCTTATTCCACTCAAAATGGGCTTCAACTTGGTATTCAACGTCATGTAAAAAGGTATAGTAAGCTAGAGTATTCCCTCCCCCCCAGTTCAATGGCTTAGTTCCCTTTGTTTGGGTGCGCAGTGGCTTTATCACTCTGACTCGGTCAACATGCCAAACTAGCGTTGGCTTCCAGTAAATTGACTTTAACACTCCCTTTATCGCCTCATAAGTCGGAAGGTGATACGTACATTTTTCACCGCCTACTTTTGTTATGGGGTCGGTAAATAGTGCGTATTTACCCCATAGCCTAAAGCTAATGCTGTTTTTCACTTGGCTCTCCCTTAGTTTAAATACCAAGAAATTGTTAACAAAACTGCTAAAAGCGACATGATAAAGGCTAAAATATAGAACCTATCTTTTTGTAACAACCTCAACTCTTCAATAAATTTTGGCAACCATTCCATGACTTACCTCGCTAGATGTTTTCCATACTCTAGCGAATAAAAGTGAAACACTCAACAAATTCACTTCAGTAGATAAAATATTATAGAGACATAAATTAGATTGACATTTATCATCTCTCACGTAAAATTTTCTTGTCGCCTCTAACTACATACAGGCGTGGATTGAAATAGTAGCTAAAACATTATTTTTATTGATAGGGGGGGGCTTTCCCCCTCAAATTTCATAAAGTCTCATATACCCACTAACCTCTAAACTCAAACCAAAGTCTTGACTGTAAAATTCTTCGCTCAAATAAAAAACAGCTTCGTCCTGCGCTATTGAATACACAGCCTGCTTCTCGTTAAGTTTTTGCCAAACATTGGGAAAGATATTCACACTGTATTTTTGCGCCAATTTTAGTAAGCGGTGATAGGTTTCAGTATCAAAACGTTTATCGAGCGCACACAATTGTGTGATTATGCTTCGCGCTTCATCATTAAATGGCACGATTACGGAATGCACAGGTGCATCAATGGCTTTAAACTGTTTAGCGGCAGTCATGAAAGACTGCCTCAGTTCAAACAGTGTTTTATTGATATTTCTTTGATTACCACTTAGCAAGTTAAGTATACTTTGGCCTTGTTTAGTGGGATAAGTCATCTCTTTAAGGCGAGCATAAAAATAGTATTGAAAATACTGACTCATTGCTTTCGGTTTAAGTAAGTCTTCTTCAGAAAACTCAGTGAATATGCGGTTTGAAGAAGCAATTCCTTTTTTAATATCTTCTAGCATGCCTACATTTTCTTGGGCAGGGTTCAGTACAAACACATAGCCTTTTTGCTGCTTACCATTTCTGTTACACCGCCCTGCTGCTTGTGCGATTGAGTCAAGGCCAGCAACAAATCGAATAACGCAGCCAAAATCAACATCAACTCCCGCTTCAATAAGCTGAGTGCTAATACACAAAGTTGCCAGTCCTCTTTCTAGACGCACTCTGACTTCATCTAAAATTTCTTTACGATGCGCCGAACACATGCCGGTGCTTAAATGGAATATTTTTGTTTCATTAATAGCTTGGCTTTGCAACGCTTGGAATAAAGCTTTTGCCCAAGCTTTGGTGTTTACAATCACTAAACAGCTTTGTACCGCTGTTAATTGCTTAAGAACTAGTTCAGTAATCTCGGTTTCATTCCAACCACCTTTTTTAGTTAGGTTGTTTAAACATACTCGCTCTAGCTGTTGATAGAGCTTGCCGATATTTGGAGTGAGCTCATTTTCAAGTGGTAGTTGTAGTTCACCAAACGATTTTATCTGTTCAGGTAGCTGGTTAAGCAAAGGCTGCGTGGCAGTGCACATAAGTGCTGTGGTATTACAGAAACGCGTTAAATAATTAATGGTGTTATTGAATAAATGCACACAACGAATAGGGAGTGTTTGAATTTCATCAAAAATCAATACCGCATTGCTCAGTTGGTGCATACGCCTTGAACTGCGTGTACCGGTTGCAAACATACTTTCAAGAAATTGAACCATTGTAGTAAGCACTATGGGCTTATCCCAATTTTCACAGGCGAGTTTTGAACGCCATGTTTGTTGCTCTGGCTCCAGGCTTGAATGATGTTCTAGTACCCAATCATCGGCATTCTCCTCACCTAAAACACCACGAGTGGCATTGGCATTTTGTTCGATGATAGAGGTAAATGGGATGATGTAAATGATCCTATCTAGGTTGTGCTTTTGAGCATGATGCAAAGCAAAGCGCAGGCTAGCATATGTTTTACCGCCCCCCGTAGGCACAGTTAAACTGTATATTCCTGTTTCATCTTGCGCACGCTGAAAACAATTTTCTGATATTTGTGCACGAATATGATCGATTGAATTATCTGGCTTAAGCTGTGCGATAAAGCTTTCAATTTTATCGCAGGCATAAGCCCAATTAGTTTGGTTAAAACGTTCAGGTTTATTTCTTGGCTGCTCAAAATCGGCACTATCAATTCGGTCAGCATCAATTAAGCAACTAAACAGCATTTTGGTGAACATGCCAAGGTAATAATCATGTTCAATTGCTGAAAGCTCGAACTTATCAAACATACCTTTGATATGTTGGCTACTTTCTAGAATTAACTCAAAACTCGCTAGAGACTGCGCTTGCGAGAGTAACTCCAGATCAGCATTTTTAACGCATTCATTTTGATGGGTTAGTTCATCAGGCTTTTTTATTCGGTTTGCAAAAACATTCTCATTTTCTGACAAACTATCAATCAGACCACTATGGTGAGAAGCAATACACATGCTTAGTGCTTGAATAACGGCAATGCCATAAGGTGCAAGTACTTGGTCTTGTTGCTTTAATTTCCCTAAGTGAGGCCACAAAGTTTTTAATACCCATTGTGCGCCCGCACTTGAGTGGTCAATTTTGCCTTTTAGACGTTTGCTGTTTTGGGTTTCACCGCTTCCCTCATCATTATCAGGATTGTAGCTTGTATGTTCAGTAATAATAAGACGCATGTAGTTTTGAAATACACTGCTATATTTACCAAAATCATGCATTAAACCAATTAGCTGCCCTAGTTCGGCAAAGCCTATTTTTTCAGCAAGCCTGCCAGACAATTTGCTAACCGCTTTTAAATGAGCATAAACACTTTGGTGATGTCCATACTCAAGATCTGGATGGGCGATATAATATTCACTCGAGCTTAATTCATCCATCACCACCGCTCCCACTGTATAACGTTCTTAATAAAACTATCGCAAGCCAATCGCATTAACATTTATAGATATTTACTTCTATTTTCATCAATATCTAAGTTAAGTAACACACAGATTGTTAAATTTATGGCTCAGGAATTATCTAACTATCGCGCTGAATAATGCTGGCTTGACCTTGACAAGCTGGTTCCTATTCTTGATTATCAATCACACCCATTTATGAGAAATCAATTGCATATATTCTAATAAGGAACAGTATTGGTCAATCAAAATATGAGCGAAGTTGAATCTAAGAAAGGGAGTTGGTCGAAATAGCGTTGAAGTAGAGATAGGTTTGAAGGTTATATTTGCGAGTTGAGTAACGCTTTTAGTGTTAATGGGTTCTTGTCTTTTGTTTCTTATTACTTTTTGTGTATCAAATCTACCCGCTGATGTTTGTTTTAACCGAGACCTGTACATCACTTTAGGTCAATAGAAATAGAAAAATATCAACTTACCAATACGAAAGGAGGCATTCAGGATGATGCCTTACCCATCTCATCGCGTTAAAATACGCACAGCGTGTCAACTTCAGCCCTCATTCACAGCCCTTTAAACAGCTCTCCGCGATGGTAACGAAGGTATGGCTTATGTTCAGCCATAACATTAAACGACATATCTTCTCTGAGACCCAGTACTTCCGGTGTTTCAAGGTAGTGTGAAATCAGCACTTTGCCACTGTCATCAAACGATATAAAACCAAGATCAAAAGCTTTATCCAAATTAGCCAATAATAATAAGCCATTGAACTTATCCAACCTTTCTTGATGATTTGAATCTCGCCAAGGTTTGATATGAGAAGCGAGTAACATTTGAGTATTTCGATAGCCAGTGACGGCGCAGCCACCCCACATTTGCAGCAATTGAGCTCTAAAGTGGCCTTGGCCAACCCTAGCACTTACCATGATGCTTTTTTCTGTATCGGTAAGCGTTTTATCCACCATAACTTGTCGAATATCTGCATTCAGATCGATTTGGGCGAGCTCGACTAAAAAGCGTTGATAATGGGATAATGCCTCACTATACAAACCTTGTTCTTTTTCATCTGTCAGTTTAAAAATATCCAACTGCCGCACTTTGTCTTCATACTTGGTAAACTGCCTGTAGGACTTTATACTGGTAATAGGTTCACAGATGTCACCTGTATCCATAAGCCAATTGGAAATTGAGCCTTGTATTACGCCAAGGTATTTCCCAGCCGTTTCCTCTGTTTTCCCAACGTCCATTAGCCATTGGCGATAGCGAGAAGACATATCAGAAAAGTTCGAAATCAAGGCATCTTTAAGCTCATTGGTCACAATAAAACTCCTCATATAATCAAAGAGTTCTTGGTCAAGATAAGCAAAGGCTATCGCTTTTGCAGAGTAACGACTGGTAGAAGCTTCTTCATATCCCGCGTTATAGGATAAATGCCAAAAGCCCTCACTTCGCAAAAAGAAATAAGGATTTTCAGGGGTATTTTTGTCATTTCCTTGAGCAAACTTTTCAAAGTGCTGCGTAAATCTATCTTTAAGGACTTGGTTAAACTCAATTTTATTTGAGGTAATGACACTTGCTTGAATTAAATCCATAACCGCCAATAGCATGCACACTTTATGTGGGCTTTTTTTACCATTAGCGTTATTCATAGTCAGGCTTCGAAATTTATCTAAGTAATATTGATACGACACAAGTTAATATTCCTTCAATGAACCCACTTTTTTGATAACCACCGTCTGCCACCTGATATCCTCTCGATTGAGTGAATCGTCATCCGTTGCAACATGATAAATCTCAAAACCGGCGCTAGAGCATAAAAGGCTTAGCTCATTGACAGAAACACCAAAAGTCTCACGACCATCTTTAAACTCACCATCACGCAAAGTCACTATTAGAGTCCCATTACTTGCTAGCAATTCGTGTAGTCTTTTTATGGCAACGGTTCGCTGCTTATGATCTAAATGCATCCAAACTGCAGATAAGAGTATCAAGTCATAGTGGTTTGAGCTGGTTGTTACATTCTGCAAATGAGGTAGCGAGTCCTCTACCCAACATATTGGTTGAGTGCTGCTTTTCTTTGCCAATTGCAGAAACTTTTTACACGGCTCGACGGCTACTACTGAACATTCTTGAGCCGCAAACCATCTGGCGTCTCTGCCAGAGCCAGCACCAACATCTAATACGTTAGCCCCACATTTGGGCCAGAAAGTAGACCACGACCTATGGACAGTTTCGAACTCAAGCGAGTCATATTGCTTTGCTAAGCGCATGGCATGTTTATGGTAAAAATGTAATGTCGAATTCATAAATCAAACCTTTCGCAAGCAAGGCAAGTTGCAATGATACATCTCGGAGAACTCAACGCCCCAAAAATTAGCTTTTACATCATATGTTTATTAGGGCTTATAATAAACGGAAACTAAGCAGATTTCTTCGATGAGATTATTTTATTTAAATAAACTAGGTTAATTCATTTCTTCAAACCAAAACACCAAAGCTTCACACTAGCTTTGGTGTCCTCGCAGAGAGTTTGTGGATGAGGGCTAGGCCTTATACTCTTTTACCTTAATTCGCTTGAGCATTGCTTCGAGTTCGGCTGGTGAGGATAAGCCAACGCCTGTTTGTGAGACGGCTAGTGCGCCCATGGCCGTTGCGTTGGCGAGTTGTTTGTTAGGCTGGTTAAACTGGCTGGCCCAACAAAATGCGGCGACAACGGAATCGCCTGCACCTACTGTGCTAACAGGCTTTAGGACTGGAGGGGTTGATAGGAGCACCTGTTTCTGGTTTACCCAAATTAGGCCTTTCTCGCCCATCGAAAGTAATACATTATCGATTCCTTGGTTAACCAGTTCCATAGCAGCCGCAGCGCCCTCAGAGACGGTAACAATCGGCTTGCCAAGTAATTCAGATATTTCTGTCTCGTTGGGTTTGATCATCCATGGCTTGGCGCTAATCCCTTGGCGTAACATCTCCTTGCTACTGTCCAAAACAACTTTTTTACCAAGACTTTTTAGCTCTTTAATCCAACTAACAACAATATGGGGGTCGAGATTGCTCGGTAAACTACCGGAGAAAATAAAGCCTTGGTGAGTATTGGCAAGCTTTAGCAGCCGCTTGTGTAAAAGCTTAATATCATCTTGGGTGACGGCAAAGCCATTAAAGTTGATATCTGTAGTATCGCCTGAGCTATCATGGATTTTGATATTGGTTCGATTGGTTCCTGCAACCATAACAAAGTTGTTATTTAAACCACGTTGCTTAAACATGGCTTCAAACAATTCGCTATTATTTTGCCCCAAAAAGCCGGTTAATGTGACTTGTGCGCCCAGATCAGATAACACCCTGCCTACATTAATGCCTTTACCGGCAGCGTCACGCTGCTCCTCTCTCACTGTATTGACTTGGTTAACCGCAAATCCGTTAGCCGTCGCAGACAGGTCAATGGCAGGGTTGAGCGTGACTGTGACCCATTTTGTTTGTTTCACAACATTTCCTTTCGTTGATGCATAGCGTTTGTGAGAAGCAGCGCTTAATCAAAAAGTCCATCACTAGCGCGCCTGACTGGCAAGGTATTGAGTTAGGGTATCGACCACGAGTTGATGATCCTCATATTGAGGCAGACCAGACACAGAAATCGCCCCGACCACACCGGTGCCTTTGACCATAATTGGAAAGCTTCCGCCGTAAGGTGCAAACTGCTTCTCATCAACAAAAGCAGCTTGCTCTATCGTCTTTCCTTTGGCTTGGTAATATTGCCCCATATACCAAGAACTATGCTGAAAGCGCTCAACCACATTGCGTTTTCGCTCAATCCAAGCTTGATTGTCTGGGGTCGTATTGGGCATAGCAAAACTAAAAAGACAGTGGCGGTTTTTGACTATTTCTATCGCGACAGCAACTGAGCGCTGCTCTGCATTTTCTTTTAATAAACACCCTAGCTCCCAAGCGGTTTGGTGATCAAAAGATTGAAATTGCAGCTTAGCCTCTTGGGCAAGTAATTGGTTTAAGTCAGTGATCATAAACGCTCCTTCACACGCATAATAAATGGCTTATACTAGTTCAAGCTCTTGTTTTAAAAGCGTTTCGACTTGTTCAGCTGTACTTGCAGTCATTAACCTATCTCTAAAATCAGCGTGCATAATTTTACGGGCCAGCTTAGAGAAAATCTTCATATGTTGATCGCCTGCGGCATGTTTGTTTAGGGTTAACATAATAATGAATTGAGCTTGTTCATCGCCCCATTCAATTGGCTTGGCCAAACGGCACACACTAATGGCGGATTGTTCAATATGCTCACTCTTGGTATGAGGAATGGCAAAACCAAACCCTAGACCGGTTGAGAAAACATCTTCACGCGCCCAGAGATCATCTGCCAATTTATTTGGATAACGACAGCGCCCAGTCACAAACAAGTTATCCGCCAAGGTTTTGATCACTTCTTCTTTACTGCGAAGATCGCAATCTAGGCTAATACAGTCTTTTGATACCATAGGCGCTTGAGTTTGGTTCATTCGAAACTGGGCTAAGACGTGCTCGACTTCATGTATGGTTCGACAATCCATCGCTCGATTAAGCAGTTGGCGACACTCTCGGCTATCGAGTTTTGAAATACGCTCTTTGGTTGCCGCAATACTTGGGGCACTCATACTGATCTCATCAAGGCCTAAGCCAACCAATAAGGGTAATACGGAGCCTTTCGCGCCTAGCTCACCACATAAGCCAATCCACTTACCATGCCTATGCACCTCACGCACAACATGATCTAGGGTACGTAAAAATGCAGGATTCAAACTGTTGTAGTGTTTGGTGACTTTGTCATTGTCACGGTCGACCGCCATTAAATATTGAGTTAAATCGTTGGAGCCAATGGAGAAAAAGTCAACTTCCTCACAGCACTGATCTATGATGAAGGCCACTGAGGGGACTTCAAGCATAATGCCAAGCGGTACTCGCTCAGCAAAGGGGACTTCTTCTTTGCGCAATGCTTGACGCACTTCCGACAAGACGTCTTTCACCCATAAAATCTCTTCCATGGAAGAAATCATCGGGATCATAATTTTTAAATTGCCGTGGGCCGACGCTCGCAAGATAGCGCGCAGCTGAGTTTTGAATAGGTCAATAAACTCAGAGTAAATGCGCACCGCGCGATAGCCCAAAAAGGGGTTGCTTTCAGCGGGGATGTTTAAGTAGCCAACGGGCTTATCACCACCAATATCTAAGGTTCTAACTATGATGGTTTTGCCGTCAGCCGACTCAATCGCCTGACAAAAAATATTGTACAGTTCGTTTTCATCCGGCGCACATGAGCGGTCCATATAAAGCATTTCAGTGCGAAACAAACCCACAGACTCAGCGCCTTGCTTAAACGCTGGGTGCGCTTCCACTGAGTGGGCAATATTGGCGGCAACTTCAATCGCTTTACCATCATGAGTTTTGGCGGCTAACTCTCGATATTTCGCCTGCCGAGTAGCCACTATGTCTTTTACTTTTTGCTCTTGCGCGTAATAACGCTCAACCGAGTCGGTAATTTCAGTCACAACCGCGCCTAAATGCCCATCGATGATAACTGGCTGGCCGACATTTTCGCTAAGTTGCTTAGTATCCAAACCAATAATGGTTGGTATAGCAAAAGAACGAGCCAAGATCACAGTGTGGGATGTGCTGCCGCCACTTGTCAGTATTAGTCCTTTAAGTAAAGATTTGTCGAGTTCTAAAAACTGGCTGGGCGTCAAATCTTCCGCTAAGCATACCGTTGGCTCAGACAATTGCGTTTGGCTGGCAAAACGCTCATCACCATAAATACTCTGGAGCAATTGATAGCACACATCTCGGATATCAAGCTCACGTTCAATCATATATTGGCTGGCGGACTTTTTGACCATATCCGTAAAATGTTGCGCAGTGGTAATAATGGCGTTAGCGCAGCTTTGGCCTTGAGTCAGGTGGCTGGTTAAGGTTTGTTGAAACTCAACATCATTGGCAATCGACAAATGCGCTTTTAACACCTCACTTTCCGTGCACTGCGCAGATTCTAATTGGATTGAAATGGACTTGATCACCGACCCCAAGCCATTTTTCATTTGCAACTGTTCATCACTAAGAGCAAGCACGGGTGGCAAGTCATTAAGCTTATCAAAGCTTATTGCACCCATAACTGAAAGCGTCCCACGCCCAACCCCTTGACTGACTGAACGGCCCTGATTATGTTTAACTTCTAGGTTGACAAAGTTGCGCGGTAATGGCATTAGGTCAATATGATGTCCATTTTCATTGCCTTGTAACGGCGTATCGCAGTGAGGAAATTCATGGTTCAAAAATCGCTGTAGCTGCTCCATCGCCACATCTTCATCTTGACCTTTGATGGTAATTAAGCACTCATCACCAAGTAATGTGTCTGTTCCAATAAGAGACAATACACTTTTCGCATTGCCGCTCATTCCTGTGCGCTGATTTTGCCAAGTAATATCTGAGGAAAATTGGTTACATAGCGCTTCAACATGGCTAGCTGGGCGAGCATGGACCCCATTGGATAATTCACAAGAAAAAGAGAGGGTTTTCATTTCGTACTGTCCTTTTACTTCAACGCCACACATGGAGAGGATTTCAAAACAATACCAAATCACCCCATTTCAGCTATTGGATAAAAACACTAATTACTGGATTTTTGTTATGTAAGCATCTAAGTGTGAAGGAAATCAAATTTACTATCCAATGTATTTTATCTAGACCTAAAACTAGGGCGATACAGCAATTGTGATATTTATTCTATTGATTGGTGGGTGTTTTTTTGGTTTTTAGCGATAAAAATGATTCTGGACAAGAATGTAGATAGAGATCAAATTTTTCCTAAAGCCTAACAAAAGTCCAGCAAATAGCACAAAAATCCTCTAACTAGACAGCACAAATGCTCACAATATTAGCTTCAAAGCTCAATCCGCTGAACCTCAGTGAAACCGATCCAATAGAAACATTTTGGCCACAAGGACAGGTCTATGAACGATTTAATCACTATTTTGAAGGACACCAGACGACACCTGATGACAGGCGTATCCCATATGATCCCATTCGTTGTCGCAGGCGGAATTCTGCTCGCAACCTCTGTGATGTTATATGGTGAAGGGGCTGTGCCAAAGGAAGGAACAAGATTGCACGACCTCTTTTCCATAGGTGTCGCGGGTTTTCAGCTCATGATACCGATTCTGGCCGCTTATATCGGTTACTCCATTGCAGATCGCTCTGCGCTTGCTCCATCTGCAATCGCCGCATTTATCGGCGCTAATATGTATAACACAGGCTTTTTTGGGGCAATTTTTGCGGGTCTGCTCGGCGGCATTGTGGTGTTTTATTTGAAAAAGATAAAAGTCCCACCGTTTGCACGCTCTATCATGCCGATTTTTGTCATACCCATTATAGGCACCTTTATTACCGCTGGCGCGATTGTATGGGGTATCGGTGAACCTATTGGTAATGCAACCGCTGCATTAACCGA
Organism: Vibrio sp. Of14-4; assembly: GCF_022347625.1. Taxonomy (NCBI): domain Bacteria; kingdom Pseudomonadati; phylum Pseudomonadota; class Gammaproteobacteria; order Vibrionales; family Vibrionaceae; genus Vibrio; species Vibrio sp. Of14-4. The sequence goes on along the minus strand of NZ_JAKRGI010000001.1, from coordinate 208,321 downwards.
CTTTTTAAAAAGCATGCAAAACGAGAGCATTATTCTACTGGCCATCATTATGGGCGGCATGATCGCCTTTGATATGGGTGGTCCAGTCAACAAAGTGGCGTTTGCCTTTGTCATTTTGTGTGTTGGTGAGGGTATTTATAATGTTGCAGGTATATCCTCTGTCGCTATCGCCATTCCACCAATCGGTATGGGCCTTGCGACGTTTTTAAACAAAAAGCTCTATGACTCAAGCGAACAAGAAGCTGGCCGAGCATCCATCCTCATGGGCACTATGGGGATCACAGAAGGTGCCATTCCGTTCGCTGCAGGCGATCCTATTCGCGTTATTCCTTCGATTATGATTGGTACTGCCACTGGCGCGGTAACCGCAGCTCTGATTGGTGTAGAAAGCTATGCCGCATGGGGCGGTCTGATCGTTTTGCCTGTCGTCGATGGTCGCATAGGTTTTATCCTCGCTTTGGCTGTGGGCTCATTTGTCACCGCATTGCTGGTCAACTTCTTAAAAGCTCGCCGACCAGTCATTGAAGAGGCTGAAGAAGAGTCCGACGATATCGACCTAGATATTGAAATCGGCTGAACTCATTCAAAGGAAGCTGGCCTTTAGCGCCATAAAATCCTTGCTATACAAATAAAGATAAGGAACAAGATTATGACTCATATTGTGGCAGTCACAGCATGCCCCTCAGGCGTTGCACATACCTACATGGCAGCAGAAGCTATCGAAGCTGCAGCAAAAGCGAAAGGCTGGCAATGTAAAGTAGAGACCCAAGGCTCGATTGGTATAGAAAATGAGCTCACGGAAGAGGACATTAAGGCAGCAGATATCGTTATTCTAACCAAAGACATAGATATTAAAAACAGCCAACGCTTTGAAGGTAAAACCATTGTTCGCATTGGCGTAAGCGATGCAGTAAAGCGTGCCGACGTCGTGATGAGCAAAATAGAAGCTCATTTGTCCAAATCTACGGCTTAGGTAGACGTTATATACATATCATTAAATTGATAGGGGCCGAGAGTCTCTCGCTATCGTACAGGCCCCGATTGAATTTACATCCTTCTACATAGCTAGGATTTGACTACCAAGTCACAGCAGGAGAATCATTGTGACCCCCAAAATACTCATTACCGGCGCAAAGGGCTTTTTCGGTACTCGCTTTATCAATCGATATAAAGCAGAGTTTGATATACTCGGTTTAGGCTCTGACCAACTTGATATCACAGACAATGACGCTGTAACAAAAGCATTTGCTGAATTTAAGCCTGACTATGTGATTCACGCCGCCGCCATCGCCGCTACGGATTTTTGTAACCAGCATCCTGATCTTGCCTACAAGGTAAATGTGCAAGGCGCAATTAACGTGGCGAATGCATGTAAGCAGTATGGCTCAAAGCTGGTTTTTATTTCTACAGAGCAGGTATTTAACGGTAACCCTGAAGCCGGCCCATACAGCGAAACGGATCAACCCATTCCTGATACCGTATATGGGCAGAACAAACTCGAAGCAGAGCAAAAACTACTCACTATCCTCGATGAGGTATGGATTCTACGCTTCACATGGTTATTTGGCTTACCAGAGCGTCACACCAGTATTAACCCCAACGTGATATGGAATGCTCTGCAAGCGCTTATCAATGGTCAAGTCATGAAAGAGCGTAGCAATGAATTTCGAGGACTGACTTATGTTCATGAGCTTATTGAACAATTTCCAAGGATCTTTACGATTCCGTATGGCACCTATCATACGGGTGCACACAACTCAGCCAGCAGGTTTGAAATAGCACAACACATCCTCACTGAACTTGGTCAGCAAGCACGTTTATCAGACATACTAGAAGTCAATGATGCACCAAGAACACGAGATGTACGCTTGAACACAAACAAGCTTGCGCAGCATGGTCTGCATTTTACTGAAAGCAAAAATGCCATCAGTCAGTGCCTCAAAGAATTCCACTTTAGATAGATGATATCGAATAGAGCTTTGTTTTTAACGCTCTCGCAACTGAGTACGATGCAGATTCGATTCGCTATTTAATCGAATTCAACATCAACAATTACGTGATTTTAATTCCATTTATAGTGTCAAAAGTTAACAATTTGAACACAAATGGTATGGGTTAAGGTCAAATGGCAGTGACATCACTGCCTAAAACCAAACAATATAAACAGGGAGCGCCAATATGAAGATCGTGGGAGTTACCGCATGTATTAGTGGCGTAGCACATACCTATATGGCCGCCGAAGTACTTGAAAAAACCTGCAAGAAAGCGGGCTACAATATATCGGTTGAAACCCAAGGCGCATTAGGTAGTGAGAATCACCTTGAAGAAAACGTGATTGGTGAAGCAGATGTGGCTGTTATCATCGCAGATATCAATATCGAGGGAGTTGAACGATTTAGTCATACACGCATTGTCCGTTGCTCCATCGCCCATTTTTTAAAAAACAGCACTCAGGTTCTGCAAGCAATTGAAAAAATACGTAATGCTCCGCCCAACGCCGAATTGATCCTTTAACCACCAACTTTAATGCTAGAACTCAAATACTGCGTGCGATACTCCGATGGAGATCGTGCGGTTTGGTTTCTAAACACCCGACAAAAATAGTTACTGTCTTTAAATCCACAGCGATGCGCCACTTCCTTCACTTTCATGTCGTATTCAATCAGTAAGTACTTAGCCCGCTCAAGGCGAACATGATTTAGGTATTCGTTAAATTTAAGTTGACCTTCTTTCTGAAATAATTGCGATAAATAATTAGGAGAAACATAAAAGTGCTGAGCTACAGACTCCCGTGTCAACGGCTCATGATAATGCTGTTCTAGATGTTCTCTCACTGCTTCAAACAGTGCGTGACTTTTCGAGATGGTCTCCACTGGCCTCTCAATAAGATCCAGAATATGGCTAAGCAAGCTGCTTATCAGCAGGCGCTTCGTTTCTTGACTTTCAGGCTGCTTGATAGCTTCTTCTATCGCGTTGAGAATGCAAGCCCCAATTCTTGGCCCGCGACGAAAAACACTTTCTTTAATCGCTGAGTCAAACTGCTGACCATCCCAACTTAACAAACTCATACCAAAGCTTTGCTTGCCCGCCATAACCGTCAGAGTGACAACTGGTTTATCCCACAGTGGTTTATTCCAACTTTCTGCTGGTAAATACAGCACTCCTCCCTGCTTTAACGTACAGCGAGTATCGGTCCCCTGATTGCTGCCGACCTCCATATCTAGCTCACCTATTAATACCATTTCCACCCGCGGAAAATGAACCTGATACGCCAACTGGGGTGGTTTAGGCAAGCTCCCTGCGAAGAAAACATGGCTGATATTTTCAGTGTGCTTTGCGTAGTGGTTGAGGGCGTCATGTAAATATTTTTTATCTAGCATAATCGATCATTATGTCTTGTCTGTCGGGTAACAATATTTTCTATTTTAACGCTTGAAAACGTTGTCCTGTTTAACTTTAAACACAATAATCGAGCCGATAAAAATAGGATACGTTATAAATCACACTTTCCATTAAAGCCAACAAAAGTCCAGCTTTTCGAACAATTACCCTGCTTAAATACTTTGCTCAGTCAATTAATTTGGTTATCGAAGTCAGAACCCAATAACTTGAGAAGGTACCCATCATGACACAAACCGCTCAACAGTATTTAAACGCACTAGGTGCTGACCTAGAGCTCTCTGAGAAAATGAAGCGAGAGCTTGATACGCTTGGCTTTACTATCATCGAAAACGTTGTGGATCCAGATTGGCTCCAAGAAATGCGCCGCACCATCGACATGTTAGTCGAACGCGAAGGTGAAAACCTCGCTATTGAGCACCATCAAGAAGAAGGGGTTACTCGAGTTGCCAACCTTATCAATAAAGGAACGGTATGGGAAAAAGTCTGGGCACACCCACTGGCACTCGCAGCATGTAAGCATATTTTTGGTGGTGGCTTCAAAATCTCAAGCCTTAATGCTAGAGAAGCCCACCCTGATTGTGGCCACCAACCACTCCATGCCGATTGGAAAAAGCCGCGACCGGACTTTCCTAAAGTCCATCTGGTGAATTCAATTTGGGCAGTAGACGACTTAACACGCGAAAATGGCGCACCACGCATCATTCCTAGCACCCACCTTCGAAAAGAGCTGCCGGAAGAGGTGCTAGACAATGTTGACAGCGAGCACCCAGATCAAGTCTACCTAGAGTGCCCTGCCGGCAGTGTGATGATTTTTAACGCACATACCTGGCATGGCGGAACCATCAACTATGCAGGGACGCGGCGTCGAGTATTACATGGTTTGTATATTGACCGTGATGATGTGCCTCAGCAAGACCAGAAAAAATGGCTCACCAAACACACTGCAAGCCGATTAACGCCTGCACAGAAGTGGTTGTTAGATGTTGATTAATAAAGGTGTTTAGTCACTCTCGGTTGTTAAGGATTAAGGGAATAACCTATATGTCTGTTTATAAGCTCAATAATGTTATTCAAACCTACTCTTGGGGAAGTATAAGGTCATTGCATGAGATGTTTAATGTCGAAAACCCTGACCATAAACCACAAGCCGAAATGTGGATGGGCGCCCACCCAGGTGGGTGCTCCCGTGTTTTAGATCAAGACATTAGTCTCACAGCATTACTGTCAGGCAACTCAACCACAATGCTCGGTAGCTATACCGCTCTGCGCTATGGCAAACTTCCCTATCTGCTTAAGGTTATCGCAGCAGATTCACCCTTATCTATTCAAGTTCACCCAAATAAACAACAAGCCGAGGCTGGTTTCCAACGCGAAAATGAACTTGGCATCCCTATTAACGCCAATAATCGCAACTACAAGGATTCCAACCATAAGCCTGAGCTCGTCTATGCTTTAACGTTTTTTTCTGCTTTAAATGGTTTTAGGCCTATTGATGAAATCATTCATCTGTTTGAAGAAGCGAATATTCAACCTTTAAGGCCATTGCTTCAAATGCTCAGAGACCAGCCTAATGAAGCTAGTCTAGGTTCCTTGTTTACAAAGATACTTACCCTTGCCGGTGACGACAAACAAAGCGCACTGTCTGAGCTGACACTTGCGGTTGAAATGCCCCCAAAAAGTCGTTTAGCAAAAGAGGCATGGCAGACAATAAAAATATTAATGGCTCACTATCAAGGCGATGTGGGATTATTTGCACCTTTATTGCTAAACATTGTTGAGTTAGCGCCCGGAGAAGCCATGTTTCTTCATGCTCAAACACCTCATGCCTATCTATCAGGTACCGCTTTAGAAATCATGGCCAACTCAGACAACGTACTAAGAGCAGGCCTTACTAAAAAGCACATTGATATCAAAGAGCTTATCAATAATCTGTCTGTAAGGCCGACCCAAGCTTCTCGCTTAATTATGTCGCCAATAGAAAAACCTTTTCGGCTCACTTATCCTATCCCTGTTGATGATTTTTGTTTTGATATTGTGTTATCGACAGCCGAGCAGCAAGTCTTCTATATAAGAAGTGCAGAAGTACTGTTCTGCATCGAAGGACAAATATTGATTGAGACTGAGCAGCATTCAGTGAGGTTAGAAAAGGGAGAGTCGGCATTTATCACCTGTGATTGTCATTCATATCACATCAGTGGTGTGGGTAAACTTGCACGAGCATACAACTAAAACATTGAAAAATTTAGGATGGTATTGACACAGAGGAGTAATATCTCCACCAAATACAACAAACCCCAGCATTTCTGCTAGGGTTTTGAATGTGGCGGTGAGTGAGAGATTCGAACTCTCGATACGTTGCCGTATACACACTTTCCAGGCGTGCTCCTTCAGCCACTCGGACAACTCACCGAAATAAATTGTGGTTGATTTCGATAACCAACGAGGCGCTAATTTAATGATTCTATTGGGGTAGGTCAAGCTTCTTTCGGAAAAAAAGTCTTGCTCGTTGATCGTTTGATTATTTAATAGCTGATTCGAGCGGATTTTCTCCGCTCTTTAGCTTTGAAGCATTATAGATGTCTAACCGCAGTAGTCGTTAAGAGAAACAGTAAGAACATCTAAATCAGACTGAGCTGGCGCTTCTTTATGAGAGAGTTTCTCTTGTACCGCATTAAGGGTTTGTATCAATAAATCATCTTTTGGATTAGCAATTTCGTTTCTTATTCGTTGGAAATACTCTTCAGCATTCACAAAATCTTTATCATCTAGAGCCATAAAAAAGTTAACCAGAAGAGGCTCCATATGTTGTGGCTCTACTTCTTTTTTCTCTCTCAGGCCCGGCTTGTATTGGTATAAACGGTCAGAAAAACGATACAAGGCATCATCAAGCTCTGTTTCATCAATAGGTTTGGAAATGACATAATCAACCCCAGAACCGACCATACGCTCGCGAGTCTCTTTAAACACGTCAGCTGTACAACCTAGTATAACGATTTTTGCCTTTGAACTGGTTAATGCCCTAATCGCTATGGTCGCTTCAACACCGTCCATGATCGGCATGTGATTATCCATTAAAATTAAATCGTAATTATTGTTTACCAGCTTTTCTAAACAAATCTCACCATTCTCAGCCACTTCACACTCAAAGCCTTTGCTCGTCATAAAGGTGTTCATAATGATGGCATTGGTTCGGTTATCTTCAACGATAAGCGCTTTTAAGCCCTGATAATTGAGGTTCTTGTGCTCTTCTATTTCAAGAGAATGTGGCTCACAAGGTGCCATACCCAAGGTGACTTTAAAGCTCGTCCCGATACCAAGCTCACTGGTTACCGTTATCTCCCCACCCATGAGCTCTGAGATTTGTTTGACGATTGCAAGACCAAGACCGGTGCCGCCAAATCGCCTCGTTGTCGATGATTCTGCCTGTTCAAATGGACTAAAGATTTTGTTATGTGCTTCTTTGGCAATCCCTATACCGGTATCACGGACCTTAATTTCTAAAAAGTTACGACTTTGTTGACTGAACTCGCGAAAATAGACTTCCACATAACCACGTGATGTAAATTTTACCGCGTTATTAAGAAGATTAAACAAGACTTGGCGAAGACGCGCTTTATCTGACATATACCAACGACCCTGAGGAACCTCAGAGTAGACTTTAAATTGCAGTCCTTTTTCAGCACACAAAGTAAAGTAGACGCTGTTCACGCTGCCCAATATAGACTCGAGCGGGAATGGATGCTCTTCCAATTCCAAGAAGCCTTGCTCGATTTTTGAGAAGTCTAGAATTTCATTAAGTAAGGTCATCATATGATCGCCCGAATCATACAAGGTTTTCATATGCTTCAGCTGCTCTTTGCTTAAGTCGGTTTTCATTAATATTTGCGCCGTACCCAGTACGCCGTTCATAGGTGTTCGAATCTCGTGAGACAGTGTTGCCAAGAAGGCACTTTTGGCTTTTGTCGAAGCCTGCGCTTTTTGTTTTTCTTGTTCTAAGAATTTGGTTTTTTGATTAAAGTTATCAATCAGTTGGCGAATTTCATCTTGGCTATTGTAGCGCACATCGATGGCTCCGGTTCGCGAGTCATTGACTTTTTCAGCGATGAGCACAATTGGAGAAATAAGGAAACGATTGATGAGCACATACCCCATTACCACACACATCAGCATTATGGGAATGATGCCCGCTTCGACTTTTGTTACCACATAAAACGCTTCTTCATCCACTAGGCGATTGGCATTCACAACGTCTATATTCCACTGAAAATCGCCAAATTCTGTACTGCTCATGTAAATGTTTTTTACAACCTGAAAATTGTAGTCGGTAATAACATCACCGTAAGAGTCTCTCAGTACAATACCTAACTCATAATCTTGAGCATGTTCACTAACAAATTCGACCAAACTCTCTAATGAGACATCTATGGTCGCCACGCCAGCTGGCTCACCGTCCTGAAAATAAGGTGATGATGCCGTGATCATTTGCACGTGGGTAAAGGGGTCGATATACACTTGCGACCAAATCACTGTGCCAGGAGGTTTATCAACAACAGCGGTATACCATATCTCATTGTCATAACCACCGGATTCAGGGTTATCCCATGAAAAAACCTGATCGACTAGACCATCGCTAGCACGGTTAAAGAACAAACTGCTATAAGCTTTTTTCTTATCAATTGAGTATGGTATTGGCCAAAGCCCACCACTAACCACCACGCCATCAAGCACTGAAAATAGCTCGTAAAGCATTTCTACCTGATGTACCTGAGATTCATCTGTATTACCAATACCAACCACGCTCTGCAAAATACCAACGGAGCTATTGAGCGGCTCTTCTATTTCACTCGCAATCAACTCGGTTCTCAAGTCGAGATTCTTTTCCAATTGCTCTCTAATTGGTGGCTCAACAACGAGATAGCTCACTGAACCAATGATCGCAATCACGATGGCTAAATACACAGTGAGGGCTAAAAAGCTCTTTCTTTTTAGCGAAGAACGTATTTCCATAAGCCTTTGAATTTTTACCGTTTGGCTTAAATTATAGCGAATATACGCAGGCTGTGGCCTTTTTATGTCTGGTTTGGACTGTTAATATTATCTCAAATTGACATGACCGCTTGGTATTTACTTTGACACTAAACGAAATACTCGCCCAACCCGAGCTAAAAGATAGACTTATCAACGAACCTAAGACTCAAGGTTTTGTAACTGCCATGGCAGCCGCACCTAACCTGCTTCCCCCTCAAGAATGGATTCCTTTTCTTTGGGGAGGTGAAGAAGTGTCACCATTTGGCGATGGTGAGCAGCTCGAGAGCTACATTGAATTAGTGATTGCAATGTGGAACGAATATCGCCCAGACCTTCTTGAAGACCAATGGGTCTGGCCAGAAAAGTGTAAACTTGATGATGCCGATATTGTAAACCAACAAGCTCGCGATTTTTGTGAAGGTTTACTTCAAGGCTGGCAGTTAACTAAAGATGACTGGGAAGCTATCATGCCTGAAAACAGCGAAGACAACGCGTTACTCGGTGGCGTTTTGTTATCGATTAGTATGCTTTATGACCCAGAAACTTGCCTCGCAACACTAGACGAACAAGGGATTGAAGGCCTAGAGCAATTTGAAGAAATCTTCAATGCCATTCCACCTATGCTGTGTGGACTCACTGCTCGCGGCGCCTTACTGGTCGATCAAGATATGTAACGTAAAAGCCGGCGCTAAAAACGCCGGCTTTTTGTTTGTCTTCAACCATAGGTTTAAAGGTGCTCTGTATTAGCGCTGTCTTTTAGCTCGTAAACCAAAGCCAAACATTGCTAGTAGTATCATCGCCAAAGAAGTCGAACCACCTGATTTTCCAGAGCCTTCCTGTTTCTTTTCAGTGATATAGACCATGTTCATAGACAACTCACTTACCACTGTATGATCAGTTTCGATCTGAATATTCGCAGTATCTTGACCTGCAGGGAAGGCTGCAGCGGCATCCACGTCCACATCAATGGTACACGTATCACCAATCTCTATAGTTGTTGTACAGCTGTTTGCCACTTCAGTAACGCCGTCAGGCCAAGTTATTGACCTAATATCAAAGCGTTCATTACTGCGATTAGTTAATGGCAAACTGACACGGCGTTTCTCTGCTTTAGACATAAAGATTGTATTTTGTGTGTAGCTGACACCAGCAGTATACTTTTCTATGAACTTACCACTTTGATTAAAGTAACCGACGTTGGCATAAACACCATAGGCATTATCTCTAGCGCAACCATCTCCCCAACTGACAACACCATACTGCTTGTATCCGCCATTCTCTTTAATGACTAAAGGTCCGCCACTGTCACCTTCGCATGAATCCTTACCACCGTCCTCTAAACCTGCACAGATAGCATCATCGCCAATGTCAGAATAATACCATTTGTCTTCATAAATTTTTCCTATGTTCTGGCAAGTCGCTTTATCAACGAAGGGGATATCAACCTGATGTAATTGGTCAGGTCCAAAGCCGTTCTCCGAGAGTCTCCCCCAGCCCGCAACGGAAAAAACATCTGTTGTGGTAAGATTGTTAGCATCACTAAAAGAAGCAAGGTTCACTTTTGGAGCCACAATGTCATTTTCAAGCTCAATAATTGCAATATCATTATCAACCCCGCCATCCCTATATCCCGGATGCATATAATAGGCAGTTGCAGCCAGCCTCGAATGCGAAGTGTCTTTATCATTCAGATCATAAAGACCAACATAAAGACTCAGATCACTCGCACTAAGTCCATAAACGCAATGAGCGGCAGTCAACACATATCGCCCTCCAATATAACTACCACCGCAAGAATAGCCATCACTGCGTTTAAGGTAAGTCATAAAAGGCCAATCTACTTTATCTGCTGGACTGCCTCCAACGATTCTCGGACTGACCATTCTTTGTGCTGAATCAGAGCTTTGAGCATACGCGCCAGAAAATGTTATTAGTCCTATAGCCACTGACAATATTTTAGCTTTCATATAGTTATTATTTCCATCTTATTTTTATTTCAGAAAAATACGAAAGAATAATAAATAGGAAAAATAATGCAAAGATAATATTGATAATTGCATGTTTTTGTAACCAGCATCTCGTTTCTGGGATTAAGCAACATTGTTATTAATAGAAATGTGCTTACTACAGATGGGTTTCATTACACAAAACAACCAAAAGAAGACCGATAATCTCATTTCAAATAATTATATAAGTCAGGTAATAAACTAAATATTGGTTGATTATTGAACTGTCTGCACGTATGGATAGGCCTACAGCCTTGTCACTACTTTTCCTTCAATAACTTCCAGTTAAAAACATCTATACGCTCATCAGCGATATAAAATAAACGGCTGCCCGCTGACACAGAGGTTGCCAATTCAGGGTTAAGCTTAATACCAGAGCCAGTATCTATGGCGATCAGCGTCGCTTGGTATTCTTTCTTTATAAATGTGAAAAGAGATTCAACACGAGTGTCAGCGGCGTCTTGTGGGTAAAGCACAGAATATTGTGTCATACCTCGAGTGGAAGCGAGTAGCTCTTGGTGGAGTGCACTGGAGCCTGGATCTACCGCCGATTTAGCAAGCATTTCAGCGCCCACCGCTGGAATGCATTCCGCTTTTGGGCAATGCTGACTGAGTAAATGGCCTAAGGCTTCATCTTTAAAATACGCCAAAAGATGAGCGTTAGGGTTGATATTGGCGCAATAGAGAGCAGCTGATAAAGTAATATCATCTTCAAGATTATCAACAATGATGCAGCTTGCCTCGCCCACATTGGTTAGTTTCATTTCTTGTGAATCGGTGTAACTGGTCACTTTGACAAAGCCAATTTGACCAGGCAACGGATTTTCAATCTCAGACCGACAGCACAACACTATCGGGCGTTTCCCTTCTTCTTCATGCTGCAACATACGAATGAGGTGTATTGTACGCTGGCCATTCCAACCCAAAAGTAATATGTGGTTATCCATCCTAATTCTCCGCTTACCTAATATACCTGCCCGCCAATACTCTATTGCTCCAGATGCCGCTCGCCCCAAAACCGCTGCAAATAAACTTAAACCGCCCGGAATGACAAATAACGCAACAACCCATTTACCTGCATTCGATGAAGGTGATAAATCGCCATAACCTACAGTTGAGGCGGTCACCATCAAATAATACATAAACTGTGAGCCGTTTAGTGTCAGATCAGCTTCGCCAGCAAGCCAAAGCAGCCACCATGAAAGCCCAACATACAAAACGCTTAAAATAAAAATATTTTTATTGCTAATATGAAAGACATGCGACTCAAACCATTTTTTGACGACTAACCATATACCCATAGGCGCACCATAGATTCAGTAAGGTAGACGAATATAAAACAAACTAAGATTTATCAAAGATAAACAACAGTCACAAATCTATAAATGTGATTTATATCGAGTAATAAGATAGAGCTAGATACTTGGACACTACTCTGCTGATATTAGAATCAGTTATCAAGAGTTGCCCCACCATCGACTCTCAAATCGTGCATTGTGATGTGGCCAGCTGCATCAGAAAGCAAAAACAAAATGGCGTTAGCTATATCTTGGGGCTCAGCCAATTTTGCAAGCGGAATTCCCAGACGAAATTGACTAGAGTCCCCTGCTATGACTTCAGTTTCTCCATAGCTCTCGGTCCAAAGTTGCCTTTGCATCGGCGTATCTGTCGAACCAGGACTCACTATATTGCAACGTATACCAAAAGGCGCAAGCTCTATCCCCATGCATTTTACCATCATATGTAAGGCTGCCTTTGATGCACCATAAGCACCGATTGAATGTCTTGGAGTATTAGCAGCATTTGATCCAACAATTACCATGGCACCTGTTTTTCTAAATTTCATTGAACTAGCGACGGATCTCATAAGAGCAAGAACACCAAACGTATTCACATCAAAGGTCTGTTTCACCACTTCCATCGGTAACTCATGTAAGGCACCAACATGCAGCATGCCTGCACAGCATACTAAATGATCAAAAGGGCACTGCTTTTGCCAAACTTCTACACGCTCCGTGACTTCCTCTTGGTTCGACAAATCCAGCCAATGGCATTCAAACTTGTCAGGATAGGTATGTGCTAACCGTTCAGTATTACTAACAAGTAATTCTATTTGTTTGTCAGCCACTATGACTCTTGCACCTTCACGGAGCAAACTTTCCAATACAGATAAACCAATTCCGGTTGCTGCACCAACAAGCAGTACATTTTTATTTTCTAATAACATCGTAATTTCCATGATACGAAGAGAAAGTGCCCCAATTGAACAAATACACGATGAATAATGGTGTTAGGTCAGTCAAAACCAGGGCACGTAAAACGCAATAGCCTAAAAAAGAATGCATAGACTAATGCGTTAACTATTAGGCTACTTGGGGATTTTCAACCATCTTAGATGTTAGGATTGACTTCATTTTGCTACCAATTTCCAAAATCTGTTCCTTGCTATAGCGCGCTGTTTGGTAAGTTACAATTAAGCGTAAAGACCGTTCGCTACCCACAAGGTTTTCCATAATTTCAAAGTGAAGGCCGAACAATGATTCTGTTTTGTTAGGTAGGATCTGCTGATAAGAGACCGACTCACCATTTGGTTTTTGTAATGAGCCGTAAAGCGCATTATCCGCATGAATTTGGGCATAAACATCAAAAAGTAAACCATTTTTAGGATCTAACCCCAGCTCACGCTGTACGATATCGATAGGTACGGTTGCGTGCTGCATAGAATCATTAATCGTCCGGGTCACATCTTCAACCAGTTCTTCAAAGCCTTGTTCGGGCTTAAATTGAATACGGTGGGCAACCATAGTGGTAAAGTATCCTACTGAATCGAAATACTTAGCATCATCACGACCAGATGCTGATGTACCAATAACTAAATCCTTCAGATCGCCAACAGAATGTAGCGCCTTTGCAATAGCCGAATACACGACACTAAAGGTCGATGAGTTATACTCTCTAGCGAGCCCAGAAACGACCCTATGCGCATCAATACCGAGGTCAATTTCTACCCAGTTCGCCGCAATAGGATTAACGGTTTCATTCAATTGCTCGGGCAATGAATTTCTCAGGTTTAGACCTGGTGTCGCATCCTGTAAGTGATTGACCCAATAGCGAATATCATCTTGATTTGGACCTCGAGAACCTTGTGTAAGTGCATACTCATCTATGCTATAAGCCGGCTTATCCCATGTAGGAGACTGCCCTTGGAGACGAGCCAAATAAGCATGAGAAAGCTCTGGCATTAAGTTATTTAGTGACCATTCATCAATAATCATATGATGAATAAGGAAAGATAAGGTTTGTTGGTTGGTCTGTTTGTCCCTAAAAAATCGAATACGTAACCCGAGTTCTTTCGATAGGTCGAATACATAGCCAGCTTCAGACTCTAAACTGGCACCAGCAGACTCTCCGCTTCCCCAAAACCATGAGTATTCCGCCAAATCTCTTTCGTCAATAACATGTTGTTCAATACGGCTCCCCCTACCGACAAACAAGGTTCTTAAACCAGTATGACGAATCATCAAATCGTTAAACGCATGCTTGAATGCCAGCTCATCAACGTCAGCGTCAAAGCGTATAGCAAAGGGCAAGTTAAAGATCGCACATTGACCAGTTGCGATATGCGCATCCCATAAGAAGCTTTGGGCAAGAGACAAGGGACGTTGGAGATCAGACACTAACGGAGTAGTCGAGGAGTTGATCTTTTCTGCCGTTACCTTGACTTGATTGGCACAAAGAGCAAGCGCTTGAGCGCTAGGAGACTTAAAAAAGTCATTAAAGCTTATCTCTATGCCATGATTAGTAATGAGATTACCAATAATCCTAGTCGCGAGAAGCGAGTGACCGCCGACTTCAAAAAAGTCATCATCCAATTCAACATTAGGATCGTTAAGGCTTGCTTTAAACTCATCTAAAATAATCTGCTCGATGTTACTGTTACAAACGGTTTCGTCTTTACCTTGTATTAGATTAACTGGCTTTGGATTTAATTTTTGAGGAACACTTGAACTACTTATTGCTTGATAGTTTGCTTCGAGACAACTAACGATATCATCAACGCAAAGGTTATCATTTAATATTGGGTGAATAGCAATACATAAATAGTGCGCTTGCGTTGTTTGTAAAATGTATACCTTAAACGGAGACTGATTTTCGGGCTCCCATGCAGTGGTTGCCAAGTTAAATACTGAGTCCGACACATCGTCATCTGCTATTTGTCTGACGTCTAAAAACTGCTCTGTTTCTTTTGAGTGCCACTTCTCAAGTTCAAAATCCTCAGAAAAGCCAAAACGCAAATTTAGCTTAAAATCAGTTAAAACCAACTTTTTAACCGCTTCCTCCATCACCCCGGAATCATCAAAAAAGTCAATAGTATAGGGAAAAACTTTCCATTCTTGACTCTCAGGATCTTGCAGTTGCTTCATCCATACCTGTTCTTCATGTTCACTAATTGATAGTAAGGCCTTTTGTTCATTTTTAACGTTATACATGTTCATCCTGATTCACATTTTGTGCATATGTAATGCTATTGTTTAGATTTTTTAAAAATAGGTGTAAATTTGCTTACGCAACAAAGATAATGATGATAGTATTGATTATCATTTAGATTGATATTTTTCGTCAAGTGAATAATTTTATTAATATAAATTTTGTAACTGTGCTTATAAAAAAATCTATTAGTAGCTTCTTTAGCTATCAGATTTCCCCTACTTTAAATGATGAATTGAGAGTTTAAGCGTGATTATTTTTCCAGTTATATATGCGTACAAAAGTGCTTTTATCGTTCTTAATTTTCACATCTTAGCCATATTAAAACTATGGATTTATTCGCCTAACTCTAAGTGCTTTATAAATATATTAACTTGGGTTTCAGAGTAGGTATAAAGTGACACCTCGTATATTTTTCTCATTCTCACTACTATGCTTTGCTTCTGTTTTTATTGGCGCAAGTCAAATTGATTGGCCTTTACTGATAAGCCTAAACGAGCAAGCTTGGTTACCTATAACAGCAAGTCGGCTGCCAAGACTTATTGCTCTGATTCTCACTGGTGCAGGGTTAGCAACATGTGGGGTTATTCTTCAACACATTGTTAGAAACCGTTTTGTAGAACCTGGTACTACAGGGGGCCTTGATGCTGCAAAACTAGGTATTTTAGTCTCGATTGTCGTTCTTCCCTCATCGGATAAACTCGACCGTATGATCTTCGCTGTCATTTTCTGTTTTGCTGCTGGCCTTATCTACATCGCAATAGTGCGCAAAATTAAATTCAGTAATTCAGCATTGGTTCCCGTTATTGGTTTAATGTTCGGTAGTGTACTTAGTGCCCTAGCTGAATTTTACGCCTATCAAAATAATATTTTGCAAAGCATGACGGGATGGTTGATTGGCGACTTCTCTAAAGTCGTCCAAGGTCATTATGAAATTATCTACTTCATTTTACCTATCACTCTTTTGACTTACCTTTATGCCCACCGATTTACAGTAATGGGAATGGGTGAAGATATGGCATCTAACTTAGGCATAAACTACGGAGCAATGGCAGCACTCGGTTTAATACTTGTCTCAACGACCATTGCCATCACTGTCGTAACGGTCGGTGCTATTCACTTCGTCGGCCTAGTTATCCCTAACCTTGTTGCTATGAGATATGGAGATCACCTAAAAAACACACTTCCTATCGTCGCCTTGGGTGGTGCTGCACTATTGATATTCTGTGACATCGTTAGTCGATTGATCATATTCCCATTTGAGGTTCCAATCGGTCTAACCGCCAGTGCTCTCGGTGGGGTGATTTTTTTGATGCTGCTTATCAAAGGAGTAAGACATTGATATCACGCCACTTAAACCTTATTGTTTGCTTGGCACTGGTCAGCATGTTGTCTTTAACCTTTGTCCTAGCTAATTCTGGCTTAGATTTCAATTACATTATCCCTAAGAGGCTGATAAAGTTAAGTGCCATTATCATCGGTGGAAGCTGTGTTGCCATATCAGCGGTGATATTTCAAACCTTAGCCAATAATCGTATTTTAACTCCATCTATCATGGGATACGAATCAATTTATCTGGTATGGCAGGCGCTTATTTTATTGATGGCAGGCGCGGCTGGTATTGCAGCCCTTGGTACTCTTGGTAATTTCGCTGTTTCAACACTACTTATTTTATTGTATTCATTTGCGATTCAGCACTGGGTTTTAAATAGATTCAAACAAGATATGCACCAAGTGCTACTAATTGGTTTCGTGATCACTATGGTACTGACCACACTTGCCCAATTTATTCAACTGCGGATAAGTCCGGGAGAGTTCTCTATTTTTCAGGGACTGAGCTACACATCATTTGAGAGAGCTAATCCTTCCACTCTTTTGTTTGCCATTGGCACAGTCGCTCTGTTGGGTATGTTTGCTCCAAAGTGGGCACGTGAGTTAGACATTATTGCGCTTGGTCGAGATCAAGCCACATCATTAGGGCTCAACCATGCTCACTACATTCCAAAGTATTTTTCAATTGTGGCTGTTTTAGTCGCCATTTCGACTAGTCTTATCGGTCCAACTGCATTCATGGGTATTTTTATTGCCAATATTGCTTATCGCGTCTGTGATCGTACGCGACATACTCACATATTGCCCATCGCATGTTGTATCGCAACTGTAATGTTTTTAACTGCCCAACTGATGGTTGAGCACCTATTTAACTATAAAACGACAATCTCTATCTTGGTCAACGTTCTCTGTGGGGGGTATTTCCTTTTCATAACACTGAGAGCAAGAAGTCATCTATAGAGAAAACGACTTGACCATTTATTGGTCACCCACTGATAACAAAAAGGAGATCATCCATGTTTAGGAGCACTCTTACCTTGGCTGTTGCATTGGCCTGTGGATCACTTGCCGGTCTAACTGGCTGCGAACAACAAGCGACTCAACCGCAACAAATTCAGCCATTGGAGGCGCCGATTGTGATCAAACACAATATGGGTGAAACCACTATATCTAATCGACCACAACGTGTCGCTGCGCTTGATATGAACGAGGTGGATTTCTTAGATCAATTGAATGTTCCCGTCGCAGGTATGGTAAAAGATTTCGTGCCACATTTTTTATCGAAGTACAAAAACGACTCTAAAATTGCAGATCTAGGCGCAATTGTACAACCAAACATGGAAAAAATTTACGCACTCAAGCCAGATTTGGTACTGATGACCCCACTTCATGCAAATCAATATGAGGAACTATCACAACTTGCTCCTACCCTTCATTTCGATATTGACTACCGCAATAGTAAAGGGCACCACGTCGAAGTTATAAAAAATCACCTCATTGAGCTAGGTGAAATTTTTGACAAGCAAGAACTTGCAAAACAAAAAGTAGCGGAGATAGATGCCAAAGTAGAGCAAGTAAGGGAGCTTACTACGCAACGATCAGAAAAAGCCCTAGTCGTGATGCACAACAACGGCGCCTTCAGCTCATTTGGCATTGAGTCTCGTTATGGTTTTGTCTTCGACATCCTTGGGGTGAAACCCGCGAGCACAGAAGTTGAAGCAAGCTTGCATGGCCAACCCATTTCCAGTGAGTTCATCAACCAAACTAATCCTGACATTCTTTATATTATCGACCGTACTGCTGTAATGGAGGGCAAACCCACCATTGACGTGCAACACTTGGCAAATCCACTATTGCGTGACACCAAAGCATGGAAAAATGGAAATGTCGTTTTTGTTGATGCGGATGCTTGGTACATCACCTCAGCCAGTGTGACCTCATTGCAAATTGTCATTGATGACATCATCAAAGGCTATCAAAGCTAATAGACAAATTTAATAAAAAAAGCTGGGCCACAAGAAGCCCAGCAAGCATAAACCCGCGTTTAAAAGCGTAGGAGTGAGCCAAATTATACTTAATAAAGGAATTACCACATGACTTTTCACTATCAAAAGATAGCGACTTGCCCAGAAAACAACACATTGAATGTAAAACTTAGCCCAAGCCGAATCGCACTCTTAGTTGCGGTTCAATTTGGTACTGCAGCGTTGCCAGTCAGCCTTGCACATGCAGAAGAACAAGCTGACGAATCAATAACAGTATACGGCCAAGCAAACAAAGCTTATGCGGCTGGACAAATATCGACCACTAGCAACATGGGAATGTTAGGGGATAAAGACTTTATGGAGACGCCTTTTAATACGATTGGCTATACCGAAAAGCAAATACAAGATCAGCATGCCCAAGATATCTCCGAGGTAATTTCAGCCTCTGATCCATCGGTCTTTACTAGTGGTGCCACAGGGCTCAATCTTGAAAGCATTAAAATACGTGGGTTTGATTCCGCTGTTGGCGATATGATGTTTAATGGCTTGTACGGCATTGCCCCATACTACCGTAGTACACCAGAAATGTACCAGCGTATTGATGTACTGAAAGGGCCTTCTTCCCTGCTAAACGGCATGCCGCCAAATGGTTCGGTCGGCGGTGCGATTAACCTTGTGCCCAAGCGCGCCCAAGAAACCCCCACAACCTCTTTTACTGGCACTTATATGTCCGACTCGCAATTTGGAGGCCATCTTGATCTGGGCCGGCGTTTCGGTTCCGACAACCAATTTGGTCTGCGTTTTAATGGCGTATTTCGAGATGGTGACGCCTCCGTAGATAATCAAGAGAAACAATCTCAACTTGCTTCACTAGGGCTTGATTGGCGAGGCAATAATGCCATGATAGAAGCAGATTTATACATTAGTAAAGAACATGTTGACGGCCCCACTCGAGGCTTAAGTGTAGGAAGCAATGTGACAGAATTGCCATCTCCGCCTTCTTCTAATACTGCCCTTGCACCTGATTGGGCCTATAACGATAGTCAAGATAAAGGGATCATGGTTCGTGGTGAGCTAGACATTAACTCACATATCACAACCTATACGGCCATAGGGGCTAGCCGCACCGATTTTAAGTCAAATATTCCGTCGATTATAGAACTGACTGACTCAGAGGGAAATCTAAAGATTACTCAAGGTTCTGTCGATCTTAAGAGTACGCGCACTTCTGGTGAAATTGGTGTTCGCAGTAATTTTAGCACTGGTCCGGTAGAACATCAGTTAGTTATTAACAGCACCTATTTCAATGAAGATAAGAAAGATTCTCCTACTAGAGCTATGAGTTCTAATACAGGGGAAACCAATATCTACAACCCTTCATGGATAGTTGAAAATCAAAGCTATAACTCCTTCGAACTTCCGGTTGATTCTACCCAAGTAAGCTACGGCATTGCCGATACTTTGTCCTTTGCTAATGAGACTTTCCTTTTAACACTTGGCATAAGACATCAAAGTGTCGACTACAGAAATGCCGTGGGTACAAATGGAAGTACCCCACCCATGACTAAACTAAAAGAAAGCGCCATTACACCAGCTATTGCCGCTTTATATAAGTTCTCGCCTACCGTTTCTTTGTATGCCAACTATGCGGAGGGGCTTACCAATGGAACAACTGTCACAAAGACCCAGTACACCAATTATGGTGAAAGCTTCGCTCCGCAGAAAACGAAACAAACTGAAGTGGGCCTAAAGCTGGATTTGAACACCTTTGCCCATACACTGAGCGTATTTGAGACCAAAGAACCGGGGGAATACGAAAAAGACAACACACTTTCTTACGATGCAGAGCAGCGTAATCGAGGGGTTGAGTGGGGCTTTTATGGCACCCTATGGGAAGACTATTCTTTGGCTGGCGGCATAGCTTATACCGATGCCGAGCTCACCAAGTCCGCAGATGACAATACACAAGGAAAACAAGCCCCGAAGGTGCCCAAAGTCCAAGCAAAGCTGTCCCTGGAGTGGAACCTGCCAACAATGCGAGAACTTACTTTAATTGGCCAAGCCCAATATATGTCCAAACAGTATATTAACGAGCAAAACACGCTATCTGTTTCTGGTGAGACAATCTTTGACCTTGGTGCGCGTTATCAGTCCAAGATTGCTGAGAAAAACGTGACTTGGCGCCTTGCGGTTAATAACGTGACCGATGAAGACTATTGGACCACGACTCATTATGCTGACCTTGCGCTAGGCGCTCCACGCACTGTTATGTTATCAGCTAGCGTAGACTTCTAGTCCTAACCACTTATGCCCTTAATTAAGTGTTAAGGGCAATTTTACTCTCTTTTGCTTTTTACGAGACTCAATTATGACCCAAAGCGAGCTTTTATCTGCCCAATCAATCGCTAAACTTTCGCTGTCTTCGAACCAGAACTGGACGCTAGCAATACAAAGGCAGCGCGCCGAACAGCAATCTATTAGCAGTTTTATTTATCAAGAATATGATTACCATAATATCGACGCTGATCGACTTGAAGTCGCTATCAGAATGCTAGTCGCCAATCATCCAATGCTAAATGCTGAGATCAGTGATAACTTCCAAATTCTCCTTACAACCAAGAGTCACGTAGACATCACCGTCAAGGACTTAAGTCATCAGTCTGAACAAACGATATCTGAACAACTTGAACAAGTTCGTACAGCGCAAGTCACAGAGCACAGTACAAGTACAATTACCACTCAACTAAGCCTTCTACCAGACAGTAAAATTAGGCTACATGTGCGCTTTAATTCGATTATCGTTGACCAGCCAAGCGTCACACTTTTCTTTAAACAACTAGAGCAAATATTGGCGGGTAAAACGCCCGAATTTGCCGATTTAGAGCAGGTAGTGAGCATCCATAAACAGTCACTAAGTGACGAGCAAGATCATGCGCATAGCAACTTGGACTACTGGCGCGAACAAGTTCTATCTTTGCCCACTTCAGCTAATCTTCCAACCATTTGTGAACCAGACAAACTCACAGACACAGGCATAACTAGGCGGACACTTAAATTGTCATCCATACAATGGAATGAGTTCGTCAGATGTAGTCAGCAATACAAGATCCGAGCTGAGATTGCACTCGCCAGCGTATTCTCCGCCATCTTGTCTCTCTGGAGCAAACAACAAGACTTAATGTTACGTATTGACCTCAATCAAGGGCTCGCGACTGATCATCTCATTGGTCAACATACACAACCTTTGATTCTTGGTTTCCAAGGAAGCGGGCAAGATTTTCTGTCACTAGCAAAAGCCAATCAGCAGCAATTTGAGCAATCTTATACACAAAGGCAGACGCCAATTTTTGAGTTTATACATCAGCTCACTAACTTCTCTGAAGGCCACCGATATCCAGCCAATATCGCGTTTTCTAGTGAACTATCTCCTAATACAGCACAAGATAGTGTGTTGGGTATGCCTATTTGGGGATGTCGCCAGTCTGCCAATACTTGGTTGTCATTACATGCCTGCATAGAGCACGGTGAGCTTACCTTGCATTGGGATAGCCTAGATTACCTGTTTCCCCGAGATATGGTGCAAAATATGCTGACAAGCTACGGCAATCTGCTGGAATCTCTTTGCCAATCGAGTGAAAACTGGACAACGACACTAGCAGCAAAATTGCCTAGAAATCAGGAGTTAATTCGCAGCTCGATTATACTTGACGCAGCGAGTCATGCGCTTCCCAATGGGCTGCTTCATGACAGGTTCTGGCAACATGCCATTATCTCCCCTACTGCACCCGCTGTGATTCATGGCAAAGATTCCATCGACTATCAAACATTAGCACAATATGCACAGTGCTGTGCAGGTGCCCTACTTTCAGCAGGGGTAAAACCGGGTGATAGAGTTGCCGTCACCATGGATAAAGGCATCGGACAAATTGTTTCAGTATTGAGCATTTTATATGCAGGTGGTATTTATGTTCCTGTCTCTCCTGACCAGCCCCAAGAGAGGCGTGAAAAAATTTACAAGGGTGCCGGAATTAATGTAATTCTGATCGATACAACAAATGAACAGACCCCAAAAACAAGCCAAGAATTTCAGTATTTGGATTGGACTATTGCTTACCAACAAGATCCACTTATGGAGCCTCAGAGAGTACAACCAGATGAGCCTGCTTACATTATTTATACTTCTGGTTCTACAGGTACACCGAAAGGCGTCGTGATTTCTCACCAAGGTGCACTCAATACGTGTATTGCATTAAATGATAAATATAGGGTGAACAACAAAGATAGAGTACTTGCGCTATCTGCGTTACATTTTGATTTATCGGTCTATGATATTTTTGGTCTACTGTCAGCCGGAGGCGCCGTCGTATTAGTTGATGAAGAACAACGGCGAGATCCGAGTGCTTGGGTTAAAGCGATCGAATCTCATCAAGTAACAATGTGGAATAGCGTACCAGCTTTATTTGATATGCTACTTACCTACGCAAGTTCATTCAAATCCTCTGCCCCTGAAAGACTGCGTCTAGCCATGCTATCTGGAGACTGGATCGGATTAGATTTACCACAGCGCTATCGTGATCATCGAGCGGATGGATTGTTTATCGCTATGGGTGGTGCGACGGAAGCTTCCATATGGTCAAACGTATGTGATGTCGAGCAAGTATCAGACCATTGGCGTTCTATTCCGTATGGTCGTCCTCTCCCTCGACAGAAGTATCGTGTCGTGGACGACTTAGGTCGTGATTGTCCAGATTGGGTTGCTGGAGAACTTTGGATTGGTGGAGACGGTGTCGCTCTTGGCTATTTTAATGACGACCAAAAAACCCAAGCTCAGTTTTTGGAGATTAATGGTGAAATTTGGTACCGCACTGGTGACATGGGTTGTTATTGGCCCGATGGCACACTTGAGTTTCTAGGACGCCAAGATAAACAGGTTAAAGTGGGTGGATATCGCATTGAACTCGGCGAGATTGAAGTAGCACTGAATAGTATCGATGGTATACAACGCGCCGTTACCATAGCCCTAGGCAACAAAGATAAAACATTGGCCGCTTTTGTTGTTTTAGAAACTGAACAAACCTTGTTAGATGCTGAAACAGTGCAAAACTTACTGAGCAAACTGCTACCCAGCTATATGGTTCCTCAGCGTATCTTATTCCTTGATACCTTACCACTTACAGGAAATGGTAAGGTCGATCATAAAGCTTTAGCGCAAATGACTAGCCGAAAGACGAAGTCCAATATTCTGCAGGATAAACCGCTCCTCACCGACACTGAGATAAAAGTTGGTAAAGTTTGGAGTGACATTCTCAACCAAACGGGATTGAACAAATCGAGTAACTTCTTCCAATTGGGTGGAGATACATATTGCGCATTAGAGTTTGTAAAACGTTGTCATGAAATGGGATACCCTATAAAGCTGTCTATGCTTTATCGTTACCCTGATCTAGAGCCAATGGCGCTTATTATGGATAGGTGTCGACTCGCCAGCCTTCAGAGGGCATAGTCAATGAATCCGTTGGTAACACTTGCTCATTCTGAAGAAGAGTCTGAAAGTACACACTATATAATCTGTCCATATGCGGGAGGAGCAAGTAGTGCGTTTAGAACCTGGCGTGCTCTTTCCCTGCAGAATGAGACCGTTTCTATTATGGTTTACCCAGGAAGAGAGAATAGAATTGATGAACCTTTACTACATAAAGTTAGTCTATTAGCGCAAGATGTAGTGCAAACCATACTCAATAATAAATTGGCCATCGAAAAGGTCACCCTTGTCGGCCACAGCATGGGGACACAAGTCGCCCATGAAGCGTGTAAAATGCTGGTTAAACTGGGTCATTCACCCAAAGGATTAGTCTTATCTGGGTGTCATGCACCTCATATAGAGGGAAGGCACCTAGTTGGTGATTGTGATGATAGGACTTTTGTCGAGCATCTTATTGATATGGGGGGCTGTGACCACAGTTTGGCCGAAAATCCAAGCTGGTGGCCAATCTTCTTACCCGCACTTAGGGCTGATTTCGCAGCGACAGAAGACTACTTATTTACCAGTCCACCAAGCCGTGAAAATCGACTTACTGTCCCAACAATTCTTATTTCAGGTGACGAGGATCGAGAAGCTTACTACTCTGAAGTCGATGCTTGGCAATCTTGGTGCAGTCATGTGGTGTCGCATCAGGTTATCAAAGGCGATCATTTCTATGCGACTTCTCAACCTGAGAGAATGTTGGAGTGTATGCGAGCATTGTCCAAACAACTCGCTCACTAACCCTCTAAAATGGCCATCTGAATGATGGCTATTTTTAAATCCGTAATAAAACGATGCATTGATACTCTATCGATACTCATATAAGCTCATGAAATATATCATTAATGTCATATTAACTAAGGAGTAAATGATGGAGCTTCGAGCGTTCACTCCCAGAGATCACAAGTACCTTATTAACTGGATCAATTCGGAGAAGCTCAATTATCAATGGGGAGGCCCAACATTTAGGTTCCCTCTCGATAATACCCAGCTCAATCAACACTACACTCAAGCCAATGTGTTCCCATTTATATTCACAAAAGAGGGAAAAGCGGTGGGTTATGTCGAATTAGTCCAGGTTTCAGAGGAACTCTGCCGTATATGTCGAGTATTTGTACCAAATCATGTTCGCGGGAACGGCATTGCAAAGCTAATGCTAAAACAGCTGATCAAGCAGGCGAAGGAAAGGCATCACGTAAAAACACTATCACTTTTAGTATTTGAAACAAACACTATTGCAAAACGTTGCTACGAATCATTAGGGTTTGTCGCTATATCTCATGAGAAAGGTACGCAATCATGGGACGGAGAATTATGGAATTTACTAACCATGGAGAAATCAATCTAAAATGCGATGGTCAAAATCCATTTTTGCTCTAATAGAATCTGAGTAAGGGCACATCCACAATAGCCTAATAGCGTGCCCTTATTCTTATCAATCGTAATTACTTCAGGCTGGGTGCTCCATAGTTCTGGAACGCTGACTTAGCAGGTAGTCGATAGGCTTCTCTACCTAATAATTGGTTGATTATTGATGCATTACGATAGGCGCCCATACCAAGATCTGGACCTCCAACACCATGCTGGAAGATTTCCGCATTTTGGATAAAAATACGTCCGCTACCTTGGTCACAACGCTGAGCAATAAAGTCTTGCTCCACAATGCAATCTCCATAATCATCGGTTGCAAGTACAGAGCCTTTTAGCGCTTCCAACCAACTTGGCCATTGGTGTACATAACCCGTCGCACAAATTACTGCATTAGTGCTAAACGAAAACTCCCTCTCTTGCTGAGATTGAAAGCATAAAACTTCAAAACTTTTACCATTATCAGTAGTAATGATTTCATTGACCTGGCTGTTGGAATAAAGATTGAGACCAGCTTCGCGTCCACCAATAGATCGTTCATATAGTAAGTCGAAGATGTCGGCAATTGTATAGCCACTGATCCCTTTATAAAGAAGCCCCTGCCCCGAGACAATATCTCGACGCTTTTCACGAGGCAAAGAATGAAAATACTCCATGTACGCTGGTGTAAAGCACTCCTGCCCCAGCTTGGAAGCCTCCATGGGATGAAAGCCTGCCGAGCGGGTGATCCAATTCACTCTTGCACCTGCATTAATTTGCTGCTCTGTCAGATCTCTATACAGGTTGAGTACACACTCAGCAGCACTTTGACCAGAACCAACAACAGTAACGCTTTGACACTTATTTAGTTGCTCTCGTAAATGGGCAAACTCGGCTGAATGTTGAACTAGCGAGTGATTTGCCTTCGTTGCCCATTCAGGTAACCATGGTACGGTCCCCACCCCAACAGAAAGATCTCGACTGTAGCGTGTGATTTGCTGGCCATCATGAGATTGACTATCGATAACAAAACACTCTTTTTGCTCGAGATATCTTACATTAACTACAGTTTCCCCATAGATACAGTTTTGTAACTGTCCAGCAGCCCATTTACAGTAATGGTTGTATTCACTCCTGGGAACAAGAAAAGTCTCGTAGTAATAAAATTGATATAAACGATCATGATGCTTGAGGTAGTTTAAGTAACTTAGTGGATGAGTTGGATCGGCCATAGTCACTAGATCAGCCAAAAATGGAACTTGTAATGTGGCGCCGGGAAGTAGCATCCCACTGTGCCAACTGAACTCTTTCTTACACTCAATAAACTCGGCATCAAGCTCGCAGTGATGAGATGTCAATGCCGCTAGCCCCAAATTGAATGGTCCAATACCAACACCAATAATATCTTTTATAGTTATATCCACTTTTTTTCCTTGGTATAAAATTAAAACAATGGAATGATTCGGCGGTTAGGTAGCTCCAAGCATTTATTGTATACCGCCTGAACCGAGTAAATGTTATTACATGCGTTTAGCTAAAACAGAACTCAAACAGCCATTTGCTGCTCGGCCAAAGCACTAACTTCATTAGCATCACGGCAACGAATAAGCTGCATGATAGGTAAATCCAGTTGCAACTGACTGTTTAACTCTGCACTGATTTGCTTGAGATGATTGGGTCTTAATCCTAACTGAGTAAACTGCAAATCATCGCCCCAATCAGCCTGTTGCTCTACCCCTATAACTCTGCAATACA
Organism: Vibrio sp. Of14-4; assembly: GCF_022347625.1. Lineage (NCBI taxonomy): Bacteria > Pseudomonadati > Pseudomonadota > Gammaproteobacteria > Vibrionales > Vibrionaceae > Vibrio > Vibrio sp. Of14-4. The sequence goes on along the minus strand of NZ_JAKRGI010000001.1, from coordinate 181,454 downwards.
AATCAAAAATAGCTTTCTGAAGCGAGTTTGAATTATTGGGCGGTAAATCAAAAAACTCAGAGACTCTAGAATTTGTTAATCCGATATGTTCAAGCGGTATTGCCGTAAATTGAGTACTTTCTGCCATATGATTTAACAGGGCGTCAATATGGTTCAATACTGACTTAACTAAATCATCATTTATCGCTTCTACAGCATAATCAATACTAAACGTAATCGCACCATCTGCTTGGGCAACAAATCGAACATCCATTGCAACTTGGGGTGTTTGAGTGATCCCGCGCTGCAATATCATTTGTGAGTCATTACTAACAGCTGGCCATGACAATCCATTGGTGATAACTATGGGTAAAGTGGGAGCAGGTCCACAGCGATCAAACAAAATACGCGCTAGGTCCACTCCGGAAAATGACAGATGTCCAAGCCCTTCCAATGTATCCGATTGTAAACTTATTGCGCGTTGAACAAAGCTTTCCAAATGACCTTCCCATTGCAATGCAATAAAGCTTGATTGGCTGGAGTAGCTAGCTGTCATCATAGGTAGCACGGGCACAGCAACGCAAAGCTTGCCATCATTAACATAAACTGCAAGAGCCTCCATCGCAGCGGCCATCATCACAGTATTCTTATATAGGCCCTGCTTGCCGCCGACTCGAATAAGTTTTTTGACTGTATCTTTGTTGATTTCTAGGCTCTGGCGTTGGTAGCGGGATCGAGATATTAATTCAAGTGGTTTCTTCCATGGAAAGTCAATAGGGCCCTCAACTGAAGAGAGCTTTTTCAGCCAATAGTTTTCATCTTCAGCTCGTTTTGTTGGGCTTTCGATCTCTTCGTTCTCTGATTCTAGAGCAGGAATCAATGGAACTTGTTCGTTAAACAATTCAACGAGCAAGGAAGCAATAGAACGAGCATCAAGAACTAAAGCATCAAAACGCGCAAATACATAAGTGGTATTATCAGGCAAACAAAATGTCGTAATATTCCAGAGTGGCTGCTCAAGTTCAAACATAGTATGACTATATTCGTACCTGAATCGTACAAGTTCGTTATCTATTTCTTGTTCTGTACAGTGACTTAAATCGAAGTGACTTATGTTAACTTGAGGGCATTTACTGATATGAAGTTTGAGTGTATTGCTATCAATAAAGGCTCTGAGGCAGGGATATTTGACCACCATTTTCGACAATCTACGACGAATACTAGCAGGTGACAAACTACCTCTGTACTCTAATACCTCCTGCATCGCAACGCCACCCAATGGCATCTGTGTTGTCCTACCCAACAAGTAAGCACGCTGCATAGGGTTCAGATCACTAGTTAAGCTTGATTCACAAACTAACCTAGACTGCAGACTTTCCAAAGGCACGTCTAATAAACAGGGATCAGCAATAACACTTTTAGTCAGTGCAATGAAATGTTCAAACATCGCTGATGTCCATTCCTCAGGCATAGCTTCCTGACGAACATCCCAATTGATCATCAAGCCACCATCAATGCTGACTACTTGAGAGTCAAGCGCAACCTGAGAGCCTTGCGAAATCGTCCAGTTCATTTTGCCAAAGTATTTGTGGACACGAGATGAGAAGAGGTCACCACTGGGTAAATCTATTGCGGAAGTAAATACTATCGGGGCAAGCTGTGCTTGGCCGTGATTTACTGATAAGTCCCGCATTATATTAACACCATCATATCGACTGTGTCCCAGCGCTAATGCCATTCTATCCGCTATGCCATTACAAAATTCAAGTAATGTTTTGGCCCCATGTAGATCAACACTCAAAACAACAAAATTGACAAAATCTCCCACTATGTTTTCTGTTCCCAGCTCAATAGGCGGACGCCAAAACGTGGGGACATTGACTCTAAAAGTCTCGTCTCCTGTTGCCTTACCCAAGGCACGCGCAAAGATACCAAGCATTAAATTCGAAGGAGTAATAGATCGTTGTCGAGCAAGATTTACAAGTGCATTACGCTGAACTGAATCAAACCAGGCTGAGTAATGTTGACTATCTGCTTGATCAGGAATTACATCTGGAAATGGCAAAGATGGGGCTGGAGCAATTGTATCTAGTTGGGACTTCCACCATGCCTTATCTGCCTTTCTCTGACGCTTTAACTCAGGATCAGCCTTTGACTTTTCATGCCAAGAGAAAAAAGTCGACATTTGGTTATTATTCGGAGCTATCCCTTCGTAGAACATAGCTAGGTCTTCAATCATTATCCGACAACTATCTGGGTCCACAGCGATCATGTCAGTATCTATATGCAAGCGAAAATGAGTATCAGATATTAAACTAACCGAGAATCGAGCGGCCTGACCTCGAGTTAAGTCAAGTGTTTGATGTGCCCATTCATGTCGCTTCTCAGCCAATGCTCTTTCCCTATCTTCAACACATAGGTGTGAAAAATCATCCACTTCTAAAAAGCTATCGTTAGGAACGTCAAGAATCGAACATTCTCCTGACGGTACGATGGTTAAGCGCAACATCTCATGCCTGTGATACAAGCTCACTAATGCGGAGCTGAGCTTTGAAAGATCAATATTCTCGCCATCGAATTCTATATATAAATGTGATGCGACTCCGCCAAGTTGAGCATTCGATTCCCTTCCAAACCAACACGCAGCCTGCATAGGTGTCATTTGACTCATTATGGTTTTTCCCTTGTTGACAATTCATTTGTTAAGCGCCATTATTTTGCAAACAATAATCATTTTCAATAAAAACTTAATTATTATTAGCTAGATAAGAGAAACATGTCACCTATAGCTGGGTTTCTCATTTGGATTAGAGCCTCAAATGGCAGGTTAGATGTACATAGTGGATAGATAAGAACCTATGTGCATTTAGGTATGTTGACACACGGAATCGGCATAGTGCACTAAAATGAAACTTGTTGCAATAATCTCTTTATCAATTTGCCTTGTTGAAGGCCAAAGAAAATTAAAGGAATAAGGCCATGCCATTACCAACAAACGTCAGCTATCCAATGCCAACTAGGACCTCATTTTTAAATAAAACCGACTGGCAGCTCGAAGCCAACAGAGCGGTGCTACTGATACATGACATGCAGCGCTACTTTGTTGATATTTACGAGTCTGATTCAGTTTTACTCCCCACTTTGTTAGGCAATATTGCCAAAATAAAAGAATGGGCTAAACAAAAAAACATACCTGTTGTTTATACGCAGATAACGTTTAACACCATAACTCATGACCATCCGCTAATTGAGGATTTTTGGGGCTTCGAAGAGATTCCCCCTTGTTCAAAAATGATTACATCTTTCGTCGCACCCGAAGAAGGGGATATTTTAATTGACAAATCACACTATAGCGCAATGCAATCAGACGAATTGGCTCAGCACCTTAAAGAATTAGGGCGAGACCAACTTTTGATCACAGGTTTGTATGCCAATCTGGGCTGTAGAATAACGGTAACGGATGCACTTAAAAAAAATATACAAGCTTTTCTCGTCAGTGATGCAATTGCAGATTTGTCTTATCAAGATCATCTAAATGCTCTGAATTATGTCGCCAACTATACGGGTTACGTAATCAACACACAAACGGTGCTAGAACCCAAACCAGTAGTGACTTATCAATGGCTTTGTGAAAAAGTTAATGCTTTACTTGATGACGCGAAACATTTAGACCCAGAAAAAAACTTAATCAATTGTGGCTTTGACTCACTTCGCATGATACGACTGATTACAGAGCTCAACCAGCTTGGCATCAATATTAATTATCAAGAGTTAAGTAATGACCCCTGCCTTACTAGTTGGTGGGCGATTTTAGAAGAAAAGAGAAGTGTCATAGTAATCGGATAATATAAAAATAATATTTATTTTTTAGGCGCACAAATTATTCAGTGCGCCTAAAACCATTTAGACCATGTATAATAGGCAATATAATGAAACTATCTAATGAGGATCTCTGTAAACTCAATAATTTTTGGATTTATTGTAAGGAAAATCAATATTTTAACGTCGGCTACCCTGAATCAGCAGATTTTGATTATTCTATACTCGAAAAGTTTATGGAATTCTCCCTAAATAATTGTGGTGATTGGAGAGAAGAGAGTAACTACAAACTGAATACTTTCGAATTTGAGAAAGAAGTTATGGAATTCTTTGCCAATTTATTTAGAATACCTTACATGGATAGTTGGGGGTATATATCTAATGGTGGTACCGAGGGAAATTTATTTTCATGCTATTTAGCTCGTGAGTTATTTCCAACAGGTACTATATACTACTCTGAAGAGACTCATTATTCCGTAGATAAAATTGTTCGACTACTTAATATTCCTGCAAAAAAAATACGTGCTTTATCTAATGGTGAAATAGACTACAAACACTTAGTAGAAAATATTAGAAATGACAAACAAAATAACCCTATTATTTTTGCAAACATTGGAACTACTATGCGTGGTGCAATAGATAATATTGAAAGAATCCAGCATGATATCGCATTATTAGGAATTGAAAGAAAAGATTATTATATTCACGCTGATGCTGCACTTAGTGGAATGATCATGCCCTATGTGGATGAACCTCATCCTTTTTCTTTTGAGGATGGCATTGATTCAATCAGTGTTTCAGGACATAAGATGATTGGATCACCTATCCCTTGTGGTGTAGTGCTTGCAAAACGCCATATGGTGGACAAGGTTTCTGTTGAGGTTGATTATATCTCATCACGCGATCAGACCATTAGTGGTTCAAGGAATGGTCATAACGCTTTGTTTATGTGGACTGCAATAAAAAGTCATTCAACGTCAGATTGGCGGCGAAAGGTAAGGTTGTGTTTTGAAATGGCTGACTACACCATTGATAGGCTTCAGCAAGCAGGTATAAGAGCGTGGAGAAATAAAAATTCTAATACTGTTGTTTTCCCATCTCCTTCAGAAGCTGTGTGGCGTAAGCACTCTCTCGCGACATCAAGAGACGTTGCACACATAATAACAATGCCACACCTTGACTGTAGAGAAAAACTAAATCCGCTTATCGAAGATATCATTTATGACTTGCAGCCTGAATCTAGGCTGCCGAGTGTCAGTGGTCAGAATTAACAAATCATCCCACAACGTCAGATAATTAGGCTTAACTATGAAACTTACTAAGGGCTTTAGTTGCTCAATAAACACATTTTACTCCGATTTGAATATCAGTGGAGGAGAATTTGAATGATAAATAAGATCGGCCAGTACTACGTTACTTCAACGTTAATGCCCGCTTTAAAGCCATCAATAGGAAAACTTACTCTCGGCACTTTTGCTGAAGCTTTGGCCGCACTAACAAAGATTGGAGCATTGCTATGTTTAATACAGCTTATCGATGATCTCTCCAGTCAATGGGTATATGGCGCTATAGGGCTGTGGTTAGTCAGTGCTTTAATCTCATCATGTGCTTCTTGGCTAGTTCATGATGCCGAATCGTTATTTTCTGCGCGAGTGCGTCGTCAAGTTGCAAAACACTTGACGCGACTGCCAAGTAAAACCCTATCCCGATATGGTGACAATCAACTTCGTCGCTTGGCTTCGGAGGATATCAATACTTTACATCATATGATTGCTCATCTGCCTGGTGAGTTTATTACCTTCATCCTCGTCCCATGTGTTTCTATTATCATTATGCTCAACCTAGCAGGACCAGTCGCACTCATCACATTACTTCCAGGTCTAATGGCATCGTTATACTATCTCGTGTTTTTACCAAAATTCGCGGCCAAATATGGCGCAGAACGAATGAATATCATGGGAGACATTGTTACGGCAGTAAATGATTATGTCCGAGGTATTCGTGTTAACCGAATTTATGGCAGCCAGTCTGGGGCAATGGCAAATTATAATGACTCCACCCAACGTTTTACCCATGGCATAGTCAAGTGGGTTGGAAGCGTTGCCTTGCCTGCAGCCATAGCAATTTCTCTACTCCAAGCCGTTGCCACATTTGCACTTGCATATACGGTTACATATCAGATGACACCAGCAGCAATGGCTTCCGTCTTTTTCTTTGGACTCGCTGTCGTCACACCCGTGCTCAAACTCGGCCATGGGCTAGATTATGTTGCCGCTGGTAAAAATGCCGCTAAAGCTATCAGCGAGTTTTTACGCGAAACGCCCATTGACTATGGAAGTAATAACCTTAATACCACACCACATTCTTTAAAAATATCCGACATCACTGTTATTAATAACTCAAAAACGATAATACGGGATCTCACCTACTCTTTTTCATCTGGCACGGTAACTTCTATTATGGGGCCAAGCGGAGCAGGTAAGACTACATTGTTGCGTATTTTAGCGGGTCAAGAAAAGCCTAATGCTGGGAGTATAACCATAGATAACCTTGACGTATCGCAACTCTCCGAAGAGTCACGACACAATGCCATACGTTATCTCCCACAGAATATGGGTGTGCTCAAAACAACGATAAAGCAAAACTTGCTATTGACAGCTCCCGACGCATCGGACGACATGCTTCGCGACGCATTGGATGCTGCTCAATTGGATTTAGATCTCAATTCAGATGCCAGCATACTTTCTGGAGGGCAACAGCAAAGAGTTGCTTTAGCAAGCGTATTTCTATGTGATGCCAAGTTTTTCCTTCTAGATGAGCCCACTAGTGCTCTTGATCAGGAAGTGGCAACAGTCGTTATGAATAATTTGATCGAGTTAGCACACAAAAAAAATAAGAGCATTGTTTTAGTAACCCATGATTCGAAGCTTGCACAAATGACTGACTTTACTCTCTCATTAAATTATAACGCTCAACTACAGGATGAAGAAGTATGAAAAACGACCACCATTCTTCAAACCAAGCACTTCCAAAGTCAGCAAAACAACGCTTGTATCGAGTTGGTGCTGGTTGGACACTTGTCGCTGCATTTGAAGCCATCGCATATGTTATTCTCGCATTAGCGATTGTCAAACAAGAGAGTCCTATGAGCGTTATAATCGCCGCTGGTATTGCTGTTGCTGTAACCATTTTTGTCACACGTTCAGGGTTTCTTTCTGGAGCTCGCCTAGCAGGCGATCTCTATTCAGCATTAGGTCAGTCGCTAAGTTCTGCCAAATTGGCCTGGTTTAATGAAAAACATCGTACACAGGTTACTCAATTGGCCGAGCGTGGTATACCAGGTTTCATGGCAATTCCTGCTCATCAACTGCAAACCTTTTTGCATGCTCCATTGCTACCCATATTCTTGGTTATTGGTATTGGCATTGTCGGCGGCTTAAACCTCGCCATCTTTAGTGCTGTATTACTAAGTATGTCTTTATGGATACAATACAAAGCACAGCAACGCCTGAGCAGCTCAGATAGTGACAGGCATAAAGCTGACGACCAAGCTACTCAATCGACTTTAGAGCTTATTGACCACCTAGATTTATTGCGTTCTACCGCTGGCCCTGCAGGTTCGCTTGAACGTATCGAGCTAAACTGGACAGCACAAGAAAAAGTGTATTCCAAAATAAATCGCGCTGCATCTATGGCAACGTTAGTATCAACATTTGCCACAATTCTGCCACTTGCTGGGGTCACCACTTATTTAGTCTATACAAGCACTACACAACCATTATTAATTTTGGCCTTATTGATACTGATAACTAGATCGTCGGCGCCGTTAAGTGAACTAGCTTTATCAGGCTTCGCGATCAATGATGTTAAAGCTTCAATCAAAAACTACCATCAGTTAACACAAGTCCCTGTCTTATCAGAGCCACATAAAGATGTAGCAAAAGAGCCCAAGCACAATAATTTGAACGTGAATAATGTTAGCTACTTAGATATTCTAAAATCGGTATCAGCAAAAATAAACGCAGGTGAAACTGTTGTTATCAATGGGCCAAGCGGTGGCGGTAAGAGTACCTTACTGGGTTTACTTATGAGGTTTGATGATCCGAGCCGGGGTACTGTTTCAATTGGTGACATAGATATGAAAACGATTAAGTACAAAAACTTAACCCAACATATTGCTTATGTCGCTCAAGACCCTATCGTTTTTACTGGCACATTAGCTGAAAATATTCGTTTGGGTAACCCTAACGCAAGTGATCAAGAAGTTGAGTCATTTGCCAAATTAGCACAGTTAGAAGATGTTATAGGCCGTTCCGAACAAGGCATACATCAAACTGTCGGTCAAAGAGGAACAGCGTTATCCGGAGGGGAAAGACAAAGAGTCGCTATCGCTAGAGCGCTAATCAAACAGGCGCCTGTCGTTATTTTTGATGAGGCAACATCAGCTCTTGATCAGGATACCGAGCGACAAATTGCAAAACATATAAAATCGCTAAATTCTACCGTCATTGTCGTTACACATAGAGAGGCGGCCATTTGGCACCCAAGTATAGAGCTTACAGTCAAAAATCAACGCGTCATTACAAAACAGCATCGGACTGAGAGTCAATATAGCGAAACATCCGCAGTCAATACTCAGCCAGCCTAAGTATGGTAGGAGCTACTGAGTTTTAATATCTACGAGTCACAGGATTAAAGATCAGCAGCTCCTTATTAACAATCTATATAAAAATAATTAGGCGTGTTTTAGTGCACTGATCCCAATGTCACCCATTTCTGTCTTCATAACTAACTATTGAAGCCTTAAATTAGTAACCCGATTTAACGGATAACATCCATGAATGCTTTACATAATGTCATCAATGCTAAGTCATTAATGCCTTTACCAAACCTAGAGAGTATTTTAGGCCAGACCAGTAATACTTCTGAACTTCAAAGATTTATAGTTGATCAAAGAAAAGAGATCGCAGGTATAATATCAGGGGATGACCCCCGATTGCTTGTGATTATAGGCCCCTGTTCAATTCATGACCCCAATTCTGCTATCGAGTATGCAACTAGATTATCTAAGATTCAAAGTGCCTATAAAGATACTTTGAAGCTTGTAATGCGAACGTACTTTGAAAAGCCCCGAACACGTAACGGCTGGAAAGGTTTTATTGTCGACCCAGACTTGAATGGCGAATTTAATATACTCAGCGGTATTTATAGAAGCCGCCAATTAATGCAATCGATTTTGGAGCTGGGTATCCCAACAGCAAATGAGTTCCTAGACCCCAATATCGCACTCTACATTGCAGATTTAGTATGCTGGGGTGCTATTGGTGCCCGCACAACTGAATCACAGCCACATCGACAATTAGCATCAGGCCTTCAATGCCCTATCGGCTTTAAGAACGGAACTAATGGCAATGTAGACATTTCCATTGACGCGATACATGCGGCGCATGATAGCCACCTTTTGTTGGCTAAAGCAAACAACAATCAGGACATAGCAATACAAACACAGGGCAATAACAATTGCCATATTATCCTCCGAGGAGGAATAGAGCCAAATTACTCTTCAAAACATGTAAAAAAAGCTTCGCAGCAATTAATAGACAATGATTTATCTCCACGGGTTGTAATCGATTGTAGTCATGCAAACAGCGGGAAAATAGCTAAAAATCAACTATCTGTGGGACATGATATTGCTCTTCAAATCGCCCTAGGCGAGAAAAATATCGCAGGCGTTATGTGTGAAAGCTTCTTGAACGGAGGTAACCAGAAAATTAATCATGGTGTTCTTAACTATGGTCAATCGATTACCGATGAATGCTTGGATTGGGAAGACACACTAGTTTTCTTGGATCAGCTAAACGAGGCAGTAAAAAAACAGAACATATTGACTGCAGTCGAAGCTTAATATGATTGGCTCAGGAAATATTCCTGAGCCAATCCAATTTAGGCGCCTTACTCTGGCTGCTATGTATGCTTGAATTCAAAAAGAGAAGATACACACCACTGGGCTCTCAGCACAAACTATAAAGTTATCTATAAGATCTGACATTAGTGTTATTTAAATCACTAGTTGATATTAATTATCAATTGCTATTGATAATCAATCTAATTTATAATTCGCTCAGATTATTTAAACATACCATATGCATCCCAACACTAAATAACTAAGGATCCTGACTATTTTCTAAAGGTAAACTTATGTACTCATTGATGGCGTACCTTTACCTAATTCCCCCAATTCGGGCTCAGTAGTTATATGGGAAAAAATAAAACATGAATAAGGATCGTCTATGAAACGAGAAGTTGTTGGCTTTTCACAAATGGCCAACGAAATAGTTACTAAAAAATTGCATGATTCACCGTTTTTCTTTGCCTCCCCTACCAATTCAATGCTTGGAGTTGGGATTCAAACTCAGTTGAGGAAGTCCATACCATTTGCACAATTGGCAAGCACTGCTCAGACACTTCTTGAAAAAGCGAAAACGAAACAAAATAGTAACCCTGTCTTGTTTGCTACCGTTCCATTTGACGAAGGTACTCCCACCCAATTCTGCATTCCTGAAACTCTCTACATATCAGGTAGTACAAGTAATTATCGTGCTCAGCAAGACTTATCGCAGACGGCAAAAGTTATTTCACCTCCAAGCGGTGATGAGTATAAAAATGGTGTTTCACACTTACTTAATCTTTTTAATACCAGTGAATTATCGAAAGTTGTACTATCTCGCTCTGTAAAAATCGCGACAGATAACAATATTGATCAGTGTTCTTTGCTGAAAAATCTATTATCCATCAATGCTAATGGTTACACTTACTGCTCTCAAATATCAGAATGTTCAAAGCTAATGGGAGCAAGCCCAGAGCTACTCCTATCAAAACAAGGTCGCCATGTCTTATCCAATCCACTCGCAGGATCCCGCCCAAAATCTAGCTGCAAAACTAAAAATGAAAGTGCATGTGCTTCACTGTTAGACACACAGAAAGACTTGAATGAACACAGTTTCGTTGTTGAGGAAGTAGAAAGAGTACTAGGTCAGTATTGCCATAATCTATACACACCGATGTTCCCATCAGTGATTGAGACAGAGACGATGCTGCACTTATCAACAGTGTTAAAAGGTGAAACGCAAGAGCCTAACATTAGCTCTCTCAAGATTGCAGCCGATCTCCACCCTACTCCCGCAGTATGTGGCTTTCCTCGCCAATCAGCCTATAGAGCAATAAAAGAGATTGAACGCTTTGAACGTGGATACTTTACTGGGATGGTCGGATGGTGCGATGCAAGAGGTAACGGTGAGTGGGTGGTGACTATCAGGTGCGCTGAGGTTAGTCAAAATTCTATGTCAATCTATGCTGGCGCAGGGATAGTTAATGAGTCTTCGCCACAAAGTGAGCTTGAAGAAACAGGCGCGAAGATGACTACAATTTTGCGTGCAGCGGGCATTAAAGTTGACGACTTACTCACGGCATAAAATAAGAGGTAATCATGTCCAATATTGATTTTACACCATGGCCAGAAAACATGAGCCAAAGGTATAAACAGCTTGGGTACTGGCAAGACAAAACGCTTTTCGATCATCTGAACAAAGTGGCTGTTGATACACCTGATGCAGAAGCCGTGCGTTGTGGAGACAATACATACAGCTACCGTAATTTGATAGATCGAATCTACCAACTATCTGCTGGATTCTGTAAACTAGGCCTTAACTCAGGTGATAATGTCATTCTACAAATGGATAACCGCGTTGAGTTTTACTTATGTTTCTTTGCGCTTACTCTAAAAGGAATCAAACCTGTCCTTGCGCTTCCAGCCCACCGTTATCTGGAAGTCAGCTATTTCTGTACACATGTAAATGCAAGAGCTTATATTTTTTCCGATAACGTAACTGGCAAGACTGCACAGGCCACAGCCACTAAACTCCTCAAGGAATGTACAAATCTCGACTTTGCCATTACAACAGACCAAGCTACACACAATGAGATTACATCGCTTGTCGATTTATTCATTGAACCCTGTAGCAAACAAGAAGCAAGTGCTGATAATGTCGCCTTTTTCCAGCTATCTGGCGGCACAACAGGGACACCTAAGCTAATCCCAAGAACGCATAATGACTACGCCTATAGTATACTGGGTAGTAACAAAATATGTCAGTTTGACGCCCAAACGCGATATCTCTGCACACTTCCTGCCGCTCATAACTTCCCGCTGAGCTCACCAGGCTCTCTGGGTACTTTCTTCTCTGGTGGGCTGGTAATCCTGAGCTCTAATGGCTCTCCGGAGCACAACTTTTCACTGATTGAAAAGCATAAAGTGACTACCTGTGCTCTTGTACCGCCGCTAGCGCTACTCTGGATGCAACATGCGGAAGAGTCCACTAAAGACATATCCAGCTTAAATCTGATTCAGGTAGGCGGTGCAAAATTTAGTGAAAATGCGGCAAACAAAATATCCGATATTCTGGGCTGTCGACTGCAACAAGTATTCGGAATGGCAGAAGGCCTAGTGAATTATACACGCTTAGATGACCCCATCGATGTCATCACCAAAACTCAAGGACGTCCGATTTCAGAACATGATGAGATAATGATTGTCAATGATGAAGGAATACCAGTGCCTATTGGTGAAGAAGGTCACCTTATGACTAGAGGCCCATATACAATTAGAGGTTACTACCGGGCTCCAGAACATAACCAACGATCGTTCAATCAGGACGGCTTTTACGCCACTGGAGATCTGGTCCGTCAGACGCGAGAAGGCAACATTATTGTAACCGGTAGGGATAAAGATCAAATTAATCGGGGAGGAGAGAAAATAGCCGCCGAAGAAGTTGAAAACCTAATACTCAAACACCAAGGTGTACATGATGTTGCTTTAATTGCGGTAAGCGATGAATTTTTGGGAGAAAAGAGCTGTGCAATTATTGTCGCTAACCCAAATGAAACTCTCAAACCAGTGACAATCAAAAAGTTTTTACATGCACAAGGTATCGCTGATTATAAGATCCCAGATCATATAAAGTTTTGTCAACAATTACCAAAAACACCTGTAGGTAAAATAAACAAGAAAGCGCTAAGAGACCTATATGGCTCTTAAACTCTATACTATTTCCCCCTACTCATTGTAGGGGGCAATACGTTCCAATCTCGCTGCGCTAAGCTGGAACTTGTGCAATATCCCACCAATCTTTTATCGTGTTTTTCGCCACCATTTCTGACAATTCAATGTCAAAGCCACTTTTCTTCCAACGACTGTGTAACGTCATTACTCGTATCGAGTCAAGACCGAGGAAGATTAGATTTTCATCAACTTCGACTTCTTCTAACTCTACTTCTAAAATATCGGCAACATCTTGTCGCATGCTTTCTAAGCTCACTTCTCCATGTGAGACACAAGGAGCAACGGCTTCAACAAATTGATCAACGGATTTTACATTACCTGTCCGGCCAGCAACATATTGCAGAGTAAACAAATGATCTTCCGATGAAAAATCCGCGATAGCATCACCAATAACAAAAGGCTTTATATCCAACATGAATCCATCAAGCGCTGTAGAGAGAATACCAATATGCCCATATACTCCAACGATGATCAACTGATCCTTCTGCTCTTCCCTCATCCATTCCAGTAAGGGCGTTTTCTTAAAAGCACTGTAGCGCCATTTGGTATATTGAATGTCTCCCGATTGAGGCGCTATTTCAGGCACTATTTCTGTATCTTTTGTCAGTCCTGTTCCCCAAAAGTCGGTCAGTAGAGCCCTTTCATTGGGATCCTGATCTGCGGGTTGAGCGGTATATACTACTGGTATTCCAGCAGACCTAGCGCTTTCAATTACTTTATTAACATTAACCAAAAGCTCAGGAACAGGAGGCAATGCCTGATCAAAAAAGTTGAGAAAATAAGCTTGTAAATCATGTACGAGAACAACCGCTTTTTTCACATCTACTTCCCAATCAGCTTTATTAACCGGAAATAAATCAGTATGAGGCATTGTGTAGGAAGCGATCTTAGGAATGGCCATCGAATTATCCTTATAGTAACTATTTCTTTGATAGTCAGAAATACTTAAATGCATAGAAAGAAAATAAAAATGATATTAAAAATCAATAGCATTTATAGGTTATTCTAAAACAATTGGTAATATGAAATCAATTGATAAGTATAGAAATAAGTGACTTTCGAAACATTAACAAAGAAAATGAATTATTTGGGTGCATTTCAATCAATGGTAGGTGCACATGCGTTTACCGTTCACCTCAATGATGTTGAATGGCGTCTCATATATATTGCTTAAAACATCAACGTTTATAACATCATCCACCTCACCACTTGCTACTACTTGGCCTTGTTTGAGCGCGATAATGGAATCAGAGTAACAAGCAGCAAAGTTGATATCGTGGATGACAACAACCACTGCTTTATTCATTTCTCTCGCTAAACGTTGAATGTTTTTCATTATTTTTAACGAGTGCTTTATATCTAGGTTGTTGAGAGGCTCATCTAGAAATATATAATCGGTATCCTGAGCAATTACCATTGCTATATAAGCAAGCTGTCGCTGTCCACCACTTAGCTCATCAAGAAATTTTCCTCTGATGATAGATAAACCTAGGTATTCCATTGAACGGTTAATCACTGCGTGATCCTGTTCTGTCAATTTTCCTTGAGAATACGGGAAACGCCCAAACGCAACTATTTCTTCTACCGTAAAACGCATGTTGACAGAATTCGACTGACGTAAAACAGACAGGTGCTTGGCTAACTCTTTGCAGCTCCAGTCTTTTAGTTCTTTACAATCGACGATTATGCTACCACTGTCAGGCTCTGATAAGCGTGAAGCCATAGATAAAAATGTACTTTTCCCAGCACCATTTGGACCTATGATAGACGTCACCTTACCCTTCTCAAACTTTGCATTGGCTTGATCAACAACCTTACTTTTCCCGTAGTTCTTAGATAGATTTTTAATTACTATCATTTTCAATACCTTGTGTGATAAAACTTTTATTGTCGTAGGTACACTGTAATTTTCTAAAGACTAAGTACTGTGCGCCAACAAAAACGCATTTCAACAAGTAATGAATACTACAATTACTAGTCACAGCATACAAACTTAAGATAAGTATTTTCAATAATTTAGGTGTTATTTCTTAAATTGTTCTACCTTTTACTTCAAAGCAACAAGCATACTCACCAGCTTTACCTTTGAATACTGGAATCTTAAGTTAGGTATTTGACTGTCGAAACAATGGAGACACAGACCCATATTTACGACTAGAGCCAAACAACTGTTAGCAAATCTAGTTCACGAAACCAAACTAAGGATCATTCTATGATGTCTTTACTATTTCTTATGCTATTTATCACCATGCTTTGTGCCTTTACCGGCAAGAAGTCTTTAAGCTTTGGCATGTTTGCCGTAACGGTGTTAGTCAGCGTGTACTGGTTCCATCATCATGCAAATGATGCACTTTCTATTTTATTGTAAGGGGAAGCGCTATGAATCGTGATCACGTCAGTCTACTCAATACCTTGGGCCTATTTGGTATGACTTTAGTGCTATTAATTGGGTTTGTTCTCCAATTTGCACTAAATGAGCTGCCCTGCCCGCTTTGTCTTCTTCAGCGCATCGGTTTTATCATGGTAATGTTTGGTTTCTTGCTCAACGTAAAATACGGCCCTGAGCAGCGCCACTATGGAATTGTACTAATAGGCGCACTATTTGGCGCAGCAACTTCACTTCGCCAAATTTCCTTACATGTCATTCCGGGAACACCTGGCTATGGCAGCCCTGTTTTGGGTATGCATTATTATACTTGGGCATTTGTCTTGTTTGCCGCAACTATTTTTGCCGTCGCGGTACTCTTAATGATGTGGCGTGAAGAATGGAGCTCGAAACCTTTCACCATGAATGGCCTTGGTAAGTGGGTTTGTTTGCTTGCTCTAGCAGTCGTGGCGCTAAACATACTGTCCACTTTTGCTGAATGTGGACCCTACCAGTGTCCGGATAACCCTGTCAGTTATTGGCTATTAAGTTAATTTCCCGATAAAATAAGAAAAGCCAGCGTTCAAGCTGGCTTTTACAATCTATATTGTATAACTCGGATGCTTAAGCGTTACCTTTTACTGCAAGATTCAGCTGCTCAGCAAAATCAAGCATGCGATTCAGTGGGATGAGAGATTTTACTCTTAGCGCTTCATCAACAAAAATTTCATGCTTTTCTCCACCCTGAGTCAGCGCCTCTTCAATAGCCTGAAGGCCATTCATCGCCATCCAAGGACAATGAGCGCAACTTCTACAAGTCGCACCCGCCCCCGCTGTAGGTGCTTCGATTAATTCCTTCTCTGGCACCAATTGTTGCATTTTAAAGAAAATACCTTTGTCGGTTGCAACAATCATCTTGGTTTGAGGCAACTGTTTAGCCGCTTTAATAAGCTGACTTGTTGAACCAACCGCATCAGCCAAAGCAACCACACTTGCAGGAGACTCTGGGTGGACTAAAACGGCCGCCTCTGGGTATACGGCTTTCATTTTGCGTAATGCATCAGCAGAAAACTCATCGTGAACCACACACTCGCCATGCCAAAGCAGCATATCTGCCCCAGTTTGATTAGCGATATATGAGCCTAAGTGGCGATCTGGCCCCCAAATGATTGGTTTTCCCTCGGCATCAAGGTGCTCGATAATATCCAACGCAATGCTAGAAGTGACCACCCAGTCAGCTCGAGCTTTAACGGCCGCAGAAGTGTTAGCGTACACAACGACGGTATGATCTGGATGAGCATCGCAAAATTCTGAAAATTTATCAGCAGGACAGCCTAAATCAAGGGAGCACTCTGCCTCAAGTGTTGGCATAAGGATGCGCTTTTCTGGGGTCAATATTTTTGCCGATTCTCCCATAAAGCGAACACCGCCAATAACTAAGGTACTAGCAGGGTGACGATTACCAAACTTTGCCATCTCTAATGAATCGCCAACAAAGCCACCTGTCTCTTCAGCCAATGCCTGAATTTCAGGATCCGTGTAGTAGTGCGCAATCAGCACCGCATCTTTTTCTTTCAGCAAAGACTTAATATTTTTTATGTGTGTCTGCTTTTGTTCATCAGACAACGGGATAGGCTTGGGTGGAAATGGATAGACGGTTTCAACTGTATCTAAAATGTGGCTCATTGCTCTTGCTCTAGGCAACTTTTAATAATCCGCATATTCTAACCCCACTGAGTTAGGGATGCCAGTTTCAAGCATAATTAGTTGCCAAGTGTTCAATACCATGACAAAAAAAGGAGCGATGTACGCTCCCTATTATCTATTTGATCCGCTCTTCGGCAAGCTTAGCTGATGCACTGCTAGGATATTCATCAATAACCTGCTGATAGTACTTAGTCGCCTGTGTGGCATTATCATTGCGCTTTGATATATCCCCGAGCTTAACTAGAGCGTCGGCCCGTTTATTAGACTTAGGATACGAAACAACCGCAGCAAAACTCTTAACGGCTTCTTTGTCTTGCTTTTTAGCAAAGTAAAGCTGTCCTAGCCAATAGTGCGCATTAGGAGAAAAGGTAGAATCTGGATAATCTTTTTGAAACTGTTGAAAAGCTGAAATAGCACCTGCGTAGTCACGCTTCTTTAAGATAAGATCGACAGCGTTTTGATAAGCGGTTTGCTCATCAAGGTTAGTACTAAACTTACCTTTAGGTGCAACACTTTCTTTGGCCGCTTCAGCAACAGGTGCAGAGCTCACTTGTCCCCGAAGTTTATCAAGCTCGATAAAAAGCTCGCGCTGCCTTTCAAGCATTTGCTGCATATCGTAGCTATTTTTTTCAAGCTGACCACGAAGATCATTAATCTCCAGTGCCATATCGTCAAGCTGCTGCTGCATTTGCAGTTGCATACGATTACGATTTTCGAGCAAGCGCTCAAGACGTTGAACCTCTGTTTCATTTGCCGAACTGGCAGAAGAAGAGCCCAAAGTATTATTGCCACTCACGTCTGATACTGGAGCTGGTACAGCGAACACTGGGCTCGCTGTACTTGCCAGTAACATAAGCGTAATGACGCGCTTAAGGTTACTGAACATATGACTTATCCTTGATTAGTATACTAGAACCGCACGGCGGTTTTTAGCGTATACATCTTCAGATTGACCCATTAGAAGAGGCTTCTCTTCTCCGTAGCTCACGATAGAGATCTGATCAGCTTGAACACCTAGAGCTTGCAGGTACTTAGCAACGGCGTTTGCGCGACGCTCACCAAGTGCAATGTTGTATTCTGGAGTACCACGCTCATCAGCATGACCTTCGACAGTCACTTTCATTGATGGGTTTTTGCTTAAGTAAGAAGCGTGAGCAGCCAACATTTCTTCGTAGTCACTAGCAATAGTAGAGTTGTCAAACGCAAAGTAGATAGTTTGAGACTCACGAAGCGCCTGCTCTTTTAGCTCTTCTTCAGAAAGCTGACCATTTTCACCAATTGGCGAAACCACTGTGGTATCAACACCGTTTGCTGAGCCAGAAGTTGATTGGTTCGTTTCAGAGCCAGTAGAATTTGCTGCGTCATCGCTTGAACTACATGCTGTAACTGCAAGTACTGGCAGCGCAATTAATAGCCCTTTAAGAACTTTGTTTAGTTGCATTGTTATATTTTCCTTCGTTTTGATACATATTACTGGCTACAAATACGGTGACCATGCCGGGGCACGCACACGACCATTTGTTGCTGGTAATCGAGCTTTAAAGCGTCCATCGATCGAAACCATCGAAAGTACATTAGTTTCGTTATAGATGGAACTGTAAATTACCATACCACCATTAGGTGAGATGCTCGGTGATTCATCTAGCAAAGTTTTGGTTAAAACCTGAACAGACCCTGTTTCCAAGTCCTGTTTTGCTAAGTGGAACCCGGAGTTGGTACGATTGACCATAACCAAGAACCGCCCATCTGGCGTGATCTGCCCACCCAGATTTTGACGTCCCTGCCAAGTCAAACGATTCGTTGAACCACTGGCCAAATCTACTTTATATATTTGTGGTTTACCACCCCGATCTGAGGTAAAGATCAATGATTTACCATCAGGATGCCAAAAAGGTTCAGTATTATTTGATCTACCACGCGTAATTTGGGTCAACTTACGAGTATTCAGATCCAATGTATAAACCTGTAAGCTGCCTGTTTTGGACAGAACTAGCGCGAGTTTATTGCCATCTGGAGAAAACCGTGGCGCACCATTATGACGAGGATAAGAAGTGATCTTTTCACGTTTCCCCGTGTAGATATTCATAATGAATATTTCAGCTTGGCCATTTTGGAAACTAACATAAGCGAGCTGTTTCCCGTCTGGCGACCAAGCAGGTGACATTAATGGCTGCTTTGAGCGCAACACCAATCTTTCGTTGTAACCATCATAGTCGGCAACTCTTAGCTGATAGGCATAGCTGTCCTTATCATTAACAACCACATAAGCGACACGAGTTAAAAATGCGCCGCGCTCACCCGTTAGTTCTTCATACACTAAATCAGAAATACGATGTGCGTACTCTCGTAATCTCTCACCTGGCACAGTCGCACGCTTACTAAATAGGATATGATCCTTTGACACCACCAACTCCCCATCAGAGCTCAAAGCTTTACTTTGACCTTGGGTCAGTTGTCCTCGAACAACATCAATCAGCTGATATTGGATAACATAGTCACCATCGGCATTTTGTGTAATGGTTCCTGTTAATAGAGAATCAACACCTAAACTTGTCCATTTTTCAAAATCAACTTGGCTATCACTGTATGGTGTTTGTGGCATCTTACCTGTAGGTACCGGGCTAAATTTACCACTTCTCTGTAGGTCTGAAGCGATGACCGCGGAAACATCATGAGGCAAAGGTGAAGCCCCTTGCCATTTAAACGGCACAATAGCAATTGGCCGAGCTGAATCAATACCGTCTGTAATGACGATTTCAAGCTTAGCACTTGCCAACATAGGTTGTAACAAGACTAACAAGCTCAACAATTGAAGCATAATGCGCTTGATATTAATTTTCACTATAATTCCCTATAGTTTGAATCTAAAGTTGAAATCTCTGAACTCTCGTTGTAACTGAGCCTCTTTCGGAAAGTCAAACTCTTTTGCCTGAACAATTGCTGACTTCGCAGCTCGACAAAGACTTGAATCACCTCCAATAACTTTGGCGGAAGAAACAATAGCTTTGTAGTCACCCGTTGGTATGAGGCGTATATTCAACACACACTCTTTACCGAAAAAAGAATCTTCCTTTAGCAGGTTTTGCTCAATAGTAAGTTTATATTTTTCGATAAACCTAGACCTTTCATCCGCAAGAAACTGAGATTGGGCCGCGCTATTGTGCTCCGCTTCAGTCTCCAAACCAGAGAATATATTATTCAGCGCAGCTTCTTGCTCTTTGCGCTCTTTTTCTATTCGCTCCAGACGCTGTTTTTCTTTGCGAGCTTTTTCTGCCGCCTCTTTGGCTGCCTTTTCTTTGGCAACCCGCTCTTTTTCTGCTTTTTGAGCCGCTTTTTCGCGTGCGATTCTCTCTTTCTCCGCTTTCGCTACAGCGGCTTCTTTAGCCTTACGCTCCGCCTCTAGCTTAGCGGCCCGCTCCTTTTCTTGGCGAACACGCTGCTCTTCCGCTTTACGTTCTTTTTCTTTTTGCTGTCTTACTTTCTCAGCTTCACGAGCAGCTTTTGCTTCACGGGCTTGCTGCTCCTTTAACTTGCGGATACGCTCTTCTTCTGCTTTGCGACTCTTTTCTAATTGCTCACTTTCACGGCGCAATTTATCTAGGCGTTGTTGCTCTTTCTTTGCAGCGGCTTCTCTTTGGCTTCGTATTTGTTGGGCTTGCTGACGAACAAGGCTGGGATCAATCACCACCGCCTCAACCATTTTGCCTGATGGCTCTGGTTTAGACATAGTAAAATCTGTCCCCCATATAAGGGCAACCACCAACAATGCATGTAGCAATACAGAGATAACTATCGACTTAGCGTAACCACTCTTTTTTTTCGGCTTACTATCTTTCATAACCAGAGCGCGCTTATTCCTTTATCTCGGTGAGTAAGCCAACCTTAGGGATCCCCGCTCGACTTAATTCATCTAAAACCAATACAACTTCTGCATACGGAGTCGCAGCATCACCACCAACAGCCACAGGAGAATCAGGCTTGAGTGATAGCTCAGCCTTGATGCGAACAATGACGTCTTGTAGTGAAAGACCGCGAGTCACCTCTTCATCGTTAACGCTTACACCAAGATTACCCTCTCGATCGATCTCAACAATGATAAAACTGGCATCACTGTCACCTGCAAGGTCAGAAGTAGACTTAGCAGTTGAGGTTTTAGGTAACTCAACATCCACACCTTGAGTGACAAAAGGTGACGTCACCATAAAGATGATAAGCAGAACCAACATAACGTCAATATAGGGAACAACGTTAATTTCTGCCGTCATTTTACGTTTTTTAGGTTGATAACCAGCCATGATGTTAGCCCCTGCTGGCAGAATCACGACCAGCCATAGCTTGGCGGTGCAAGATGCTATGAAATTCTTCAGAGAAAGTGGCATAGCTATGCTCTAACTTACCGACTTTGTTGCTTAATCGGTTATAGGCCATGACGGCCGGAATTGCAGCAAACAAACCCATGGCTGTCGCAACCAGTGCCTCTGCAATACCTGGCGCAACCATAGCTAGGGTCGCTTGCTTGACTTCGCCCAAGGCAATAAAGGCATGCATAATACCCCACACGGTGCCAAATAAGCCGATATATGGACTAATAGAGCCAACAGTGGCAAGAAACGGCAAGTTGGTTTCCAACTCATCGACTTCACGAGCAACCGCGACTCGCATCGCACGGCCTGTACCTTCCATAATAAAATCAGGCGACTCCGAATTAGTTTTTCTTAAACGTGCAAATTCGGTGAAACCCGAGTAAAAGATTTCCTCGGTTCCGCTAATGTCGTCTTTGCGCTTTTTGGCATTTTGATAAAGAGCAGCCAGGTCAGCGCCTGACCAAAATTGATCCTCAAAAGTTTCAGCGCCTTTTGCAGCTTGAGACAAAACTTTACTGCGTTTAATGATCATCGCCCAAGAAACGATAGACATGCCCAACAACGTAAGCATCACTATTTTTACTAAAAGGCCTGCTTGAAGAAATAAATCAAGCATTGAGATATCAGCGGTCACTTTGAATTAACTCCATAATAATTTTTTGAGGAAAAGCTATCGGCTTCATTTTTTCACTATCGATGCATGCTACCTTAACCATTGCTTTACACAATATATCTCCATCATGATTTACGATCTCCTGACAGAAGGTAACCGAGGCTTTCTGAGCCTTTGCAACAGTCGCTTTAACGATTAGGCGGTCTTCTAGATAAGCGCCTTGTAAAAAGTCCATCTCCACATGTCGGACTACAAAAACAATATTTTGTTCCCTCAAGCTTTTGTGTGTCACGCCAATGTGAGCTAACCACTCAGAGCGGCAACGTTCGAAGTATTTCAGAAAATTGGCATGATAAGCCAAACCTCCTACATCTGTATCTTCGTAGTAGATAGTCACCGGAAATTCGAATACAGGTTGATTGGTGTCCACGTTTTTCTCTTGGTCAGCATGATTAACGATACTATACCTTACTCCAATACCCGTTAGGCAAGGAATAATGGCGTATTTTCATCGCATGAAACAAAAATAGCACGACTGATCATATCAGTAGTGCTATCTGTTGAATAACTACGCTTACTTGAGCAAGAAAAGTCAGAAAAACCTAGTCATAGTTAAATATGAAAGGATAGATACAGAAAAATAAGGACTAAATAGAACTTGCCAGTACCAGTTTCTTGGCTTGAAACTCAAACCAAACACCATACTCGAACACATGGCCCAAATCATGAGTGGCGAAACAACTGCGTTGAATCCGCCAATTTGGTCAGCATATAGTTTTGGATCCCACATAAGGAGGGCCACATGATAAAAACCAAGTATCAAGGATAAAGCTCTAAACAGAGCTTTATCCAACGGAGCATGCAGCTTAGCCACTCGCTCGGCAATACTATTCACTGTCTTTATCCATCATTTCAGTATGCTCTAACCAAAGCGCATTAATGATGCCAAATGCACAAGCCAGTAATACTCCCAAAATCCACGCGAAATACCACATAGTCTTTGCTCCTTAGTACAGTGAATCTTTGTTGTCTTCGATAAACTTATTATCTAGACGCCCGAACATTTTGTAGTATGTCCATGAGGTGTAGCCAAGGATCACAGGAACCATGATAAAGGCAACGCCTGTCATTAAGTTGAGCGTCAGCTCAGACGAGGTCGCATCCCACATGGTTAAACTGTGGTTAGGCATTAAATCTGAGGGCATGATGAATGGGAACATTGCTAAGCCAGCCGTGAAAATAATGCCTGCGTTCCCTATACTTGAAGCAAAGAAGGCAACTCCACCACGATCAAGACGTGAGGCAATCACAGTGATCAAGGACATAACCACTCCCAAGATTGGCGCAGCCCACATAAGTGGATATTGCTCAAAATTGTTCATCCACGCACCAGCCTCACGAACGACTTCTTTCGCTAATGGGTTAGATGCCGCACCATGGTCCATTACGCTGGTAATCACATAACCTTCAATACTTTGAATCCAAAAGCCAGCAGCGACAAAAGCTGCAACCGTCAATAAACCCATAATCTGCGCAACGCTGCGCGAACGAGCATGCACAGCATCCGTTGTTTTTAGTTGTAGCCAAGTTGCACCTTGCATAATGATCATAAACAAGCTGACTAAGCCACAAAGCAGTGCAAATGGGTTGAGCAATTCAAAGAAAGAACCGTGGTATGTTGGCATTAAAAAGTCTGTCAGTTGGAAAGGGACTCCTTGAAGCAGGTTACCAAAAGCCACACCGAAAATAACCGGAGGGACAAATCCACTGACTGAAATACAGACGTCCCAAGTTGAACGCCATTTTTCGTCTTCAATTTTTGAGCGATACGCCAAGCCTAGTGGGCGAAGCCACAAAGCCGCCAGCGTAAGGATCATCGCAAGGTAAAAACCTGAAAAAGAGGTGGCATAGACCAAGGGCCATGCGGCGAACAACGCACCACCTGCGGTAACAAGCCAAACTTGGTTACCTTCCCAGTGGGGAGCGATAGAGTTAATCATCACTCGTCTTTCACTGTCTGTTTTGCCAATCACAGGTACCAGTGCGCCAACACCCATATCAAAGCCATCTGTTACTGCGAAGCCGACCAGAAGAACACCGATCAAAACCCACCAGATAAGTCGTAAGATTTCATAATCAAACATATGTTTTTCTCCGTGCTTTACGCGTCAACTTGGCGGCTGACTTTATCTTCAACAGAATTGATATCCTGCTCAAAATGATAACGCCCCGTTTTTAAACTGCTCGGGCCTTTACGGGCAAATTTAAGCATGAGGTAAACTTCAGCAATCAAGAACACAGTGTAAAGGCCTAAAATTGCAAACAAAGACGTCCAGATTTCCCCAGTGGTCAAAGCAGACGCAGCCACATCTACAGGAAGGATTTCCCCGACAGCCCATGGCTGACGGCCAAATTCAGCAACAAACCAACCTGCTTCAATAGCAATCCAAGGTAGAGGAATACTAAGCAAAGCTGCTTTTAGAACCCAAGGTTTCTGTTCAATTTTCTGACGGCAAGTTTGCACAAATGCGGCACCAAAGACGAATAGCATGATGAAGCCACACGCAACCATGATTCTAAACGACCAAAATAGCGGCCACACTGTTGGTATCGAGTCATCGGCTGCTGCTTGAATCTGTTCTTCAGATGCATCTACCACATTTTCTGTGTAACGTTTAAGTAATAAGCCGTAACCCAAATCACCTTTCACTTCATCAAACGCCGCCATATTTTCTTGCGATTTATCGCCTTCACGCAGCTTTTCTAATAGGCCATAGGCATACATACCATTACGGATCCTATCCACGTGTTCTTCTCTTAAGTCGCGAAGCCCTGTAACTTGCTCATCAATAGAACGTGTCGCGATGATACCCATAACATAAGGAATCTTTATTGCGTAATCAGTATGCATTGTGTCTTGGTTTGGTATACCAAACAATGTGAATGATGCTGGCGCAGGCTCTGTATGCCACTCAGCTTCAACCGCAGCCAGTTTTACCTTCTGCACTTCACCTAGTTCATAACCGGACTCATCACCAAGCACAATCACGGACAGAATTGACGCCATACCAAAGGATGCAGCTATCGCGAACGAACGACGAGCAAAAGCTATATCACGTCCTTTAAGCAAGTAATAACCACTAATACCCAGCACAAACATCGCACCAGTGGTGTAACCAGAAGCAACAGTGTGAACGAATTTAACTTGAGCGACAGGGTTGAGGACCACTTCAGCAAAGCTCACCATTTCCATCCGCATGGTTTCAAAGTTGAATTCTGCACCGACTGGGTTTTGCATCCAACCGTTTGCAACCAGAATCCAAAGAGCAGAGAAGTTCGAACCAAGAGCTACTAACCAAGTAACGGCAAGGTGCTGTCGTTTGGTCAGTCGATCCCAACCAAAGAAGAACAGGCCAACAAACGTTGATTCAAGGAAGAAAGCCACCAAAGCTTCAATGGCGAGCGGAGCCCCAAAAATATCGCCGACGTAGTGAGAATAATATGACCAGTTAGTACCAAACTGGAACTCCATGGTTAAACCCGTGGCAACGCCCAGAACAAAGTTTATCCCAAAAAGCTTACCCCAGAACTTAGTCATATCCTTATAAATTTGCTTGTCCGTCATTACGTACAAAGACTCCATAATGGCTAGTAGGAACGCCATACCGAGAGTCAATGGTACAAAGAGGAAGTGATACATCGCAGTCAGTGCAAACTGCAACCGCGACAGATCGACGACATCAATCATGTTTACTCCTTTGTGCCTATACTGACACTTTCTACATTTATGCAGCACAGTAAACATTGAGACGAATGAGACAATGTTGCCAAAAAACAGCATGTTGTTGCAAAAATGTACCGTAACGGTTAGTTAATTGTTAAGCTTTAGCTAATATAGCTTGTGCTAATACTACTGCTAATAACCACCTCTTTCAAAAGGTTTGTTTTTAGGCTTAGCTTTGATTTACATCAAGTTTTGCTTGACATTCTTGCTCAAAAAACAATCAACTTGATCTACATCAATAGTTTACACGAGCTTTTGTTAATTTGCGGTTATTTTAGGCAGGAAGAGAATGTTTATGACAAACAACTGATTAACATCTGACAATTTTAAGTTACTTTTCTGACATTATGAATATTCTATTATTGTGAGAATTATCACAAACAAGACGAGCCAGCCACCAAAAGACTGACCCTGGAAACTTATTTTTCAATACCGAAATGTAAATACGCTCTGTCAGTAGCAATACGACCTCTGGGCGTTCTTTGTAAGTATCCTTGTTGAATCAAGTAAGGTTCTAAGACATCCTCTATGGTGTCTTTTTCTTCTCCGATTGCCGCAGCCATGTTATCCAAACCAACGGGACCACCAGCAAACTTCTCCATAATGGCAAGCAGCAATTTTCTGTCCATATAGTCAAAGCCTTGTACATCGACATCGAGCATATTCAATGCTTTATCAGCTATATCTGCACAGATATGACCATTACCTTTCACTTCTGCATAGTCTCGAACACGACGAAGTAAACGGTTAGCAATACGTGGGGTTCCTCGAGCTCGACGAGCGACTTCAAGCGCACCTTCTTTTTCCATGGATAAACCGAGGCAATCCGCACTGCGCTGAACAATATGCTGCAGATCAGCAACCTTGTAATACTCTAATCGCTGAGTGATACCAAAGCGGTCTCGTAAGGGCGAGGTCAAGGATCCTGCTCGTGTTGTCGCGCCGATTAAAGTGAAGGGCGGCAAATCAATTTTGATCGACCGAGCAGCGGGGCCTTCTCCAATCATGATATCAAGTTGATAGTCTTCCATGGCTGGATACAAGACTTCCTCAACCATGGGACTCAGCCGATGAATCTCATCAATAAAGAGAACGTCATTCTCCTCTAAATTGGTCAGTAATGCAGCCAAATCGCCAGCTTTTTCGAGAACCGGACCAGACGTTGTACGAATATTAACACCCATTTCATTGGCAACAATATTTGCTAATGTGGTTTTTCCTAGCCCAGGCGGCCCGAAAATCAGCAGGTGATCCAAAGCTTCATGCCTAAGGTTGGCCGCTTTGATAAAAATTTCCATTTGATCACGGACATGATCTTGCCCTTGGTAATCTGCCAGCTTTTTAGGGCGAATAGCCCTATCGATGACATCTTCATCTTTATAGACGGCACTATCGGGGGCAATTAAGCGATCAGCTTCAATCATTAAACGTTCCTAACCCTGTACTAAACCATAGACTTTAGAGCTTCGCGGATAAGCTCTTCACTACTCATATCTTGAGTTTGCACTTGAGAGATCACCTTAGAAGCTTGAGTCGGTTTATAACCTAATGCAAGTAGTGCACTGACTGCTTCTTCTTCCGCATTATTCGAACTCGAACGCTCTATAGCATCAACAGGCGCTGCATCAGTGTGAGGCGTAAATAGATCACCCGCTCCCCATCCCTTGAGCCTATCTTTCATTTCTACTACCAAACGTTCAGCAGTCTTTTTACCAACACCTGGCAACTTCACAAGTGTCGAGATATCTTCGCGCTCTACACTGGATACAAATTGACTGGCTGTCATACCAGATAATATTCCCAACCCAAGTTTGGGTCCGACACCATTTGCTTTGATCACTTCTCTAAACAGAGCACGCTCTTTGACGGTATTGAAGCCATAAAGCAGTTGCGCATCTTCTCGCACAACAAAATGCGTATAGATAACGGCTTCTTCGCCTATGTTTGGCAATTCATAGAAACAACTCATCGGCATTTGCACTTCATAGCCAATGCCATTGACTTCAATTAATAGCTCTGGGGGTTGCTTCTCTAATAAATTTCCACGCAAACGTCCAATCACAATCCATACTCTTTACTGGAGAATTTATGACAGAATAATAAAGAACTGGATAAACATCCAGTTCTTTATTTGTTGAATACTACAGAGTTAACGATATCGACCTCTTCGGGCACTCACCGCCTGTCCAGCAAGAGCCACCAAGGTTTTGTTGGTATTGGCATGGCATATTGCCGCGCCGAGTGCATCCGCTGCATCTGCTTGCGGTTTAGCAGGCAACTTCAAAATAGACTGAACCATGTGTTGAACTTGATCTTTATCTGCTCCCCCCGTTCCCACTACAGCCTGCTTTATTAAGCGAGCGGCATATTCATATACTGGTAATTCGGCATTAACCGCCGCAACAATGGCACTGCCTCGCGCTTGACCAAGTTTCAATGCAGAGTCCGCATTTCTTGCCATAAAAACTTGTTCAATGGCAAAAACATCTGGTTGAAACTGGGTAATGATTTCGGTCACACCGGCATAAATTTGTTTAAGACGTCCCGGTAAATCTTTTTCTGAAGTACGAATACAACCACTACCCAAATAATGCAGATGACGCCCTACTTGACGAATCACACCATAACCTGTGATCCGAGAGCCTGGGTCGATACCCAAGATGATTGACATAATATCAATGAGACCTATTGGTTAAAACACTCGGTATAGTAGCCCAGCACAACCATATTAGCGAGGCTTCACCTTTGTCGTTTGGTTAAAATAGCTTTGCTCGACAGAGCCTTTACTTCGACCTCAAACACATCAGTGCGTTGTACATTAAGCTTCATGCCGCTCCAGTAATCATGCCAATCTACCGGCCTAGTCGACGTCAAACATATTGTCTGCTTACAGGCTTGGAAGTTAAATAGACAATGTAAATCATTTCGATCATTCATCCTTAAATAGGCATGATCGAGAGACAACGAAGAAAACCGAGCGGAATTTTGGTTGTGTTTATGACGCACAAAAAGGCGAGACAAAGTACTTTTCGCAAAATGATTCAGCTTGGTCAGTGGATCGCCGGACATTAACACGCCTCCACATGCGAGCAGTGCATTGCGATGAAATTCAACATGTGTCTGCTCTAGTGGGGTATTTGGCAAAGTAATTAAAGTGGCGCAACCTGATGCTATCTGCCAAAGCCTTCTATGTTGCCAACTGCGAAAAAAAGCTTCACGAGCACCCTCGATAAAACACTTATTATCGGAGTCTCGGCAACTAGAGACTCGCATCGCATCAACCATTCCCAGCGATGGCCACAGAGGTGCATTACAGCCTAAAATCAGAGCGTTGCCAACTCCATCATTGATGGCTTCCATTCCTAATCGATAAGCTTCCACTCCTGTGATCCCATCCTGCTGACGACAACCTCTTACCGAGCCCCAATATAAGGCATCCAACTTAAACAGCTGGATGCCCCACTCTTTTCGCATAGTAGCCAATATGTGAGTGAGATGCTCTTGAACATCCGGGTTAGTCGTATCTAGTATGTATCCGGATTTAGATCGCCCTCCTTCATAAGCGATATCCTCGACTCGGAGTAAAGAGCCGTCCGAGTGAGTGACCAACCAGTCATCACTATGATGACGAAAAACCTCTGACTCTTCGTGAACAACAAACGGCGCGAGCCAGAGTGCAGGTTTTTTCCCACAGCGCTTAATTTCCTTGGACAATGACTTTATCCCAGAAGGAAATTGATCGGATGGAACAAGCCAGTCTCCTATACAAGCTTGATAACCCACATCAATCATCACATAGTCGAGACTTTCAAAACCATCTTCAACTTGACTAAAGTTATCCTTTACAACGCTCTCTGAGACATCAGGTGGATAGCACCAAACTAAAGGTGCATCTTTTTTCACCCCTTTTTTCTCGCTATGGTGGCAAGAAACAAGATGTGTGTACTCCGTAAAAAGCTCAGCTAATGAATCTCCTTTTAAAATCGCGATAGATTCTAATTGATTGGATGACCAATCTTGCGGACACGTTTCTTCAGCGTCGATACAAATTTTGATCCATTGATGCTGCTCTACTTCGACTAATTCAAAATAGCCAGCAAAGCGATAACAAGAAGTGAAGCCAAACAAGGTATAACAAGTCGCCTCTTCTACCAGTAAATAGTTGTAATAACGTTTGGACGACGAAGCGGAATAAAGTTGATAAGGACTAAATTGATCTGAATGTGTTCCTACATCTTCAGGATTATCGACAGTTCCAGTTGTTTGGCTAGACATTTGAAATCCGTCACCAAGCAAGACGGCATTGTGATCAAACACAAATTCAGTGATCGCCAAAACGTAGCTGCTACTGCAGGGATCATTGCTCAGCCCTTGGTAAACGAACGTTACCTCGTTTGTGTCTACTTGTGCATGCAAGTTAATGTCTCTTACTCGCAGGTTATGGCCGTTCTCCAGCGTCACTGAAAACGACATACAGATTTCCTTTAGTTTTATGATGTTTCTTTATTTACATTAGGTTACTCCAATTTTTCTGTCTATTTTTCAGTTTGAGACCTTCTGTTTTATCCTGAACTAAACTAGTTATAAGCAGTTATAAAACCAAGCTGGGTGAGAGAGTGAACAAGTTTAAAAATCTACAACTATATGCTTTACTTATCATGAGCTTAATGTATGGCCGCTCCGTATTAGCTGAAGATGAACGTCTTAGGGTGTCGCAAGATCTTTGGCCACCTTATATAGTAAATTCAGCCTACGGCAGTGGTATTGCCTATGATTTAGTCACTGGCGCACTCGACGCTGCAGAACTTGAGTTCGACTATACGGTAAAACCTTGGTCTCGTGTGCTCAAGGAAACGCTGGGCGGACAAAATGATGTCATCATTGCTATCTGGAAAACAGAACAAAGGGAAAAAGATTATCTTTTAACGGATAGCTATATGAATAACCGGATGGTATTTGTTTCACGTAGTGATACTAAATTTGAATATGAGTCATTAGAAAGTTTGAAAGGAATGAGAGTGGCTCTTATTAACGATTATGCCTACGCGGGAAATTTACGCCAATACCCAGATATGATCCCTATCAATTCTCTCGATTTGGCTAACAGTATACGACAAGTACTGACACAGCGAGCAGATGTCCTAGTCACCGACGAAGCGGTAGGAAGATGGGCAGTACAAGAGATGAGAGTTGGAAAAGGCAAACTGTACTTTAGTCGCAGCCATCTTGATTCCACACCCTTACACGCAGCGGTTCGAAGGGATCATCCACAAGCTCAAGAGATTGTCTCCAAACTTAATCAATACTTCAAAGACAACGCGAAAATCAGGCTCCAAGATATCAAAATTAAATATGGCTTAACTGATTAGGGGACCAAGTGCTTCCTCATTGGCTCACACTTGGTCATAGTCGCCTAAGCCACTTCCGTGGGACCGCCAAATGAAGTCACTGGAGGCACTTTACCTGTGTATTTTTCAAAATTGACAATACAAGTGTTGGCAGAGGTCGCCTGTGCTAACTCTGAAGAACCCAGATCAAGCGTCAATGTATTTGGATCACCGTAAGTACACATCGCCCCTTCTTTTTCATTTAATGGCCCATACCAAGCGCCTTCTTCAATTCGGATCACACCCTGCGCATAGCTATCACTTAATACGGCTCCTGCTAACAATTGGCCACGGTCGTTAAACACGCGTACCAAATCACCATCTTTGATTCCCTTTTTCTTTGCGTCTTTTGGATTAATATAGACTGGCTCACGACCTTGAACCGTATAGGTTGAACGAAACTCTTCTGACTCACACATTTGGGAATGGAGACGTTTATCAGGGTGACAAGATTGAAGCCAGAACGGGAATTTATCCGAGCCTGGACCACCATGTGAACGCTCAGTTTTTTCAAACCACATTGGGTGCTCTTGGCATTTTTCGTACCCGTAACGACCAATCTTACGCGATGTGATTTCAATAAAGCCAGAAGGCGTACCCAGTGCATTTAATTCAGGATCTTCCCTGAAATCAGCATGGCGAACCCAAGGTTTGCCTTCGCCAAAATCAAGTACGCTTTGCTGCCAAAAAATGTCAAAATCAGGGAGTTCAAATTTACCTTTATTCGCGTCACGACAATCATTGTATAAGGAACGCACCCACTGCATTTCATCCATACCTCGAGTGTACTCTTTATGGCGTCCAAAACGACGAGTCAATTCGGTGAAAATATCGAAGTCTGTTTTAGATTGAAATAAAGGATCAACCAAACGATGCATAGCTATCAAGCCTTTGCCCGAATACGAACCATAGACATCAATATCATTACGCTCAAATTGTGTACAAGCTGGTAAGACAATATCTGAAAAGCGACAAGTCGCAGTCCAAGCAAAATCAATCGTTACAACCGTCTGAAGCTGTTTGAACGCTTTCTTCATCCGATTACGATCTTGATGATGGTGCCAAGGGTTATTACCCGAAATCACCATCATTTTATACGCTGGAAGTTTAACCTTACTGCCGTTATAGCGAATTTCCTTGCCTGGTTCGAGAAGGCAATCAATCCAACGAGCCACAGGAATAGTTTTGCTAAAACCATTAAAATCATTATTGTCCCACTTGGGTTTCATCCCCTGATCTAGGTTTCTGGGAAAACCACCGGGAGCTGCAAATCCTGTAGAAGGTACGCCGATACCAGAGTAATGATGGCCATAAGATATGCCTCCTCCTGGTAAACCAACCTGTCCCACCATCGCAGCCACAACCGCGGCCGCCCAATATGGCTGTTCACCATGCTCCTGACGTTGGATACACCAGCCCATCATGATCTGTGTTCTTCCGTTCACAAGCATTCTGGCAAACTCTTGGATCTTGTCTGCGCTTATCCCACAAATCTCAGCTGCCCACTGCGGCGTTTTTTCGACCTTGTCTTTACTTTGTCCCTGTACATACTTGATAAAGTCTTCAAAGCCAAGGCAATACGTATCGATAAACTTTTTGTCATACAAGTCTTCATTGTATAGAACATGACAAACCGCGAGCATAAATGCCACATCTGTCATTGGGTTGATATATAAGTGAGAATTTTGCAAAAAGCGTTGAGTTTTGTTTTTTACTGGATCAATCGAGATTACATTAATCTCTCCTTTGGCCGCTTTTTCTTTTAGTTGCTCCAAATAAGGAAAGGATTGATGGGTTTCGCAGTTCCAGCCAACCTGCAAGTTCTTAACGGGATCATTGGCCCATAAAATGATGTTATCAGAGTTATCCAGTATCTCCGACCAAGAGGTTCCCTGAGCGTAGACTTCTGTTGAGCCAAGTACATATGGCAAAATGGTTTGCCCTGCTCCTGTCGAGTAGTCTCCAACCTTGGTGATAAAATTGCCATGCATACCAACCGCTCGCTGCATATGACTAGTACAACTATGAAACTGACCTGTCTGACGCCAACCTGTTTGTCCTGCATGTAACGCCCACGGGCCATAGTCTTTCTGCACTCTCTCTAACTCACGATAGAACAAATCAAGAGCTTCATCCCATGTCACGCGTACGAAGCGATTATCCCCACGTGTCTCTGCACCATATTTATGCTTTTTCAACCAATCTAGCCGTACCATTGGATAACGGATACGAGAAGGGTTATAAATGATGCCTTTGATACCATTGATCATGTCCGTAGGGTTTGTATCACTCTCCAATGGCTTAATTTCCTGCACCTTTCCGGCGTATATTCGTGCACGAAACGCTCCCCAGTGAGACCCGGACACTTTCCAAGTGCCGCTAGTTTCTGCTGATCTTGCTGAAGTTGAGACTAATAAACTAGGACCAATAACTGATGCTGCACTGGTTGTTGCGACACCTTTAAGAAAATTTCGACGTGTAATAGCCATTTCAATAACTCCATCCAATGCGCATTAGTGGTGACCTTCAGAAAAATCTGATGAATGCTTTTGAAGATACTTCAATACAAGAGCTTCACTATCGGTATCAAAATTGACAAAGGCAAGCATACCGTTGAACATGCCCGGCCATGTATTGGCATCAAAGTGAGCCTCATCCGGTTGTGTATGGCAGACAGAGCAATTGGTTTTGTATGCTTGGCTAGCTTTTTCCCAGATAGGCGTGACATCATTAAGCATGGCTTCTTTTTTCATCCATACCGTTGCGGCCACTTTTTCCCATGGCAACCCAGTGAGTTCATCAACCTTTTTCTCACCCTTTACAACAATTTCATCGCTCGTTGATGCCTCTTTTACCAGTGAACCAACTGCGATATTCATACCAAAATCTTCTTGAATTACTCGTCCGAAGCCCTTTGCTTTTCGCCAACCATCAATTTCAACCTTAACCATATTGCCTTTCTCTGCAAGAACCTTAACCTCTGATGCCGGATTGAGAAGACCTGCTTCTTGTTCGCCTTGCTGATCAAAATAAACGGGCAAATGACGCACACTTACCAGTGACTCACCGACTGAATAATCTGTGCTAGATGTCATCTGCTCAAGCTCGCCGACTATTCCACCAATGCTTTCCATACCCGCTGGCAATTGATGAGCAATGCCTTTGTGGCAATCAACGCAACTTTGGTCTTTTTCAGCCGCTTGCTTCATCTGTATTCGCGCTGCTGGTGACATTTGCTCAAAATCCATCGATTGGTAATTGTGACAATTTTTGCACTCTAATGACTTGTTGGCCGAAAAACGATCCCATTCATGCTTGGCTAATTCAATTCGTCGCTCTTCAAACGCACCCGGCTCATTGTAGTTACCAAATACTTGAGCAAACACCTCTTTAGATGCCTGCATTTTTCTTGCTATTTTATCTGTCCAGTTATGTGGAACATGACAATCAGGACAGGTTGCTCTCACCCCAGAGTGATTTTTCCAGTGAACGGTATCTTGAAGTTCAACATACACATTGTCGCGCATGGTATGGCAACTGATACAAAACTCTTCGGTATTCGTCGCTTCTAGAGCAGTGTTAAAGCCACCCCAAAAAATAACGCCAGCAATAAAGCCACCCATAGTCAACACACCTAAACTGATGTGAACAGCAGGACGCATCATTGTTCGCCACAACTTAACAAAAAATGCTTTCATGATTAACTCTCTAATTTCAGGCTTAACAGTATGGAAAAATGACTCAGACTACATGCCATGCATTCCAGGGGGGCCCAGAAAAAACACCTGTAACATCCATATGATGAAGCCATAGCCGCCAACAAGGACCACACTTAAGACAGGAAAGAGAACCACAGTGATGAAGAGGAACGCTTTCCACTCTAGAGAACGTTTCTCACCACTCTCTGTATCGTTAAATTCACTCATAAACATGCCCACATATCATTCGGTTTATTAGATTGAGTTCATAATTATGATGATACTATTTCCCAATCATTGATAAAAAGATTAGACCATACTTTTTGTGTGGTTCAAGGGAATCAGCCCTCTAACAATGAGATAACTGACAATTTATTGATCTCATCCAGATATGTGTCTGATTAAACAAATTTATGTAGACACAAATACAGTTATGAAGAAATATTAACAGTGTAAGAAACAGGAAGTTTCTTTATAACATTCTGATATTATTGTTTTTGTCTGGCTCTGTTTGCGTGTGACGCCATCTTTGATAGTTTTTTTCAACAGTGTTTAGAGCTAGGAAGCTTACAGACTCTAACTCATGATCATCAGAACTGACCATAGAACCCATTGACGGATAGCATTGTAGATAAGGAGTTTTAAATGAATAGTGGTGTGATAGATATTCCTTGGCCACTCTTATTTCTGTTCTTTTCGACCCTAACAATTCCTCTTTTTATCAACCGTTATTTTAGGCTTAAGATTGAGCGCGATATCGTCATTAGTATTGTCAGAATGACAATTCAACTACTTATGGTGGGACTCTATTTAGAATACTTGTTCAATACTAACAACGCCGTAATAAACATGTTGTGGTTACTCGTTATGACCTTGATAGGGGCGAGCGCTATTATTAGTAAAGCAAACCTTCCCCATAAAAGAGTGATCTACCCTGTGTCAGCGAGTTTGCTTATCGGCCTAATACCAATCCTAGCAGTATTATGCATAGTCATTATAAAGCCAGTGCCCCTCTTCAATGCTCAATACATCATACCTCTAGCAGGAATGTTGCTGGGTAACTCACTGAGCGGAAATATTGTGGGATTACAAAACTTATTCACTACCATGGATTCACGTCGAGGCGAGTACGAAGCAGCGATTGCGCTTGGAGCTTCAGCTCGGTTTGCTACTCAATCTTTTGTCAGTGACGCAATAAGAAAATCGTTAGCGCCAACTCTAGCATCCATGACAACGACAGGCTTAGTGACATTGCCTGGGATGATGACAGGTCAGATTTTAGGGGGGGCAAATCCGATTATAGCGATCAAATATCAGCTCTTGATCATGATCGCTATATTTGTCATGTTGTCGATATCCCTGAGTCTCACTCTGACACTCACCATTCGCAACTGCATCAACAAAGAAGGGAGAATATTGGTTAACTTCAAACCCCAATAATAAGTCTCGAGGTTATCCACAGAATCTGTGGATAACCGTGTCATAGCTTTCAGGATAAGTTCTCGAGCTGAGCAATAAATATCTTGTATGTGCCATAATCTCCAAGACAAGATTACCGCTAGGCATAGTGTTAGTCTTTAAGATAAATCATCCAGTACCATACGCCGACAAAAATACCGCCACCTATTATGTTTCCTAAGGTTACAGGTATTAAATTATTCATTACAAAATTCACCAAATTCAAGTCTGCGTAATCAGACGGATTAACCCCTGTCATTTGCCAAAACTCAGAAGGTGCAAAGAACTTGATACCTATTGCCATGGGTACCTGAAACATATTTGCTATACAATGCTCAAACCCAGAGGAAACAAACATAGCCACTGGCAATATCATCACCGCAATTTTGTCAGTTAATGTACGTCCACTAAATGTCATCCAAACGGCAATACATACCAATACGTTGCACATAATGCCTAGAGCGACGGCCGAGATAAAATCATGATGGAGTTTATGCTGTGAAATCGCCATTGCGTTGAGCCCAACTTGGCCGCCATCAAACATGTATTGCTTGGTCAGCAACATGCATACAACTAAAAGCAAGGCTCCTATAAGATTACCGCTATAAACTATCAGCCAATTTTTAAACAGCATTTTCCAACTGATTTTGCCACTAGCGCGAGCAACCAGAGTCAATACTGAGCTGGTGAACAACTCTCCGCCTGTCACTACAACCAGTATCAAACCTAAGCTAAATGCCAGTCCACCAATGAGCCTAGTCATACCCCATGGAAGATCAGCTGCTCCTGTGGTAACAATTGTGTAGAAGACAAAAGCAATACCAATGTGAATACCAGCTGAAATGGCTAACAGAAAAGACTTAATAGGATCTTTGGTTACCTTACCAACACCAATTTCTGCCGCACGTTCAGCCATTTGCGGGGGTAACAAAGAATCAAAGTGGTTCAAGTTCATCATAAAACATCTTTTATTTTGTGGTTTTATGGCCGCGAATGATCACTGTTATCACTCTAATTTTCAAGTGCTAATTTTCATATCAAGAAATTAAATTATGTCATTTCAATCCAGCGTTAAGACCAGCCTAACAATAAGAATAATCAAGGATGATACGATTTAACTTAATCACTACCGAGTTAAGCATCGAATATCAGGTAACAGATAACATTTCTTGCTAGCCAGCGTTGCCCTGTATCCCTACAGAGATTAAGGTTGCTGTGTAGCATGTTATGGAGAAGACAAATATGAAATATACAGCGGACAAAATGGCTGAACTAAACCTATTACTTCAGTTTGATATTCGAAGTGCAGCAACAGGGATAAAAGTACATCAAGATGCCACCGATGAGATACAGGCGGCGGTTAGCAGACTTTTTAATAAGGGGCTATGCACACAACCAGATGGAGGTTATCTCACTGACGAAGGCATTGAGGTTGCGGAACATGCAGATAAAGTACTCCGAGTACTCTCCAGCGAAATCGCCTAGCTCACTGAGCCATGTTATCATCAGCATCGGTTGGCTTGCTCAACCGATGAATAATCGACTCGATATCAATCTTTTCTAAGCCTTGATTGAAAATCCTCTTCAGATCAACTCCTCTCGGTTCATTACGAAAAGCAACATAGATTTGTTTGTCGTCCAATAACCTAGTGTTCATTTGCAAATGCTGTCTTAAGAAAGCTTCCTGAGAGTCCTCACTGATCAAATGCTCTAGCACATTCGAATCTATTACCGCAGCATCTAAACGTCTTTTGGCTACCTTATGAATATTCTTAGTATCATTACTCGATGCCTCTACATCGAGCTCTCCGTTTGCAACCATATCATCGAACTCTTTAGTATTGACGTACCCTTGAACGACACCAATGCGAAGCGTTTTTAGATCGACTAATTTACTCCATGTTACTGGGAAACTAGAATTTTCGACTAAGCCTAGTGGCCCGCTACCAATCGAATCTGAAAAAACAAAGTCTTGGGTATCAAAGAAATACTCGGGGAAATATCCGATATATTTTTCAGATTTCGTGGCTAATGAAACCGCCCTCACCCAAGGCTCGAAATCTACGATTAGGTCATAGCCCATAACAGAGAAAGCCTCGCGAGCAATGGCGATAGAATAGCCATTTTCACGTAAATTCTCCCCCGAGTAAGGAGGCCAATCTAAAGACGTCATATATACCTTGTTGCTAGCCGAGACTAGAACAGGTATGAATCCAAGCCAACACAGTAAAAGCAACTTCATCCAATTCCAACAATTTGTACCCAGTTACACATCTATTAATAATAGAGTTAATGATGTTTAGCCACAGCGAAGCAATGTCTCATATATGAGACGTTAAGCCTAAAAAAACTATGGTTGATTATTGATTGGATCTCTTAGATAGTAATCAAACTAGGCCGAGACTATGACGAGATAAGTATGAAAGACATATTAATTATTGGTGGTGGGTGGCTTGGTAAACCACTCGCTCACTATCTACAAACGATTGGCCATAGAGTAGCGGTTAGCCGAACTACCGAAGCTGGCGTATTTGAAATCAATGATTTACTTCTTACTGGTACATTAATCGACCTAAAAAGTGATGTAAACACTATCACGAATAGTATTAAAAGTGCTCAACCTGAACTTGTTATTGGCTGCTTTCCACCAGGATTTAGATCCGGCGATGGAGAAAAATACACGCGATACTGGGATAAACTGGTTAAAGCATGTCAATCAGCGCATGTGGAAAAAATCATAATGGTTAGCTCGACCGGCGTTTATCCTGAAGTTACAAAGACAATGACAGAGGACGATGCCTCTCTGTCTATCGCCTCACACAACAAGGATTTCACTCTAAAGTCCAAGGTTATGCTTCAAGCAGAGCAACATGTAATTGACTCAGGCATAAAATACGCAATTGTTCGTTGTAGTGGCCTTGTGGGTCCAGATCGCCACCCTAGCCGCTTTGTTGGTAAAATGAAACAAGTTAGCTCAAGTGCACCAGCAAACATGTTACATCTTACTGATGCGATTGGCGTGGTCAGTTTCATGTCTACATTAACGTCAAACGCCATTGTTAACGCCACAACGCCTAATACCGTGAGTAAAGCCGAGTTTTACCAAGCCGCACTCGATAGTGCTCAATCTAAGCACTCGTTGCCCCCCGTAGTCCAACAAGATGATAAGCGTATCAGCTCAACTCACGTAGAAGAGCTGGGATACAAATTCCATTATCAGCACACGTTAGAGCTAGTCTAAGACATACTCAATACACCACTAAAGAAAAGGTAGTTATCAGTCAAATTAAAAAAGCCAGAGCGCTGGACACTCTGGCTTTAAGTTGCTCGTCATAGAATTAATGAACGGCGACTTCTTTTTGGCTCATATACTTGAACTTGAGCTGATCTTTTCTCAAGTCGACCTTCACTGTCCCACCATCAACTAGAGCACCAAACAAGAGTTCGTTTGCAAGTGGCTTTTTGAGCTGTTCTTGAATAACGCGCCCCATTGGTCTTGCGCCCATCGCTTTGTCATAGCCTTTAAGAGCTAGCCAATGGCGAGCCTTGTCTGAAACCTCAAGTGACACACCTCTTGCATCGAGTTGAGCTTGCAGTTCAACAATGAACTTATCAACCACTTGATGAATGACATTCTCATCCAAACTGTTAAACCAAATAACATTGTCCAAGCGGTTACGAAACTCTGGTGTGAAGACTTTTTTAATCTCTGACATCGCATCATGGCTATGATCTTGTTGGATCAGACCAATCGATTTTTTGACTGTCTCCTGAACACCCGCATTAGTTGTCATCACTAAAATAACGTTACGAAAATCCGCTTTACGGCCATTGTTATCCGTGAGCGTACCGTTATCCATAACCTGCAACAACAGATTGAAAATGTCTGGGTGAGCTTTTTCTATTTCATCCAACAGAACAACAGAGTGTGGATGTTTGATAACGGCATCGGTCAATAAACCGCCTTGATCGTAACCAACATAACCAGGAGGTGCACCAATTAATCGGCTAACAGAGTGCCTTTCACCGTACTCAGACATGTCAAAGCGCAATA
Source organism: Vibrio sp. Of14-4 (assembly GCF_022347625.1). Classification (NCBI taxonomy): domain Bacteria; kingdom Pseudomonadati; phylum Pseudomonadota; class Gammaproteobacteria; order Vibrionales; family Vibrionaceae; genus Vibrio; species Vibrio sp. Of14-4. The sequence goes on along the minus strand of NZ_JAKRGI010000001.1, from coordinate 141,108 downwards.
GCTCGATCCCCATTAGCTTAGAAAGCTGAAGCGTAACTTCAGTCTTACCAACGCCTGTGGGCCCAGCAAACAAGAAAGAACCAACGGGTTTATTATCGGCACCCAGTCCTGCTCTAGTCAGTTTGATAGCCTCGCTCAAGACATCGATAGCATCGTCTTGACCGAAGACCAGCATCTTCATCTTATCATCAAGATTTTGCAGGATTTCTTTATCGGAAGAAGATACTGACTTCTCTGGAATACGTGCCATTTTGGCAACCATAGCTTCGATGTCAGCGACCCCGACGGTTTTCTTGCGACGGCTTGCCGGGGCAAGGCGATGACGCGCACCCGCCTCATCAATCACATCAATGGCTTTGTCAGGTAAATGACGCTCATTGATGTATTTTGCAGAAAGCTCAACAGCAGCGCGAAGTGCCTTATTGGTGTAGCGAACTTCGTGGTGTGCTTCATACTTAGGTTTGAGCCCCATTAAAATTTTCGTCGTGTCGTCAAGTGATGGTTCAACAATATCTATTTTTTGGAAGCGACGTGAAAGAGCGCGCTCTTTGTCAAAAATATTGCTGTATTCCTGATAGGTTGTAGAACCTATACAACGTAGTTTGCCACTACTCAGCAGGGGTTTTATCAGATTTGCCGCATCGACCTGACCGCCTGAAGCTGCACCAGCCCCAATGATGGTATGAATCTCGTCGATGAACAGTATGGCATCATCTTCTTTTTCCAGCTGTTTGAGAATTGCTTTGAAACGTTTCTCAAAATCACCTCGATACTTGGTACCTGCAAGTAAGGATCCAATATCTAGAGAATAAATAACGCTTTGTTTTATGATTTCGGGAACTTGCCCTTCGACAATTCTCCAAGCCAGTCCTTCAGCAATAGCGGTTTTACCGACACCAGCCTCGCCGACTAATAAAGGATTGTTTTTACGACGACGACATAAAACTTGTATTGTTCTCTCAAGCTCTTTGTCTCGACCAATTAGAGGATCAATCTGACCTTGTTTAGCCAGCAAATTGAGGTTAGATGCAAAGCTTTCTAAACGCTCTTCGGATCCCGACTCTTCAGCACTATCGTTACTACTGTATGAATCGGAAGAAGATGAATCGTCACTTGAACTAGACGCTTTAGTAATACCATGAGAAATGAAGTTGACGATATCGAGGCGACTAATGTCATTCTTCTTCATTAAATAAGCTGCATGAGATTCTTGCTCACTAAAAATAGCAACCAGAACATTGGCACCTGTCACTTCGCTTCGACCAGATGATTGCACGTGAAATACTGCACGCTGTAGGACACGCTGAAAACTCAGTGTCGGTTGCGTTTCTCTTGTTTCATCATTTTCTGGTATCAATGGTGTTGTTTGATCGATAAAGATATCTAACTCATTCCTCAGTGAGTCGATATCCGCCTGACAGGCCAGCAAAGCCTCTCTGGCCGCATCATTTTCTAACAATGCTAGCAGGAGGTGCTCGACAGTCATGAACTCATGTCGCTTGTCTCTGGCACGAGAGAATGCGCCATTGAGACTCGACTCTAACTCTTTATTCAACATAAGTACCTCCTTAGCAGCAACTTAAATTGCTTGGTTAAGCTCTACACTTGCTCCATTGTACAAAGCAAGGGATGCTCGTTTTCCTGAGAATACATTGTAACTTGCGCTACTTTTGTTTCTGCGACCTCTGCAGTATACGTGCCACAAATCGCTTTACCTTCGTAATGCACTTTAAGCATTACTTGTGTCGCTCTATCTATATCCATCGAAAAAAAACGCTCTAGGATCTCAATTACAAAGTCCATCGGGGTGTAATCGTCATTGTTTAGAACGACATTGTACCGAGATGGTGGCGACACTTTAGTCTTTTCAATCTCCAGTAAATCGTGGTCTGGAGAAACCCATTCAAATTGCTTGCTCATGACTCTTCGTGTTTAAAACAACGTCCCTTTCATATGATTTTAACACTTCAATGCGTTTTATATGTAGATCTATCTCTTATAGTGCGGCCAAATTGAGCAAAGCAAATTTACGCCCTTACTTAGAGACTAATGCAGCAATTGTATCGCTGCAAATAAAAGATTTGTATCTGGCTGAATTATCTATCTAATTGATTAAAAAGAAACCAAAAACCCTTTTCTTTATTATAAAGTACTGGCCGCAGTGTGAAAATAGTTGCAAGAACGTAAACGATAAAGGTGACTTGTTTACAAATATGCACAGTTCAAGCAATTTTCACTATTGACTGCTCCCAAGCATTGACTACATTGGTCACATAGTGACTGGAAATTTAGCAGCGGCTGAATGATTATTCACTGTTATGTTTACACACGGATTGTTCGTGTAATCACACAACGTTAGTAACAATATGCATGAGGGATGTATAGCATGGCTACAGGTACAGTAAAATGGTTTAACAACGCCAAAGGATTTGGTTTTATCTGTCCGGAAGGAGAAGATGGAGATGTATTCGCCCATTATTCAACTATCAAAATGGATGGGTATCGTACACTGAAAGCGGGCCAACAAGTAACATTTGAAGTGGAGGAAGGGCCAAAAGGATACCACGCAAGTTCAGTGGTTCCCGTGGAAGCCCAAGCCGTTAAATAATTCGCTGCTAGATTTCACCATCCGGTACTCAAGGTACCAAACACAAAAAAACCGCCGATAAACTCGGCGGTTTCAAATCTACAGAACAATATTAACCGTTAATAATGGCATTTAGTGTTTCACTTGGACGCATAAGTTTTGCGGCTTTATCAAAGTCTGGCGCATAATAGCCACCCAACTCGCCCGCTTTACCCTGTGCACCATTTAACTCAGCGACAATATCTGCCTCTTTTGAAGACAGGGCTTGAGCAATTGGAGCGAACTCTTCTGCTAGTGAGGCGTCGGACGTCTGTTTAGCAAGTGCCTGTGCCCAGTATGTAGCAAGGTAATAATGACTACCACGGTTATCTAACTCACCCACTTTTCTCGACGGTGACTTATTATTATCCAGGAACTCGCCCGTTGCGAGATCTAGAGCATCCGCAAGTACCTTAGCTTTTACGTTACCCGTTACCGTACTAAGATGCTCCAACGAAGCCGCTAATGCTAAAAACTCACCCAATGAATCCCATCTTAAATGGTTTTCTTTCTCCACTTGCTGTACGTGCTTAGGCGCTGAACCGCCAGCTCCCGTTTCAAACAAGCCACCACCATTCATCAGAGGTACGATAGACAACATTTTAGCTGATGTACCTAGTTCCAATATAGGGAATAGATCAGTCAAGTAATCACGTAGAACGTTACCTGTTACAGAGATAGTATCTAGGCCAAGTTTAATACGTTCTAGAGAAAACTTACACGCTTCGAGTGGTGCTAATACTTTGATATCTAGACCAGAAGTATCATGCTGCGGTAGATAGGTGTTCACCTTCTTGATAAGTTGAGCATCATGCGCTCGATTTTCATCTAGCCAGAATACTGCTGGAGCTCCTGTCGCGCGCGCGCGAGTAACCGCCAGTTTTACCCAATCTTGAATAGGTGCATCTTTTACTTGGCACATGCGGAAAATATCACCTTCTTCCACCACTTGCTCAAGCAAAACAGCACCTGCAGAATCTACCACTTTAATCGTACCTGCTTGATCAAGAATAAATGTTTTATCATGCGAGCCGTACTCTTCTGCTTTTTGAGCCATTAAGCCAACATTGGGCACACTACCCATTGTGGTTGGATCAAACGCACCATTTTCCTTACAGAAATCAATAACCGCTTGATAAATACTGGCGTAGCTACGATCTGGGATCATCGCTTTAGTATCGCTCTGCTTTCCATCTGGACCCCACATTTGTCCAGACGAACGAAGCATGGCAGGCATTGACGCATCGACAATGATATCACTCGGTACGTGCAAGTTAGTGATACCACGGTCAGAGTCAACCATGGCTAGCGGAGGCTGAGTGCGATAAACGTCTTGAATTGCCGCTTCAATTTCTGCTTTTTGATCAGCAGGAAGGGAGGCTATTTTAGCGTAAACATCACCAATTCCGTTGTTTACATCAACGCCCAATTGCTCAAATACATCCCCGTATTTGGCAAATACCTCTTTGTAATATACGCGAACCGCATGACCAAAAATAACAGGGTCAGAGACCTTCATCATGGTTGCTTTCATGTGCAGCGACAGTAAGACGCCCTGTTTTTTGGCATCTTCAATTTCGGACTCGAAAAACTCAATCAAGGCTTTCTTGTTCATCACAGAGCAATCGATAATTTCTTTATCTTGTATTGCGAAAGGCGCCTTCAGCTCTTTGATCTGGCCATCCTTGGAGGTAAATTCGATCTTAACTTGCGTCGCACCATTGACTGTGTGTGACTTTTCACTGCCAAAGAAATCATTCCCAGACATACTAGAAACGTGAGACTTTGAGTCTTTTGCCCAAGCACCCATTGAATGTGGGTTTTTCTTCGCGTAGTTCTTAACAGATAAAGGGGCGCGGCGGTCAGAGTTACCTTCTCGAAGCACTGGGTTTACGGCGCTACCTTTAATCTTATCGTACGTCGCCTTAATGTCTTTTTCTTCTTGCGTACTTGGCTCTTCTGGGTAATTAGGCAATTTGTAACCTTTCGCTTGTAGCTCTTTGATTGCGGCTTGCAACTGCGGGATAGAAGCTGAAATGTTAGGCAGTTTAATGATATTCGCCTCTGGCGTTTTAGCCAGCTCACCAAGCTCAGTCAACGCATCGTTAATACGCTGCTGCTCTGTTAAATACTTAGGAAAGTTTGCAAGAATACGACCGGCAAGAGAGATATCACGAGTCTCAACTTCAATACCAGAAGAAGCAGTAAATGACTGAATAATAGGCAATAGTGAATACGTTGCTAAAGCTGGGGCTTCGTCTGTGATAGTGTAAATAATTGTAGGTTTTTCTGTAGGCATGAAATTTCCCTATCCGTTCTTGCAAAGCGCGTCAGTAGACGGCTTTGGTTGATGTATCCGTATGTAAGTCACTTACAAACGGCTTTGTTGTCTCTTTTGTCTTTTCCTTACGACTAGTTTTAGCGTAAGATCCGTGAGAACAATACGTTATAATTAAACAAAATTGGTACGATAGTCTATCGTTTTGCGGTTTCAATCCTGTCTTCGGGCGCGCACATGATAGCTTAAAACAGCTAAGTTTAAAATTTTCACCCACACTTCATTCACAATTTTGCAAGGTAGTTAACATGTCATCACGCTCTCAACGTGAGTCTTCTAAAACCAATCGTCACCCTAGTAAATCAGGTTTTAAACACTCAAAGAGAGACTGGCAAAACAAATCCCGTTCAGCCCCTGTCAAGAATAAAGCCAAACGCAATACTCAGCCAGTTACACCTAAAAATCGCACTATTATTCTCTTTAACAAGCCTTTTGACACTCTTAGCCAGTTTACTGATGGTCAAGGCCGAAAGACGCTGGCCGACTATATTTCAGTCAAAGAGGTTTACGCAGCGGGTCGATTAGATCGTGACAGTGAAGGACTGATGGTGCTAACAAATGACGGCATACTACAAGCCAAGCTTACCCAACCAAAATCAAAATCTACCAAAACCTATTGGGTACAAGTGGATGGCACACCTGAAGAAAAAGACTTAGACAAACTACGTAAAGGCGTCGAACTCAAAGACGGAATGACACTTCCCGCACAAATAGAAGTCATCCCGCAGCCCGATGTTTGGCCTCGTAATCCTCCAGTTCGTTTTCGGGCCAATATCCCAACCACATGGCTAGCGATCACCATAATTGAAGGTCGTAATCGCCAAGTAAGAAGAATGACAGCCCATATTGGCCACCCTACATTACGTCTTATTCGCTATTCAATGGGAGAATTTAGCCTTGGCGATCTAAAGCCTGGGGAATGGAAAAAGGTAACCATTTAAAAAGACGCTTCATAGAAGCGCCTTTTTCTTTGGGACAGTAAAAACTATTGGAGTATATTGACTAAGCGTCGTTTTTCTCTTTTTCAACCGTCACTGCAATCGCTAGCTCTTCCAATGCAGCAGGGTTAGCCAGACTTGGCGCATCCGTTAACAAACAAGCTGCCGCCGTTGTCTTTGGAAAAGCAATCACATCGCGGATGTTCTCAGTTCCGCACAACAGCATAACTAAGCGGTCAAGGCCAAAAGCTAAACCTGCATGTGGCGGAGTACCAAACTTAAGCGCATCCAGTAAGAAACCAAATTTCTGCTGTTGCTCTTCGGCTTCAATACCCAAAATATCAAATACTGCCGCCTGCATTTCAGCGTTATGAATACGTACAGAGCCACCACCCACTTCATAGCCGTTAATCACCATATCATAGGCATTAGAATTGGCTGATGCTGGGTTCGTTTTCAGTTCTTGAGCATTAACCCCCAGCGGTGATGTGAATGGGTGATGCATGGCATGGAGGTTACCTTCATCGTCTTCCTCAAACATTGGGAAGTCCACAACCCATAATGGTGCCCACGCGGACTCATCGGTAAGTTCTAAGTCTTTACCCAATATAAGGCGAAGTGCTCCCATGGCTTCCGATACCGTGTTCGCTTTGTCTGCACCAAATAAAATAATATCGCCAGATTGAGCTTGGGTGCGATCTAAGATGCCTTCAATTACTTCTTCGTTCAAGAATTTAGCAACGGGTGACTGAATACCATCCATACCCCCTGCGCGATCATTCACTTTCATCCAGGCTAAGCCTTTGGCACCATAGATTCCAACGAACTCACCATAACCATCGATTTGCTTACGAGTTAACGAAGCACCACCTGGCACTCGAATAACAGCAACACGGCCTTTCTCATCATTAGCTGGACCAGAGAAAACTTTGAATTCAACATCTTTAACTAGGTCAGCAACGTCAACTAACTCTAGTGGGTTACGCAAATCAGGCTTATCTGAACCAAAACGACGCATAGCTTCAGCAAAAGGCATTACTGGGAAATCACCCAAATCGACATCAAGCAGCTCTTGCCACATATCACGAACCATTTTCTCTGTGGTGGCTCTGACCTCATCTGCCGTCATAAATGAAGTTTCAATATCGATCTGAGTAAACTCTGGTTGGCGGTCAGCACGCAAGTCTTCATCACGGAAGCACTTTACGATCTGATAGTAACGATCAAAACCAGACATCATTAGCAACTGTTTAAAAAGCTGCGGAGATTGAGGTAGCGCGTAAAAGCTGCCTTTATGAACACGACTTGGAACTAAATAATCACGAGCACCTTCAGGGGTCGCTTTGGTGAGTACTGGTGTTTCAATGTCAAGAAAACCATTTTCATCTAGGAATCGACGCACGAAGCTAGACGCTTTGGCGCGCAGCTTAATACGATCACTCATTTCTGGGCGACGTAAGTCCAAGTAACGGTACTTAAGGCGTTGCTCTTCTGTATTTTTTTGATTGAAGTCTAAAGGAAGAACATCTGCGCGGTTTATAATTTCTAAACCTTTAGCAATAACTTCGACTTCCCCAGTCGCCATGTCTTTGTTGACCTGACTATCCGGACGGACTCGAACTTCACCGGTAAGCTTGATACAGAACTCATTACGAAGTGTATTGGCCACTTCATACGCATCTGCCATATCTGGATCCACCACTACCTGAACAATGCCTTCACGATCTCGCATATCAATGAAAATTAGTCCACCTAAATCGCGGCGACGATTAACCCAACCGCAAAGTTCTACAGTTTGTCCTGCAAGGGACTTGTTCAAGTGACCACAGTAATGGGTACGCATAATGAATTTCCCAATCTCTTTTAGTATGTTAATTACTACCCATCGGTGATAACTTTACCGATAGTGCAAAGCTCCATTTATACGCTGAAAGTGTCTTAAAATCGACTATTCAGCGCACAACTTATTGCGATTTATCATCTATTGGTGCTTTTTACGCCAATAGAGGTCTAAAACAATAGCAATACGAAAAATTGGCGCTGATTATAGCCTTATTCAGGGTGATTCGGCAAAATTCTCATCAATCATTATTCGAAATACAGATATGAATGCTTATCCAGTCAGGCTTGGACTCACTATGTGGTCTCATAATAATTGGCAACAAACTTTTTACGGCAGTGGCACAAAGCCCAACGAGCGATTAGAAAAATACGCCAGCGTCTTTCATACGGTAGAAGGCAATACCACGTTTTACGCGACACCTAATGCCGCAACAATACGTAACTGGCACGCATCAACACATGATGAGTTCCGCTTTACCTTTAAGTTACCCAAAAACATCACACATCAGCAGATGTTGCGCGGTTGCAAAGAGGAATTGTGTGATTTTATATCCATCATGGAACCATTACATCATCGAATTGGGCAATGGACAGTTCAGTTGCCAGCGGCTTTTGGCCCCGAACATTTGAGCCAACTTAAACAATTTTGTGCCCTATTTCCTAAAGAATTTCCCATTGGCATAGAAGTCAGACATCCTGCTTTTTTCTTAAAAGGCGATGCAGAACGCGCACTTAATGCTTGGCTCATAGAACAAAAATACGATCGAATTATAATGGACAGTCGGCCTGTATTTGCCGCAAAACCGGATAACGACGCCATTATCGATGCTCAAAAGAAAAAACCTAAGGTTCCGGTTCACGCACTGGCTACAGCCAGCAATCCTATGGTGAGGTTTATCGGCCACCCATTAGAAAACAACAACTATGACTTTTTTGTCCCTTGGCTATCCAAACTTGCAGACTGGGTAAGCCAAGGTAAACAGCCTTATTTAATGATACACACCGCAGATAATATCCTTGCACCTGAGTTGGCAGCAAATCTTTATCGACAGCTGCAGGAAAAAGTAACACTGCCAGACCTTAATTGTTTCCCTGCCTATAAAGAAAACAAACAGATAAAAATGTTTTAGCTGTAGACTCAATGAACTCTTTTTAGTCAACAATGGCGTATCTCAACAATAATCTAGCTTGTGTGGAAGTCAGCTAGTTATGACGTACAACGCTTGGTACATGACAGAAGACGAAAATTCACATAAAATGTGCCGTTTTTTAAATCTGTAGGACTGTAAGGCTGATAGCCTTTAGTTGAGAGAAGCTGTTATGAACCCTAAGAGTAACCCCGATACTATATTTTCGACACCAATCGATAAAATTGGGGATTTTACCTTTGATGAACGTGTCGCCGAAGTATTCCCTGATATGATTCAGCGCTCTGTACCCGGCTATAGTAATATTATCTCAGCCATCGGCATGTTAGCAGAGCGCTTTGTCAAACCTTATTCCAATATTTATGATTTAGGGTGCTCACTGGGTGCAGCCACGCTATCCATGCGTCGAAACATCACCCAAGAAGGATGCCAAATTATTGCGGTCGATAACTCTTCAGCTATGGTTGAGCGCTGCAAACTCCACATCAACGCTTACCGCAGTGATACTCCCGTAAATGTCATAGAAGCCGATATTCGCGATATTGAAATCGATAATGCTTCAGTAGTCGTACTTAACTTTACGCTGCAGTTTTTATCAGCTGACGATCGCTATGCGCTACTGGAAAATATATACAAGGGTTTGCGTCCCGGCGGAATTTTGATTATTTCAGAAAAATTTGTCTTTGAAGATACCGTATCCAATGAGCTCCTTGTCGACTTACATCACGATTTTAAACGTGCCAATGGCTACAGCGAACTCGAAATTAGCCAAAAGCGCAGTGCGATAGAGAACATCATGCGCCCTGACTCCAAAAACACACATAAAGAGCGTTTCGCAAAGATTGGCTATAGTAGCTTCGATGTTTGGTTTCAGTGCTTTAATTTTGGTTCAATGTTTGCGATAAAATAGTCAAACATTGCACTTACTCCTTACATTTACACAAACATTCTCAACTCTATTATCAGTGAAATATTATGTTTAACTTTGCCAATTTTTATAAGTTAATTGCAACCGATACTCGCCTTCAGCCATGGCTTAATGTCTTGCCACAGCAGCTTACAGATTGGCAAAATTCAGAACATGGTGATTTTGGTCGCTGGCTCAAAGCCCTTAATAAAATCCCTGTTGGTTCTCCTGACCAAATCGATATAAAAAATTCAGTTACCTTGTCCAACGATACGCCTTTGGAATCGGGTGAGCTTAAGAAGCTAGAAAATCTATTGCGCACTTTCCATCCATGGCGTAAAGGTCCGTATCACCTACATGGTATTCATATTGATACAGAATGGCGAAGCGACTGGAAGTGGAACCGGGTTCTACCTCATATCTCACCCCTAAAAGAGCGCAACGTTCTCGATGTAGGCTGCGGTAACGGCTATCATATGTGGCGAATATTAGGAGAAGGCGCCCGCCTATGCGTAGGAATCGATCCTTCCCATTTGTTCCTTGTACAATTTGAGGCGGTACGTAAACTCATGGGGGATCATCAGGGTGCCCACCTTTTGCCACTTGGAATCGAGCAGCTCCCCAAACTAGAGGCCTTCGACACTGTGTTTAGCATGGGTGTTCTCTATCACCGTCGTTCACCGCTTGATCACCTCATTCAGCTCAAGGACCAACTTGTTGCCGGAGGAGAGTTGGTACTTGAAACTCTGGTTATTGAAGGCGATGAAACCTCTGTGCTCGTCCCAACAGATCGATACGCACAAATGCGTAATGTATACTTTTTTCCCTCAGCAAAAGCTCTCAAAGTTTGGTTGGAACAGGTCGGCTTTGAAAATGTGACTATCGCCGAAGAAAATATTACAACGACCGATGAGCAACGCACTACCTCATGGATGACGCACAATTCGCTACCTGATTATCTCGATCCCAAGGATCCAAGTAGAACCATAGAAGGTCATCCTGCTCCTCGTCGTGCTACTCTTGTCGCGAAAAAACCTCACTAAGACAATTTTTGACAGACTCTTAACCTTTCGAGTCTGTCTCCCCCTTAATCTAAAGATTGAAAAGATTTAGAATCTTCTGATGAATACAACTCTTTCATATAGGGAAGAAAACAACTCATTGCAGTGAAGTCAGGATAGTTTCACTCTGCGGGTATTGGCGGTTTTAATCTTTAAACTAATCAGAACACTTTAACCTATTATTAGGATTTTTAATGTTAACCAAATTGGCTCCGGTAATTGCTATAACACTTGTTTCCGGTTGTACTCTTACTAACAGTGAACAATATCATCAAGAAACCTTGGCTGCGATCCAAGCTTCCGAAACCAATTCCGCGCAAAGATTTGACCAAATACATGCGCAGATGTCTGATAAAGATAATCAAATTTCCACTCTAACAGCAAAAGTTGACTCACTTAGCTCTGAAGTTCGAAAACTCAGACAACAAACTTTAATCCAGGCTGGCAAACCACGAGTAGACCACATACCGTCAGCGTCTACAAAGACCCAAGCTCATTCAACTAAATCACTGATGCTCGGTGAAATTGAAAAAGTTGTCATAGGCTCCGTAGAGCCGAAATTTGATGCTCGTATCGATACTGGTTCAGAAACATCATCTCTGAATGCTGTCGATGTCGAAGAGTTTGAACGTAATGGCAAAAATTGGATACGCTTTCATCTCTCCGATGGTATAACACCACTGGATGATAACAATTGGATTGAAGCCCCCATTATTCGTTATGCAAAGATACGTCAGGCAACAAATTGTCAACTAGAACGGCGTCCTGTGGTTGAATTGTGGGTTAGATTGGGCAAGATTCACGAAAAAACACAGTTTACTTTGGCAGATCGCTCCCAAATGATCCATCCTGTGTTGCTAGGTCGCGATTTCATCCGAGACATTGCAGTGGTGGATGTAAGTAAAAAATACATTCAAACGGAACTTGAACAAAAAAAATAAGGTAGCTTATGACGTCTAAAGTCCCCTTTTATATATCTGTCGCCTTCCTCATAGTAGCAGGTATTGCTCTGAGTATGTTTCGTCACCAGACATATGGTGTACCTTGGACTCCCGGTGAAACTCGCCAGATCTGGGATATAGAAGCTCGTGTTGAATTTAACGCTCAATCTAAACCAGTCAAAGCCTCGTTGGCCATTCCTCACACACAAAATGGCTTTACTTTGATCAACGAATCCTCTTCATCCTCTGGTTATGGTGTGTCCTACATAAAGTCTGAGTCAGGGCGCCGTGCTGAATGGTCAATCCGACAGGCTGCTGGAGCCCAAACGATATATTACAAAGCTCAATTTCTTGTTGACCCTCAAGCAAAAGTAAAAACACAAGCACCTACAAAGAAAATCATTTCACCAACCTTTGATGGACCTACCGAAGCTGCCGCGATATCCATTATAGAGCGAGCCAATAAGAGTTCTGCGGACGATGTTACTTTCACCAGAGAACTGATTAAAATCCTCAACGACTCAGACAGTCAAAATGCAGGACTGCTGCTCAATAAAATGGATAAGGTTTCTGCCGTTGATAAAATTCTCGCCTATGCAAAAGTTCCGAGCAAAATTGTTGGTGTTATCGAACTAGAGGACGGCCGCCGCCGTCAAACTATTGAGCTGATGAACCAAATCTGGGATGGAAGTGAATGGGTGCTATTTAATCCCAAAAATGCCACTCAAGCCATTAATGAGAATATATTAGTCTGGGATGAGTCAAACGTATCACTTCTAGATATCGTCGGTGGGCAAAATAGTCAGGTTCACTTTTCGATGATTGCTCAAGATGTCTCACCCAAGCAAGCAACACTGGATAAAGTCGAAGCGGATGGCCTGCTGAACTTCTCCATACACAGTTTACCGCTTGAAGAACAAGCTATGTTTAAGACCATAATGCTTATTCCTATTGGCGCTCTCATTGTGGTATTCCTGCGCGTGATTATTGGACTTAAAACTTCAGGAACTTTCATGCCTGTGCTAATAGCAGTGGCTTTCGTACAAACCCAACTGCTGACAGGAATCGTCGGATTTTTATTGATCGTGGGTACAGGGTTGATTATCCGCAGCTACCTCTCTAGGCTAAACTTATTACTCGTCGCCAGAATATCTGCCGTTATTATCACTGTAATTATGATTATTTCCGTATTTACGGTTGTCGCATTTAAGATTGGCTTGACCGAAGGTCTTTCAATTACCTTCTTCCCTATGATTATTCTATCGTGGACTATTGAACGTATGTCGATTCTATGGGAAGAAGAAGGCGCGAAGGAAGTGATTCTTCAAGGTGGTGGTTCGCTTGCCACTGCGACGCTTGTGTACCTCGCCATGACCAATTCGTACATTCAGCATCTGACGTTTAACTTTATTGGTCTTCAGCTGATTGTATTAGCAGGTATCTTGCTACTTGGAACATACACAGGGTATCGCCTGACCGAGCTAAGGCGCTTTAAGCCATTAGCGGAGGACTAACTATGCTGTCACGATTAACTTCGCAGTTTACGTCACCTAATAAGTTACGCTCCAATGGTATTATGGGGATGAACCAACGCAACCATAGCTATATAGGTCGGTACAACGATCGCTCTAAATACCCTTTGGTCGATGACAAACTTAAGACTAAGATTATTGCTCAGCAGCATGGAGCTACTACACCTGAGCTGATCGGTGTTATCAGCCATCAAGCGGAAGTTAAGAACATCCACAATATGGTTAAGGATTGGCCTGGTTTTGTCATTAAACCAGCTCAGGGAAGTGGTGGTAAAGGTATCTTAGTCGTCACGTCTCACCAAAATGGAGTCTACACTAAACCCTCTGGCGCATCGATCAATAAACAAGATGTTGAAAGACATATAAGTAATGCATTGGCTGGCCTATTCTCACTTGGGGGGAAAAACGATGTTGCGGTTGTTGAAAATCTGATTAAATTTGATGACTGTTTTAATGGCTTTAGCTACGAAGGTGTGCCCGATGTTCGTATCATCGTATTTAAAGGCTACCCAGTGATGGCCATGATGAGGTGTTCGACCGCAGCGTCTGATGGCAAAGCAAACCTTCACCAAGGTGCCGTGGGTGTGGGTATTGATATTGCCACAGGCAAAGCGATTAGAGCTGTACAATTCGATCACCCTATCACTCACCACCCGGATACAAACAAAGATCTTTCGACGTTACAAGTACCACATTGGGAGCGTTTATTAACCCTTGCATCCAGTGCTTGGGAAATGACGGGGCTTGGTTATATGGGGACAGACATGGTACTTGATAAAGAAGAAGGTCCCATGGTTCTGGAACTCAATGCTCGGCCTGGGCTCGCGATTCAAATTGCAAATGGTGCCGGTCTGCTGCCTCGCTTACATCATATAGAAAACTTGGGAGCACCGAGAGTCTACCCAGATTCAAGCGAGAGAGTTGCCTACGCAGCGAAACAATTTGGTTCATCCGCACAGTTCTAGCTAAGTTTATAAACGAAAAAAAGCTGCTCTACTGAGCAGCTTTTTTTGACTCGGGTATAACCGTTACTCAATGAGCGCTTCTTCAGTTTCTTCCCCCTGTTCAGGTTGAGCGAAACCTCGTAAACCAACGACATGAACATGCTCGTGATCTTTAAACACCTTACGAACCAATTTATAGGTTGTACCCTTTTCTGGGCTGATATTTTCTGGGGCAGCAATAAGCAGCTGCATATCCAAGCGATCACACAGTTCAAATAACGTGGAGATAGATTTAGCGTCCAAACGCGCTGCTTCATCCAAGAATAGTAAACGACATGGAACAATATCTTTGCTTCGCAAACGTCTCGATTCTTCTTCCCAACTTTGAACAACCATAAGCAAGATAGATTGACCCGTACCTATTGCTTCACCAGTAGAAAGAGCACCCGACTCAGCTTGTAACCAACCATCAGAACCACGGCAAACTTCAACACTCAATTCTAGATAATTGCGGTAATCTAGCAGTTCCTCACCTAATACTTGCGGGCTACGTTGTCCCATATCAATGTGAGGGTTAACACGCTGGAATAACTTTGCCATTGCCTCAGAAAATGTATGTCGAGTCGTTTCAAACAAATCCTTGTGTTGCTCTTGTTGCAACGCTAACCCGTTGAGTAAAACTTCATGACTCTCACGAATTTTGACGTTCAGGCGCACACCTTTGACTTGTCCAAACGCGATGTTCGATAGCCCTTGGTTGAGCATACGAATACGGTTTTGCTCCCGCTGAATGGTTTTCTTAATAATACTGGCGACCGATTCAGAGCTAATCGCCAAGCGGTTTTCACGCTGAGTTAGCTCTTCGGTTAACCTAGCTAATTCAACTTCCATCTCTTCAATCGCTTCAACTGGATCGTCTGTACGAATAATGTCTTGGCGAATTCGCTCTCGCAAATGTTGATAAACAGCGATGTAAAAAAGCACTTTACGCTCTGGACGGGCATTATCTTCTGAAAGACGAAGGGCATCGCGTAAGTCATCATTATCGGCAACAGCAAGACGCAAAGCACCAAGCGATTTATCCGACATAGAGCGAAGCTCATCTGCCGACAAATAGGCCAGTTCACGTTTATGTAATCGACGTTCTACGTCATTTTCACGAGCTAAGCGTAATACGGAGCACCAACCAGCCTTGGCTGCCACAACGAAGGTTCGAAACTCAACATAGTCCTTTTGAACTTTCTTAAGACGTTTTGCTAGCCCTTTCATTTCTAATTCAGTCGATGTGATCGTTTTTTCCAGTTCACTTTTTCGGCTGCGTGAGGTGTGCATACGTTCTTGCAACTCGTCACGGCGACGAATCGCCCGATCTTTAGCACCTTCGTCAGCGTGAACACCAAACTCTTGAAGCTCTTGCTTAAACTCTTGTACTGTTTCTTGTTTCGCTTGATGAGAACTCTTTAATGATGCCAGCACCTGATGGTATTGGTTCATTTGACCCTGTGACTGCTTTAACTCATCACGAGCACGCGTGCGTTGCCGCTCTGCTTGAACAAGCTTAGTTTTAAGTTGTTCGCTCAATTCACTACTTTTATCGAGCAACTCAAGCGAGTCTGAATATGAAAAATGATGACGACGCTCAACAAGATCAGATACGGCGAAAATACGCTTTTTAAGCTCCTGTAATTGAGAATCTTGCGCTCGGTACTCAGCTTCAAGAGCATCAAATTCTTCCGGATCGACCTCAAGAGCAGAAGCGACTTTTTTCAGTTGGTCGATCGACTTGGCATGACTGGCTAAAAAGCTCTTGGCGTCGGCCAATTGAGCCATTTTTTCTTCAAGATCTTCAAAACGTAATGCCAATGACTCATCTTCAATTAACACCATGACAGGTGCCAACTTATCAAGCAAAGTGAGCGCTTGTTTGCTCGAGACTAGCTGGGCGCTATTTTGTTGAACCCTCGCATCTAAGTCTGTCAAATCTCGTACAATTTGATTGCGCTTATCGCGAACTGCAGCCAAAGCTTGTTCTGGATCAGATTCAAAGGCTACCTGAATATGCTGCGCGACAAATTGGTTAAACGTTTGATATAGGCGCTGCAATTTCTGTGAATCGAATGCGGCTTTAGCATGTTGCTCAACGACGTCCTCTCGTTCATCACGCAGTATTTCCAAGCGCTGCTCTCGGGCTGCTCGGCCAAACAACGGAATCTCCGGCAGACGCGAATAGCGCATTTGTCGATCGTTCATACGAACACAAACTGCGCCTTGTAACTCCTCTGCATCAAACGAACTATCATCAAAGGCATCAATGTCACCTTCAATGATATAAAGGTCTTCAGGGCAGTCATCAAGCTCAATAAGTTTTGTTTCAATATCAGTCAGATCTGAAACAACAATCGCATGTCGCGAAGGACCATACATGGCACTAAAATAAGGCGCATCATCAATGGTAATATCATCATAGATTTCTGATAACAATACACCGCCTAGTGTGTCCGCTAGCCCTTTCAAACGCGGATCATTTGAGCCACCTGGCGATGCAAGCCTTTCAATTTCATTGTCCAGTTGAACTCGACGCTCAGCTAGTTTTTCTTTCTCTAATGTCTGCCGCTTTTCTTGCTCCAAAACGATTTGCATATGCGACATAACCGCTTGCTTATCGTATAAGTCCGCGCCACTTTGCTCTTTAAGATTTTCTAAAGCATCATGAGCTGCGATCCAAGGAGGAGCAATCTCTTCTAAACGGTTGATCTCAGCCGACAGATCTTGCTCACTACGACGTTTGTCAGTTCGGCTCTCACGCAGCGTTTCCAACTCAAGCTCCAGAGACTCGACTTGCGCCAACTTTGCCTCACGCTCTTGTTCGAGTGTGGATTCGTCCGTCAATTGAATATGGTACTGTTTATGATAGGTATCAAGCGCTTCCTTAGCCTGTTGTTGCTGACTGAGACGACGTTCCAAGTCTCGATGCTGCGCGTACCACTGCTTTTCGTTACCAATGATTTGCTCGGCGTCTCTAGCTTGATTGATGAGCTGCTTAGAAAGCGTAGAAGCCTCCTTACGTTCTACGCCAGCACCCAAAATTTTTCTAACCAGTTGCAAAGCTAATTCAAATTGTTCAACCGCAGCCGATGACATATCGAGCTTGTGTTTGACAGCAAGTAAAGAGGAGGTGCTCTCAGATTCTTGAGCTTTGAGGTGAGAGACAACGGCTTGAGCGCTGTCGGCGGTAAGTTCATCATCCCCAAGTAATAACTTAGCTTTTTCTAACGCTTGAACCGCTTGCTGATATTGAAGCGCTCGCGTTTGCTGAACATCTAGTGCTTGTTGGTAATCGGCGAGCTGAGTTTTTAAGCTATCCACTTCTTCTTCAGCAATGGAAGCCTGCTCTTCGATGATGAGTACACGTTCTTGAGCCTCTTCCACCACTATCATCTGTTCTTCAAGGCGCTCACTTAGCTCTAGCAAATCCTCTTGATAGCGTTCAATTTTTTCTTGCTGACGAAGGGCATTTTGTACCAATTGCAGATGATCAGAAGCCGCCTGATAATCTTGCTCTAAGCCAGATTCCGTCTCAATTAAAAGCTCAAGTTCTTGTTGAACTCGGTTAAGTAAATTGTTTTGCTCAACCAAAGTTTCTCGAGAGCCGAACAGCTCGGAACGAAATGAGAGAGTTTGCTCTAATTTGCTGCGACGTTCATTAGCATGGCGCATGTAGTCAGCCGCAACATAGTTCGTTGATTCTGTGATAAGGTGTTTAAACAAATCGCGGTCAGCTTGCGTTGTTTTGATAGCCTCAAGTGTCATGCGATTTTCTCGCAGTGCCGACTCCATATCTTGGAAGGCTTTCTTAACCCCGCAATTTTGAGGTAACAAGTAGTCACGTAGCGAGCGTGTAATTGCGCTAGAAATACCACCATAGAGTGACGCTTCAATCAGTCGATAAAATTTCGAACGATCGCCCGAGTTACGCAATTTTTTGGGGATAACGCCAAACTCGAACATCTGAGCGTGATAATCAACAATCGAGTTAAATACTTTAAGCTGCACCCCCTCATAGTCAGCGATACATTGCTTGATCTCATTAATTTGACGCACCCGAGCTTGGGTATCGGAAACACTTTCAATCAAGATATCGGTTGGCTTGACGTGACTTGGCAACCCTTGAATTACAAAGGGTTTGATATCAACTTTCTTATCTCGGCCAGCTACTTGCTGCAACTTAACGGCAAAAAGCAAACGTTGATTACGTGAGTTGACCACATCCAAAGCAGCGTAGCAGGCGCCAGGCTGCAATTTGCCATACAGCCCCTTATCTCGAGAAGATTGACTACTGCCTGCTTCTGTTGTGTTGCGAAAATGCAGTAAGGTTTGATCCGGAATGAGCGCGGTAATAAAAGCAGCCATTGTGGTTGATTTGCCCGCCCCATTGCCACCTGACAGTGTGGTTACCAAACCGTCGATATCAAATGTTCTGGCAAAAAAGCCGTTCCAATTGACCATGGTCAGAGATTGATATTTACCTCTTTCAATCATGCGTCACCTTCTTCTACATTATCTGACTGATAAGACTCTTCATTTTTTTCTGTCAATAAACTCACTTGACTTGGTTCTTTGGTATGGACCACAGCTTCACCATCTCGAATCAAACGCAGTTGCGCTTCGCGAATATCATCACCGACACGGACATCAGCGCCAAAGCGAAAAACAGATTCGCTAATACTAAATTTTCCCGTTTCACCGATATTGATGATCATGCCAAGGCGTCTTAGGCGACGAAGAGACGTTCGTACCTTGTCAAACAGCTTCTCTTTATCTAAGTCTGAGCCTGTCGCTCTGTTAGTCACTAGCTTCATGAGTTTTTTCTCATCAGATAGGGCTAATAGCTCTTCATAAAGCTCTTGGTTAGTAAAAATACCCTCATGGGCCAATCGCTCAGGGCTTAGGTATAAGAAACACAACACCTTACCAACCAACATGTCTAACTCAGACAAGACGCTTCTATTGATAAGAGAAGTAGAGCGAGGACGAAGATAGAAAAAACCTTCAGGTGCTTTGATAAGCTCAGTGTTGTAACGCTGGTAGAACGAAGATAATTCAACTTCAAAATCAGACAACAAGGCGTGATTGTCGAGGTCATCGGTTGATATGTGTCTGCCAGAGCGCAATAAGCTATCTAACATTGGAAATAAGGGATTTGAAATCGCTTTGGCCAGTTTCTCTGGCATGTAGTCATTAGTATCTGTCGATGACATTTGCTTGTACCTTTGCACCGTATTGGTTGATCACATGCCAATCAGGCTGGATCGCCTGATAATCGGACTCGGAATAGCCGAGGCGTACTGCTTGATCAATGACAATACGTGCTAAATCAAAATGGTGGGTTCTGGGGTGTTGGGCTAAATAATCTTTCAATACGACACCCAAGTGGATTGGTGTACCTTGCTCTTTGTGGACTTTTAGCATGCTACTTATGCGTTCAGACAGATCATTATTTACTTTTTGATATTCTTCATATTCCACTTCCAAAGGCACTTGACCTGTAACTTCATCATCTCTCAACACTAGGGCTTCGTCCCTAAGATCAACCAACCTTTCTGCATCGGCGTAAGTAAGAAACCAAGGAGATTCATCATAGTCTTTGACTGACTGACGCAAACGCGTGCTGAAAGCACGATTTTTATCCATATCAATCGCAGTCCTGATAAACTTGTGCACGTGTCTGTCGTAGCCGATCCATAAATCAATCGCCTGTTGCCCCCAACTGGTTATCCGGTCCAGTTTCATTTGTAATCCAAATAACGCCTCTTCGATAAACTGCAACGATTCTTGCCCATAAACAATCTCTTGAATGTCTAAGATCTGAGTTTGCAATTCATCACTGGCCGCTTGCAGGGTGTCTTGGAGCTCACGCAGAGTATTTGATGTTTCAGAAAGTAAAGCTTCGCAATTATTGATGGCTTCGCGCCAATCTTTGTTAAGCAGCTCAGCAATTTGAATTTTGACTGCCTGCTGCTGCTCATCCATCACTCGTTGGTTGAGATCAATTTGATCAAAAATTTCACCGACAGAGTATTTTAAGACACCAAAGACATTCTTCTTCCAATGAGCGGGCGTTCCACCTTTCTGTGCTGCTTCAATCGCTTTTGACATTTCATCAGCAACCATGGATAGCTGGATTGAAAGACGCAACTTAGAAAACTCTCGATGACGAAGATAGTAGTCAGTCACTCCAACCGCCAATGGTGAGAGTCGATAAATACTGGCACCATCGTTAATTTCACTAGTAAAACGACTTATTAACCTCTGCTTTACCATGTCATTAATCGCATTGTTGGCTCTAAATGCGGTCGCTTCACCTGTGGATTCAAACAAACGAGTGACAATGGCAAAAGCATCATGCAATTCGCCTTCACCCAACTCTTCGTCAAATTTTTCATTACTCAACACAGCGATTGCAATCAGGAAAGCCAAACGCTCGGTCGTCAAGTTTAATGAAAAGTCGTGCTGCTTTACCCACCCGACAAGTTCATCAATTGGCTGTTCAGCAGCAGTATTGGCAAGTATCTCACCCATTATCATTCCTGTTCTTTTTTGCCCATACGTGTATGTAGCGACCCATTGATAGATAAGGTTCCTGACGACATAACTTTCT
Source organism: Vibrio sp. Of14-4 (assembly GCF_022347625.1). NCBI lineage: Bacteria > Pseudomonadati > Pseudomonadota > Gammaproteobacteria > Vibrionales > Vibrionaceae > Vibrio > Vibrio sp. Of14-4. The sequence goes on along the minus strand of NZ_JAKRGI010000001.1, from coordinate 120,173 downwards.
TTCAAGCGCCACTACGTCTTGTGGTTGGAAATCACCCATGTATTCCCTGTTTCCAATATAATCACTAAAACATCGGATACCCGCTTTACCACAAATCTCAAAACCAGACGTCTCTATCCATTGATACACTTCCTCTGGTTTGAGTCCTCTCTGTGGCTGCAATTTAAACCTCTTTCGATGCGGCATACCGTCCAATATATGTGGGATATTGCCGCACACAACATTCTTATAAACCAACCCGTGATGGTTATAGAACATGATGGATGCAGCTCCACCAGGTTTTACTCTATTCAGCAAGTATTGCAGCGCTGATTTTGGATCGACCAACCATTCCATCACAGCATGGAACATCAATACATCAACAGATTCTTGGAGATGCTTTCCTATGCTCTGCACGGGTGAATGAACCAAACGATACTGCTTAAGCAATCCGTTTTTTTCAATCTCTTGACGAGCTAATTGCAACATTTCCGAAGATATATCACACAAAGTAATTCGATGTCCGAGTTTAGCTAGCTTTTGAGAAATTTGCGCTAATCCTCCACCAGCATCGAGCACAGAGAGACTTTTCCTGCTACCATTAATGGCGGAAAGTAATTGTTCAAGTTCTTCCCAAACAATCACTTGGCGTATTTCACCTTTATCGGACCCGTAGATATTTTTTGCAAACTTGTGCGCGATGTCGTCGAAATTGCGATCTTCAGTCACGGTAGGTTAAGTTATTATGTCGTGTCATTCTGCTATTTTGTCACATAGAAAGCAGATATAAAGAAAGATTCTCTTAAATTGAAACCAATTGGTGTTTTTTCGGACTATTTAAGTATGTTTGAGCTTAAAAAAGTGGTGTCATCACTGTTAATGCCTTTACCACTCATGCTGATGATCGGGATTGTCGGCCTGACACTCATTATGTTTACTCGAAAGCAAAAAACTGGGTGTTTTGTCGTTCTCTTTTCCTTTGTCGGTATTTTTCTGATCTCTTTTCAGCCTATTGCATCAAGGCTTCTTCTCCCCCTAGAACGTCAATATACCGCATTCTTTCCAGTAGATGACACCATAGATTACGTTATGGTTCTTGGTAGTGGGCATGTGGTAGACGATAAGATTCCCCCGACTTCCGAACTCAGCCGAACCGGCCTAATGCGACTTTCCGAAGGGATAAGAGTGATGAGAATGTATCCCGGTTCAAAATTGATTTTATCTGGGTATGCTGGGGGATCTGATGTCAGCAACGCTAGGATGATGGCAAAAGTAGCGCTAGCCTTAGGCGTTGCCAAATCCGATATTATTTTGTTGGAAACAGCGAGAGATACGTGGGAAGAGGCTCGGCAAGCCGCAGCATTTGTAAAACGGAAAAAGCTCGTTATTGTGACATCAGCGAGTCATATGAGAAGAGCGCTAAATGAGTTTTACTCTGCAGGATTAAAGCCCTATCCAGCACCAACTAACTATCTCGCTCAACGCAATGTAGAACAAGCCTGGGCCAAATATTCGCCCAAAGCAGTTTACCTCGAACAAACTGAAATTTACTGGCATGAAACGCTCGGATTGATATGGCAAACTCTGCGCGACTGGGCTTCAAACAATGACCACAAGGCAGGAATAGCCTCTGATAACCCTGTATCTGATGGCGACGCCTAACATTCTTTGTATACCGAGCATATCTCGGTATACTCTTTATTTTAGTCTCCCGCGAACATATAGCCTTCGCCATGCACTGTAACAAATAGCTGAGGGTTTTTGGGATCACATTCCATTTTGGCTCTCATCCGTCTAATGAGAACATCTATCGTGCGGTCATTAGGTGCTGCAACCCTGTGGCTGATCATATTAAGAATTTTCTCACGACTTAGTACCTGATTGGGATAAGAAGATAGCGCCACCAACAACTCATACTCTGCCTTAGTCAGTTTCACAGGCTTACCTTCTTTTGTTAAAGAGCGCCTTGGTATATCGAATGTCCAGTGCGCAAAACGAACTAACTTATTAGCACTTGCAGCCGGTTTAGCTTGGCGAGCAGAGCCTATGCGCCAGAGTAAATTTTTGACTCGAACCACTAACTCTCTCAATTCAAAGGGTTTGGTCACATAGTCATCAGCTCCCATTTCCAGGCCAACGATCTTATCTATGTTTTCAGTACGCCCAGTCACTAAGATGATCCCTATATCTGACTGGCTTCTAAGTTCACGAGTCAGCAAAAGTCCATCTTCACCTGGCAGATTAATATCCAGTAGCACTAAGTCAATACTGCTGCTTTTTATTAATTCGCGCATCTCTTCACCATTTTCAGCTTCAAATACTCGATAACCTTCATGCTGAAAATAGCCAACTAATTTACTACGAGTCACTGCGTCATCTTCGACAATTAATACGTGATAACCCATTTACACCACTGCATACACCTAACCTATTGACTCGTATTCTATTCATAAGCTGTCATAATTCTAGTATTTGTGTCGGTTATAAGTGCATACGCACTCTTTTTTTGATTTGAAACAACCTAAACGACACCGAACTGATATTTTATGGATAACACAAGTTTTATCCCAGATAGCTTACATAACTGTGGAGAGTATTATCTAATGGACGACATCAAATCCTTAAATGAGAAGCGCGCCGAAATCTATTGGTGGTTATCAAGTTTATTCGCCAGAGAACTTTCTGCTGAGGTACTTGAAGAGTACCATTCCCCCCAAGTTCGCGCCTTCCTAACAGCGCTTGGGCAGAATGAGCATTTAAGGCCATATATAAACAAACTAATAGATGCGCTTAATCGTGTGCTCAGCAGGAACAATGCCCAACTCGAACTAGCGGCTGACTTTTGTAATCTGTTTCTTAAATCCGATAAAGATTCTGCCCTACCCTACGCATCTATCTATATTGGCGATTCAGGACTGCTCAATGATATACCTGCCACAGAAATGGAAAACTTAATGTACCAGTATCAAATAGAGGTGAATAAAAGCCTTAATGAGCCGGCTGATCACATTGCTGTAGAATTAGACTTTCTCGGCCACCTAATCATTTGCTCCAACAAGCTAATGCAACCGAAGGAGATGGAAACTTCGATGCAGGAACAAGCACAATTTATTGAAGCCCGTCTTCTCTCTTGGATCCCCTCGTTTGTAGATAAGTGTCAGAAACTGGATAATTTCGGCTTTTATGCATCAGTGACAGAAGTCACTCTTGCGTTTATCAAACAGGATTACTCATTTCTAAAAGGTGAGTAATTAGACACAAATATGTGATGGAAAGCCTACTAGAATTTAGGTTTTTGTTTGCCCTTAAAGCCTTTGCGATATAAAATCGAGAACGAAAACGATAAAAACTGACAGAACTAGAGATAAACCGCTAAATAGGGCGGTTTTTGTGTTTCTGATACTTACTGCCCACTTACACAAATTTTTGATGCAAGTTCACGGCAGTCATCGACAGGACAGAACCTTATGGCCACTATCAAAGACGTAGCACGCTTAGCCGGCGTGTCGACAACAACTGTTTCTCATGTAATAAATAAAACTCGCTTTGTTGCAGAAGCAACTCAAGAAAAAGTGATGGAGGCAGTGACTGAATTAAACTATGCTCCAAGCGCTGTAGCGAGAAGCCTAAAGTGTAACAGTACCCGTACTATTGGCATGCTTGTCACTCAATCTACTAATCTTTTCTTTTCTGAAGTCATCGATGGTGTAGAGAGCTATTGTTACCGCCAAGGCTATACTCTCATACTGTGTAACACTGGTGGAATATATGAGAAGCAACGTGATTATATACGTATGCTCGCCGAAAAACGTGTTGATGGTATTCTAGTAATGTGTTCCGACCTAACCGAAGAACTCAGTGAAATGCTTGACCGCCAAAAGGATATCCCTAAAGTCATCATGGACTGGGGTCCAGAAAGCTCTCAAGCCGATAAAATAATCGATAACTCCGAAGAAGGCGGCTATCTAGCAACAAAATTCCTAATTGAACACGGTCATAAAGATATCGCATGTCTTAGTGGGCACTTTGAGAAAGCAGCGTGCCAAGAACGTATACAAGGGTTTCGCCGAGCAATGAGTGAAGCTAACTTAAAAATTAACGAGGACTGGATTCTCGAAGGCAACTTCGAATGCGATACTGCCGTGCTCGCCGCAGATAAAATTGTCGCAATGGATAACAAACCAACGGCTGTCTTTTGTTTCAATGATACTATGGCTCTTGGTCTAATGAGCAGACTGCAGCAAAAAGGAATTAAAATACCTGAACAGATTTCAGTTATCGGCTATGACAATATAGAGCTCGCTGAATACTTCTCTCCACCACTTACTACTGTGCACCAACCTAAACGTCGCGTAGGCAAAAATGCGTTTGAAATTCTTTTGGAACGTATCAAAGATAAAGAGCATGAAAAGCGTGTTTTCGAAATGCATCCAGAGATTGTGATTCGTGATACGGTTTACAATCTAAGTGAATGAATACGAACCGGCTGATAAGTTAAACTATTAGCCGACTCTATCATTTTGACACAAAATATTTGGATCGATATCACACTTATTCAATCACGTTGTGATACTTACCTCAAATCTTATTTATTCTTAAATTGTTCGACTAATGCCACGAACAGGGCAAACCAACTCGAAAGAGTGGGACGCAAAGCTTCCGGCCTGACTCAGGGAACTGAAAGGTAGCGGAGTTGCCGATGGGCAAAAATGCAAACTATCATACCGTTTAAAACAATACATGGACTAGTGATTTGATGTTTCGGTAGCCACATGTGTCTGTTCTAAAAAATGTATGACTTCTTTATCAACATTTTACCTGCATTATTTTGCTAATCTCTCGGACCTGGCTTTGGTGGCGTATAATAAAATATACACCGAGATAAAACAGCATGGATAAACCAATACTTAAAGAATCGATGCGACTTTTTGATCAGCTTGGTCAGATAAAATCGCGCTCAATGTTCGGCGGATTCGGCATCTTCGCAGACGACATAATGTTCGCATTAGTCGTTAACGATAAGCTACACATCCGCGCCGATGACAAACTAGCCAATCAATTTAAAACTGAGGGCTTAACACCATACGTATATAAAAAACGTGGGTTCCCCGTTGTTACAAAATACTTTGCGTTAACTGATGACATTGCAACTTGTGAGGAGCGAGCGCTTTCTTTAGCCTATCGCTCTCTAGAAGTGGCCAAGAAAGAAAAGACGACACAAGCTAAAGCTAGGCCGACTCGACTTAAAGACTTACCTAACCTTCGACTGGCAACAGAACGTATGTTAAAGAAAGCCGGAATCGATAGCGTCGAAAATTTAGAACAAATAGGGTCAGTAAAGGCGTTTAAGGCGATTCAAGCAACGCACCCTGCAGAGGTGTCAATTGAGTTGCTCTGGGCTTTAGAAGGCGCTATAAAAGGCAAACATTGGTCAGTTATTCCTACTACTCGCAGAGCGGAGTTAGAAAGTCTTCTTAATAGCTAATCACAACATGCTTTGAAACTAAGTCAGCCAGCTAGGTTGGCTTTTTTATTTTCTGTTTGAAATTTTACTTCTTTTCAACTGTTCTTATTTTCATATCCCTTTACTCATATTTAGGAAGCCTCTATGAATAAAAAACTCGTGTTAGGAGTTCTGCTCGTCGGACTGATTGTGTTTCTTGGCATTAACTTTGGTCAATATCTCACTTTAGAAAATGCTAAAGCTCAACAAGCCTCGCTATCTGAGTTTATAAATAACAACTTTGCACTAGCCGCTATAAGTTATTTTCTTGCCTATGTCGCCATTACTGCTTTCTCCATTCCAGGCGCTGCCGTTGTGACGCTTCTAGGTGCGGCTTTATTCGGCTTTTGGGCCAGTCTTTTACTTGTCTCATTTGCAAGCACCATAGGTGCGACTCTCGCCTTTCTCAGCAGTCGTTTTTTACTTCGAGATTGGGTGCAAACCAAATTTGGCGACAAATTAAAAGCAATCAATGACGGAGTGGCTAGAGATGGGGCATTCTATTTATTTTCGCTTCGCCTAATACCTGTATTTCCTTTCTTCCTAATAAACCTTCTAATGGGGCTAACACCAATATCTACTGCTCGTTTTTACCTGGTAAGCCAATTGGGAATGCTGCCGGGTACCGCGGTTTATCTCAATGCAGGCACACAATTGGCACAAATAGAAAGCCTATCGGGTATCGTATCTGCTCCGGTATTACTATCATTTGCTCTACTTGGGCTATTCCCAGTAGTCACTAAATGGGTGATGGGAAAATTCAAAGGAGCGACACAAACTCAAAATGAGAGTTAGTTTTGAAAATTTTCTCAACCGCTAATGTAATAGAAGTTCATATAGTCTGTGAACTTCTAAAATCACAGCAAATACATTGCCAAGTCAGAGGAGATGGAATCGTAGGGCTACAAGGAGAACTTCCTTTCGATGATAGTACCTCCCCCTGTGTTTGGCTTTTGAATATCAGTCAACATAAGCAAGCGCTGTCAATCATCGAACAGTATCAACAAAAAACACCATCAGATTTAAAATGGCAGTGCACCCAATGTGGAGAGCTCAATGAACAGCAATTTGGGTTGTGTTGGAAATGTAGCGAGATCAATAGAGACGAATCTGACCTCTATGAATAAAGCGCACTGAAGGCGCTTCATTCGTTTTCGCTTCAATCTTTTAGGACGAACGTATCTTCTCTATTGCGAACTTCGCACTAACTGAACGATGATCACTGCCATATGAGGGTCCAACAATCGAGTTACCCTCAGGTACGATTATACTTCTCTTTAGTGTCTCATCTTTTTGCGTAAGAATAACAACGCCATCAAGGTACCCGGTTTGCATTTCTCCGTTTTTCTGTCTTTTGGAGCCTTGCTTGGCCTCAGCATTTAAGCTTGCTTCCCACTTATATGTATTCTCCTGTGGGGATATCATTGGCAAGGTGATTTCATATTGAGGAGGAACTCCCAGCTCAGATCTAAAACTTTCTTTATCTTGTAATGCTCTAACTATTCGCCCATCAACTTTTCTATTTCGAGTATTAAAATCACCAGCAATAATAATATGATCTATATCAGTATGTTTGTTATTAATTTTGCATAACAAATCATTTATTTCTTTTTTTCTTTCATCTTGATCTTTTGAGTCAAGATGAATATTTACCATGGCAACTTTCATGCTACCAATGCTTTGTATAGTGATAGTTCCACCTTTATTTGGATTATTAAGCACGTCCCTATAAGTTAACTTATCAATAATAATAGGTGCTGCTATCCCTTTTTTAACCAGTGTAATCTGAGCGGTTGATGCAGGATTGGTGAACAAGGAAAACAGCTCTTTAGGTTTGGTGACTGTCAGCATTTTTTGGGCACTATTATAGACAATCACATACTTAGAGCCATTAATAGTCTCTCTCATTACTCCTGATAGATTCTTCATTTCTTCTGTAGATATAAAAACAATATCTGATGTACTAGTAAGAATCGATTCACACATATCGCTACTCATTGTTTGGTTTGCATTATTATGAGTAAAAACTTGGATGGTATGAGCGACCTTAGGCTTATCAAGCACACCATATTCTAAGTTGCTTAAGTGTTCTTCATTTGAGTTTAATTCTTGCGCAGGCAAACAGCAGTTAAATACTTTTTTGATATTAAAAGACGGCTGATGAGAACTTTTTTCTGAGCGATTCACTATACTACTAGCAGAGGGTGAAAAACTTGAGTTGACTTCCATTATCATATCCATAAATAAATCCTATCAGAGGATTATATAGACACAATAAAAATAAAACTGTGTTCATGAACCTTTATTAATTTAATTCAGTTTGAAAAAAAATAATTTTTAAACATGAAAGAATTTAATCATTGTATTTCTTTTTTGACATTAGACCTTTCCAGATTTATGTAAGCTCACATCAAAAAAGTTGAAGTCTGTTGATAGTCTATAGTAAGACATTTGTAAGATAATTTGCTAAAAGATAGTCACTATCTGATTAAACCATATCTAGTGTCAGTAGGAGTCTAGGTTCTTGATTAAGGTTCTGAGGTGAACGATGTACCAACCCGCGACTTTCATTCCCCTCCCAGCCACTTCCCTTCAACAAAGCCACATCTCCAGTAGACAATCTGTTTATTGCCGACTGTTCACTATATAAACCAGATAAGTGATCAGGTTTCCCCAAGCTACCAGCACCCAATTTGCTGCGGTCCAAACCATCGTTTCCATGCCATTCTGTGGCAGTACCGGTATAAGTTGAAACTAAACGGCAAGGGACATGATCAACGTGAAATTTTGGACACATAGGTTTATTTATACTGGTGAGTCTTAGCCCTGCTTCACCCAAATCAAACAAACAACAGAACATATCAACGATTAACGCAATGTCTTTAGCAAGTAGCTCTGCACATTCATAGTTTGATAACTTATGCATTATCCAGTCATCTACATTACTAGGCGTAACTGTTTGAACTAACGCCAAATTAGACTCATGAATCAACATATGCTTGATACCATGAATCAGTTTATTAGGAAGGTCTCGTTCCCATACAGCAATGTTATGCTCATCTCGGTATATTTCACTCAATACACTTGGCGATTCAGCTATAGGCATTGTTAATTCCGTTGGTGTTTTCATAACCTGAAGCATGAGGTCTCCCTATTTATAAGCGAACTTCCCAATTAGATGGGGGTACCTAACATCAAAAAATCTAAGGTAACCACCATCAATACCATCGCTAAATATGATATGTTATATCATAACAAAAAATCAACAACCACATTGAACAAAAGTAACTAACACTAAAAATCGACATTTTGACCTTCAGTGCCAATTACTTAGCTTATTTACATAGATGAAGTGCGCGTGTTGGAACATCAGATGAGGCAATTTTAGTTACTCCATTATCACTGCTCCATACGTACATATTGATTAGTTGAGATAGGGGTGTTTTTACATACCCTTCACTCGTCACAGACCAGTCAGGACATACGACCACAGTGCCGGGTAATTCAAGCTCGCTATTTATAAGGGTTGAAGAACTCGTAGCATGCCAATAAGTAATATTATCCAGTGGGATTTTATGATCCATGAGGACATTTCTGACATATGACTTAGTCAAAGTGCTTGAAAAAACGACCCTTGTTGGAGAACTAGAACAAGTTTTAGAACGCACAATACTATGACTAACCGTGTCCAAGTGATGCGATGTCCCTCGACCTTTAGGTAATCTTTCTGTCGTAAATATAAGGTCATATTCTTCCACTGGAGGACAATGTTCAAGACTGAAGCTGGTAAAGGAAAGCTCTCGATAATCCAAGGCTTTAAACTCTTTCAAAATACATTCGATGACTCTGGGGCAAAATACATCTTCCACCGCAATATCAAGTCGGCGACCTAAGTTAACGCTCTTTAACTGCTCAAATAAGCTTTCATTCATGCTTAGCATCTTTTTGGCATGCTCTAAAAGAATTTTTCCATGTTGAGTCAGCTCAAAACCACCCCGTCTGTCAAAGACTTCAACACCTACTGTACTTTCAATTTTTTTTATTTGCTGAGATACCGCAGGCTGAGTCATAAATAGTGACTCAGCAGCAGCTGTTACACTACGATATTTCGCCACTTTTATCAGTGTTAATAGGTACTTTGAATCAATAAAACACTTAGATTGATGCATAAGGTAAGTCCACCCAACTATAAATGAAGATTAAAAACACTCACTCAAAGCCAGAGCAAGTAGCAAGAAAAGCATGATGAATAAGTACAACCGCTACTTTAGTACATCAGGGTAACTAATAACCTCTAATAAACAATAAGTTAGAATGTATAGGTCATTCAGTAAAAATCATATACACATATATTAATTTAATTACATTTCAAGTATAAATACCTGATATAAAAGGATTTAATTTCAGTTTTATAAGGCCAAATGAATAACATTCACACCTATTGATAAAACAAAAATTAGTATAAATGCAAGAAAATAAATATAAAAAGCTGATTATTAAGAAGAAATGGGTACCATATCAAAGAAAATGAACTAGGTGGTGAGCTTTACGAGGGCAGCACTAGATACTGGCAGATTGATTACATCAGAAGATCATGAGCAATCCTATAAAACGGTGATCTTACCTTTAAATCATTCAATCATAACAATGACTAGGCCTATCATTGATGTGAAAGTTTTTGAATAAACTCTATAGAATATTGGTTAAAAACTTCAGGCCGCTCAATATTGCATACATGGCCACAATTTGGGATCTCAAATAAAGTACTTCTGTCATGGACAGCAACCATCTCTTTGACTGGCGGCAGAAACATGTAATCCAATTCTCCCATCAAGTAGAGAGTCGGAATAGGTAACTCTTTATCTTTAAAGTAACGCATAAGAGGATTCACGTCCGTTGTTAAAATAAACCAACGTTTAAACTCCTTCTGGCAAAGCTTTTTTGCCTCTCGAATAAACAAATGACGAGATTCTTTCTGCGCCTTTTGAGGCATGACAATATAAGCGAATAGACTATACAACCATATGTATGGGACTATGTGTTTAAATAAGTTGCCCAATTTTGCCAGTATCTGAGAACGAGTGTTCAGTCTGGTAACAGCACCGCCTAAAACCATAGACTTAACTCTATCTGCTGACATTTCAGCTAAATTTCTTACTATGATGGTCCCGAGTGACATACCGACAAAATGCGCCGATCCTATTTTTAGATGATCTAAAACTTTAAGTATATCTGCAGTCACTGATTTAAACGTATAACGATTTGAGATGAGATCTTTGATAAGCGGACGAGACTGACCATGTCCACGGAGATCGACCAATAGCAAATTAAAGTGTTGACGATAAGCCTTGATTTGCTTGAACCAGATAGAGGAGCTTCCTCCAGCTCCATGAACGAACACAACCCATTCATCACTTGTGGGATGTAGGTAGGTCTTATGAAAAAGTAGCTCTTGAGTCATAGCTCAGATTAAATCCGATTATAAATTCAATTCCGTGCAATATATCACAAATAAAACCATCCATAACTCCTAAAAAATCAATTAATGTGTCAGATATCAGGCTGTGCACATGGCTAAGCCACACGACTCATACACTATACTTTTATATAAGCTCAAATAATGATCAGCGGCAATACTCCAGCTGAAATTTTGCTTCATTGCATTAAGCTGAACACGGCTAAATTCGTCACGCTGCTGCTCATAGAGCAATAGGGATTCTTGCAGTGTTAGCAACAAGTCACGCGATGTAGGCTGATGAAAAATAAAACCAGTTGCAATCTTAGGATCTGACGCATAATCAAGAACTGTATCTTTAAGCCCACCTACTCCTCGAACAATAGGCAAAGTACCATACGACATGCTATAAATTTGATTTAATCCACAAGGCTCAAACTCTGATGGCATCACAAATACATCCGAGCCAGCTTCTATAAGGTGTGCAAGTTCCTCGCTATAAGCCTCGACGAACTTAAATCGATCACTATGCTTGATTTCAATCTCAATAAGCTTACGCGCTAATTCTGGATCACCAGTGCCAACCACAACAAACTGTACTTTATACTTTAGGAACCGCTCGAGTATGGGTAATAAATACTGAATACCCTTCTGGTTGGTTAAACGGCAAACCATTCCGTACACTGCAATATCTGTACACTCTAAGCCCAATTTGGTTTGTAAAGCACGTTTACATGCTTGTTTGCCTTTCGTCATACTCTCATGATTAGCTTGATAGCTGACCGGTAAGTAAGGATCCGTGACGGGGCTCCAAACAGAGTAATCACAACCATTTAAAATGCCGACTAAATCCTCCTCACGCGATTTAAATTCCTTCGACATTCCATGACTACCCAGTTCAGTCTTAAGCTCTTCTGCATAAGTTGGGCTCACTGCAGTGATTTTGTCAGCTGTCATGACCCCAGCCTTGAGCATTGTGACATGGGTCGAACTCACCGCCGCATCAGGAGCATACCTTGTCTGCATCTCCGGTAAGCAAAGAAGATCGTCATAACTAAAAACACCCTTAAATACAGCGTTGTGTACCGTGATGACACTCTTCATCTCAGAGTAAAACCTAGTTTCCCTATAACGGTATTTTAGAAGGTAGGGTACAAAACCCGTGTGCCAGTCATTGGCATGAACGATATCTGGCCGAAAGCCCAGCTTAGGTAACATATCAAGGCAAGCTGCACTAAAAAATGCAAAACGCTCGCCATTATCACTGTATGCTTGATTGCTTACCGCATACATTTCGGGACGATTAAAATACTTCGGGCAATCAATAGCATAGACATCTAGGTTTGATACATTTAATTTCAAAACCCTGTATTCAGTGCGTGGCCAATGCTCGAGTTGAGAGTCTAATATGACTTGTGCTTGGTCAAGCTGAGATATTTGCTGGTAGGCTGGTAAAGTAATTCGAACGTCCAGATCTAGAGCGACTAGAGCCTCAGGTAAAGCCTTTGCCACATCCGCTAAACCACCACTTTTGATTAAACCTTCTACTTCTGATGCAACATACAGAATCGATAAATTCTTAGTACCCAACTCGCGCTCCTTTCGGGATAACAACAATACCATCGTCGGAGACATGAAATCGTTTCTTGTCTTGTTCTTGGTCTACACCTATTCGGGTATCAGGAGCAATATCCACATTTTTATCTATGATGACACGGCGAAGCACACAGCCTTCACCGACCTTAACATCACCCATCAAAATACTTTCGCTAATATCACAAGCAGAAGCTATATTACTCCGAAACCCTAATACAGATTTCTCTATCCGTGAGCACCTTACATAGCTTCCGTTGCACACTAAACTATCGATGATTTGCACTCGCCTATTGTCAGAGTCACTGAAAGTAGCAGGTGGTAAAGCGGGATAAAAAGTATGCAGTGGCCAACTGCGGTTATAGAGAGAAAAAGGTGCATCTTTCTTCAGCAGATCCATATGAGCCTGCCAGTAGGAATCAATCGTCCCAACATCTCGCCAATAAACCGCTTCTTTCTCGCCAGGAATTCGATTCTGGCTAAAGTCATAGACAAAAACATCTCCACGAGGGAACATTTTAGGAATAATATCCTTGCCAAAATCATGAGAAGAGTTTGGGTTATCAGCATCTTCTATCAACTCAGCGAACAGAGGCTGAGCTTCAAATATATAGTTACCCATTGAAACCAGCGCATGCTCTGGGTCGCCAGGTATAGACTTAGGATAAGTGGGCTTTTCTTCGAAACCAATCATCCGATTGTCTTCGTCTATTTCAATCACCCCGAAGCTTGAAGCTTCAGAGAGTGGGACACGAAGTGCGGAGACTGTCAGTGAAGCGTGTTTTTGTTTATGAAAATCGAGAACCTGTTTAATATCCATTTTATAGATGTGATCAGAACCAAAAATACACACTTGCTCAGGTTCTGCTAACTCCATAAAGCGTAAGTTTTGGTATATTGCATCCGCAGTTCCTTCATACCAGCGTTTCCCTGTTCTCATTTGAGCAGGAATAGGATCAATAAATCGATCGGTTATACCACTAATATTCCAACCTTTTTTTAGATGATGAAACAGCGATTGAGATTTGAACTGCGTTAATACATAAATACGCATTAAATCCGCATTAACAAAATTATTCAGGGCAAAATCAATAAGGCGGTAGCTTCCACCAAATGGTACTGCGGGCTTGCTACGAGGTTCAGTCAATGGGCGAAGACGGGAGCCTTCTCCACCTGCGAGGATCATTCCTAACACACCAGCCATTCTATACTCTCCATGCTCGTATACTTTGGACAAGTACCCATTCCAAAGTTTATCGCTATCTTTCAATTGACAAACTTGTCACCGCACAAACATACGAAATAAGTCAGCACCTATGCCCATATATGTCGATTACATCATGTTCAAGCGTCACGAAGTATGCACTTGGTTTACTATAACTTACCCCATTTCCATAAATTTACAATTCAAAACATGTCATACTCCGAGCATTGGCGCGCAGAGTATGATCAACCTCTAGCCTTAAAGTCTTAGATGCTCACTTTGTAACAATAAAAAAGCAGCCACATAATGTGGCTGCTTTCGCGTGTGAATTTTGTTTAGCGTTACTTCGCTGACTTTTTACGCTTATCTGTGATTTCCCACTTACCGTCGACGAACAAAGCCGTGTATCCGGATGGTTTACCGTCTACCTCTGACCGTACGTAATTCTCCTTCGATTTACGGCTGAACCGAACTACCATAGAACGCCCGTCAGGATCCTTCTCTGGAGCAGTAGTTAAGTAGTGAAACTTAGGAGAGATACGATCTTTAAACCTAACCAACTCCTCCACTAGTGGAGCGCGAGTTTCACGAGATTTAGGGAAAGTACTCGCAGCAAGAAACAGCCCTGATGCACCATCTCTTAGAACAAAGTAAGCATCTGAGTTTTCACATGGAAGCTCTGGAAAATGAACTGGATCTTCTTTCGGTGGTGCTACCTCACCATTTTTAAGGATCTTACGAGTGTTTTTACATGACTCACTTGTGCAATCCATGTACTTACCAAAACGCCCGTTTTTCAGCACCATATCGCTACCACACTTATCGCAGTCAACTACAGGCCCATCGTAACCTTTTACCGTAAACTCACCATGTTCTACGACATAACCTTCACAATTAGGGTTATTACCACAAACATGCAGCTTACGCTTGTCGTCGATTAAGTAAGCATCCATCGCTGTTTCACAGATAGGACAGCGTTTTTTAGCACGCAGCGCAGCTGTCTCAACGTCTTCTTCAAGTACGTTGATTATGCCTTCTTCATCACCTAGGTTTATTGTGGTTTTACAGCGTTCTTTAGGTGGTAATGCATAGCCTGAACAGCCTAAGAATACACCTGTAGAAGCGGTGCGAATGCCCATTTCTCGCGAACATGTTGGACACTCGATATCGGTGTAAACAATATGGTTCGGTCTCATACCGCCATCTTGTTCATCCAGCTCTGCTTTTTCCAACTCCCCCGAAAAGTCACCGAAAAAGTTATCTAGCACTTTCTTCCAATTAGCCTCTCCATCAGCGATTTGGTCAAGCTTTTCTTCCATACGAGAGGTAAACTCGTAGTTCATCAACTCATGGAAGCTATCATCTAAACGATCGGTAACAATCTCACCCATTTTTTCAGCATAAAATCTACGCTGATCTACTTTCACATAGCCACGGTCCTGAATGGTAGAAATGATGGATGCGTATGTTGATGGCCTACCTATTCCTCGCTTCTCAAGCTCTTTAACTAAAGCGGCTTCGGTAAACCTTGCAGGTGGCTTGGTAAAATGTTGCTTGGGATCTAAGCGAACCAAGTCAATTTTATCACCAACTTGTACTGGTGGAAGAATTTGGTCTTCATTTTTTCCAAGCGGACGTTGAACACGAGTCCATCCATCAAACTTTAGAATTCGGCCTTTTGCCTTTAGAGTATATTCGGCTGCTTTAACACTTACTGTCGTAGAGTCATATTTCGCTGGTGTCATTTGACAAGCGACAAACTGATTCCATATTAAAGAGTAAAGCTTGTGTGCATCAGCCTCCATACCAGACAGATCATCGGCCTTAACTGACACATCTGAAGGACGTATTGCCTCATGCGCTTCCTGAGCTCCCTGCTTACTTCCGTAAACATTTGGCTTGACAGGCAAGTATGGTTCACCAAACTCATCTGTAATAAACTGGCGCGCAGCTTCGACTGCCTCAGAGCTTAAATTTGTCGAGTCAGTTCGCATATAAGTAATATAACCAGCTTCATACAGGCGCTGGGCCAGCATCATGGTTTTTTTCACACCATAGCCAAGACGTGTACTCGCAGCTTGTTGCATGGTCGATGTGATGAAAGGAGCAGAAGGCTTGCTCGATGTTGGTCTGTCCTCTCGCTTACAAACCTCATAAGCTGCATTTTCCAATACTGATATAGCTGACTGAGCTTGCGCCTCATTTTCTGGCTTAAAGGCTACACCGCCTTTTTGCGCTACTTGAAGACGAAAATCTGATTTATCTGCCGTTTTAGTATCTGCGTGGATATCCCAGAATTCCTCTGGGATAAAAGCATTAATTTCTCTTTCTCGTTCAACAAGCAGCTTAACAGCAACGGATTGTACTCGCCCAGCAGACAAGCCACGTGCCACTTTTTTCCAAAGTAGCGGCGAGACCATAAAACCAACAACACGGTCCATGAAGCGTCGAGCTTGTTGAGCATTCACGCCATCCATATTCAGTTCACCAGGTGTTTCAAAAGCCTGCTGAATCGCGTTTTTGGTGATTTCGTTAAAGACTACTCGTTTGTATCGCTCTTCATCGCCACCGATGATCTCGCGAAGGTGCCAAGCGATAGCCTCTCCCTCACGGTCCAAATCGGTTGCGAGATAAACACTGTCAGCATCCTTCGCTAATTTTTGTAACTCAGCAACAACTTTCTCTTTACCCGGTAAGATCTGATAGTTAGGCTCCCAGCCGTTAAACGGGTCGATACCCATTTTCTTAATCAGCGCCTTACGATCTTTTTCTTTCTTGATTCGAGCTTTTTCTTCCGCACTCAAACCTTTGGTAGAGATTGCCGCTGCTTTTTGACCAGTACTTTGACCAGCCGTAGGTAGGTCTCGCACATGACCCACGCTGGACTTTACAATAAAGTCCTTACCTAAATACTTATTGATGGTTTTAGCCTTAGCTGGCGACTCCACAATAACGAGTGACTTACCCATATTGACTCAAGTGTCCTTTATATGACCCGGCCTCATAACGCACGGCATACTTAAAATGTTAATTCTTTTTTACTATCGAGTGAGAAATCCAGAAGATCAATATCTTTTTTGAAATCCACGACTAAGTGGTCGACAATTCATCGAATTACAACTCACCTCTTCAAAAGGCCCCACATACTAGCCGCGGCTTGGATACTTCTGCTAATACAAGCGAGAAAATTTTGCCGCCGCTCACAAAATAAGAGCCATTGCATTAGTTGCCTTGGTTGATCTACCTCAAAGGCTAAAAATGCAACTTCATTTACACTCTTCTCTATCTACACATAGCAATAGAGCATGAGTAATAATAGATGAACCAGAGAAAAGTCATTTCAAAATTCGAACTTTTATTGATTGCCAATCATCTGATTCAAGAGCATGATGATTACATTGCTGGCATGAGAGCAGATGAGGTTGAGGAAAAAGATGGAGTCCTCGTTTTTAAGGGCCACTGTTTTCTCGACACAAATGGCTTACCCACACCAAACTCACCATCAGCTTTCAATATACTGAAATATCTTACTCTTCACTTATCTAATGAATTTACATTGAGACAAAGCTAGATTCTTACAACATATTAGCTGCAATATTATGCAGCCCCAAATAATCTTCGGGGCTGATGTGTTTTAAACGCTGAGTGAAGAAAGCTTGTCAAAATAATCCGGAAAAGTTTTTGAGGTACATTTCGGATCGTTAATCGTAACAGGCGTATCACTAAGTGCTACAAGAGAAAAACACATTGCCATTCTGTGATCGTCATAAGTATCGATCTTCGCATGGAGGAGCTGATTTGGAGGCGTCACCACAATATAATCTTCGCCTTCTTCAACTTCTGCTCCGACTTTGCGTAATTCTGTCGCCATAGCTGCCAAACGATCGGTTTCTTTGACTCGCCAGTTATAGACGTTGCGAATTGCTGTCGTTCCTTCAGCAAACAAAGCAGCCGTTGCAATAGTCATGGCAGCATCAGGAATGTGGTTAAAGTCCATGTCAATCGCTTTTAGTTTGCCTACTCGAGAGATGACATAATCATCGCCCCACTCAATATCAGCTCCCATCTTCTCTAGCGCATCGGCAAACTGGATATCACCTTGAATACTGTTGCGACCAATACCCGTGACTTTTATTTCCCCCCCTTTGATTGCTGCTGCAGCCAAAAAGTAAGAAGCCGACGAAGCATCACCCTCGACAAGAAACTCACCAGGAGACACATAAGACTGCCCGTGGCGAATGGTAAATTCCTGATAATTATGATTTTCTACCTGAACACCAAACTGTGACATGATGTGTAAGGTAATGTCGATATAGGGTATAGAAACCAAGTCACCAATGATCCTAATGGTAATATCTTCCTTTGCCATGGGTGCAGACATCAAAAATGCGGTTAAAAATTGGCTTGATATCGAACCATCGATTTCAATCACGCCCCCGTTTAGACCTGTCCCTTTAATCTTTAGCGGCGGATAATCCTCATTCTCTAAATACTCTACCTTTGCACCAGCTTGTCGAAGCGCTTGCACTAAGTGACCTATAGGTCTCTCTTTCATGCGTGGCTCGCCTGTTAAAACATAGTCGCCCGTTCCCAAGCAAAGAGCCGCTGCAAGAGGACGCATCGCCGTCCCTGCATTACCAAGAAACAGCTCTAATACGTCTTTGGAGTCGAATGGCTTGCCTCGACCTTCAACTTCGCACACTGTCTTATCTTGCGAAAGCGTGTAATTCACTCCGAGCTTAGTCAGCGCGTTCAACATGTGACGAATATCATCGCTATCGAGAAGGTTAGTCAAACGAGTTGTCCCTTGCGCTAAAGCAGCAAGCAGTAGTGCGCGATTTGAAACACTTTTAGAGCCTGGCAAGTTCACTTCGCCATGAACTTTACTGATGGGTTGTAACGTAAGGCTTTCCATTTAATTCTAAGATTCCTTGATTATGCAAGCACTGAAAATTATTAGTAACGGCAGCGTAACCAAAATTGACATCTAAAACCAGACCAAAGTCACAATTAGTGTCGATATTTTTGGGTTTAACGAGTTAACTGCAAGCAAATCAATACTCTTTGTCTACCCTAACTCCATTGTCAAAATACAGTATGCGTACTTTGTCACCGCGTTCAAACAGCATGCTATTGTCGACATCTTGAATGACATCAATAAGCTTACCCTTGTCTGTTTTAATCAGTAATTCAACCAACTTGTATTCCACTTTGTATTCTTGGTTTGCCATATTATGTGCAACTCCTGCACCGGCAACAGCTCCAACTGCTGTCGCCACCTGCTTACCTGTTCCACCACCAAATTGGTTACCAACAACACCTCCTACAACTGCGCCCAGTAGAGTCTCCCAACCCGACGATTCTGCTCTTACGACATCCTGCTGAGTCAAATATCGCACAGAGTCTATACTTCCAAATACAACCTCATTGACAGGTCTAGCCTTATTTCTCTCATAAGCTGCATTGGCAAAGAGTGGTAAAATGAATAAAATCAAAAGCCATTTTCTCATCATAATTCTCCTATATTATGGCCATTTATCTAACTGAACTCGATAGTGATAACCTATGGTTCCCCTCCCCACATGAAGCACTCCATGATCCTAATGGACTGCTCGCTTATGGAGGAGACTTAACACCTGATCGTTTACTTCTGGCCTACCAACATGGCATTTTTCCATGGTATAGCGAAGATGACCCAATACTTTGGTGGAGTCCATCGCCACGAGCTGTCTTTGATCCTAAGACATTCAAACCTTCTAAAAGTCTTAAAAAATTTCAAAGAAAGCATGAATATCAAGTCAGCATCAATATGGCAACAGAAACTGTCATTGAGCAATGTGCTTCGACGCGTTCTGCCGATGAAACATGGCTGACTAATGACATGCAGATCGCCTATAAAAAGCTTGCGACTATGGGACACTGCCATTCTGTAGAGGTATGGCAGAATAACAAAATAATCGGTGGATTATACGGTATTTCAATCGGGCAGGTATTTTGTGGAGAGTCTATGTTTAGCCTCAAAACTAACGCCTCAAAAATTGCGCTTTGGTATTTCTGTCAACATTTTACGGCGATGCGAGGAAAGCTGATCGATTGTCAGGTAATGAATAAACACCTCAAGTCTCTTGGAGCAATGGAGTTAGAGCGAGAAGAGTTTATACAAAGCCTGCTATCATTAAAACAGGAAAAACTTGTTGCGAGCAGTTATAAGCCGCAGTGGATTAAGTTGTCTTCAGAGGAGAATCCATGAGTTCTGACCTGCAACAAATTCGTATAGGATTAACCGATAGTCATCAGTGCAGCTATCTTGCCGATAAACAAGAACGTGTAGCCGTCGCTCTCGATCCGACCATGCACACGGCTTCGGGTTATGAAGTGTTGTTGGCCAATGGTTTTCGTCGTAGTGGCGATACCATTTACAAGCCACATTGTGACCAGTGCAAAGCGTGTCAACCCATCAGATTATCTGTACCAGATATCGAGCTTTCAAAGAGTCAAAAACGCTTACTTAACAAAGCTAAGCACCTTTCATGGGAACTGAGAGACGAAATGATACCTGGTTGGTTCGAATTATATTCAAGCTATATTGAAGCGCGTCACAAAGGTGGAACCATGTATCCACCAAAACAAAATGAATTTGTTCACTTTTCCCACTGTAAATGGCTGAATACACAATATTTACATATCTATGATCAAGATAAGTTAATTGCAGTAGCCGTAACAGATATCTTGTCCAATTCCATCAGTGCTTTTTACACCTTTTTTGACCCTCACTACCCATTATCCCTAGGAACACTAGCAGTATTGTTCCAAATAAAAGACTGCCAACAACAGGGAAAACAATGGCTCTATCTTGGCTATCAAATCGACGAATGCCCCGCGATGAATTATAAAGTCCGTTTTCAACGCAATCAAAGGCTAGTAAATCAGCGTTGGCAAGGGTAGAATACGTCCCAAATTTATTGATTTCATTTTAGTTGGCATAATGCTGGCGGAAATTATCCATTTCTAAAAGAGGATTAAATGGCTAAAGAAGACGTTATTGAGATGCAAGGCACTGTCCTTGATACTCTTCCAAACACAATGTTCCGTGTTGAGCTAGAAAACGGTCACGTAGTTACAGCTCACATCTCCGGTAAAATGCGTAAAAACTACATCCGTATCCTTACTGGTGATAAAGTTACTGTTGAGATGACTCCTTACGACCTATCAAAAGGCCGTATCGTCTTCCGTGCTCGTTAATCTCAGATTATCGAATACAACAAAAAACGGAGCCTAGTGCTCCGTTTTTTGTTGTATTCGATACTATAGGCTATTTGCCCAGCGCCTCTTTGTAATGCTGTCGGCAAACCGAGACATATCTATCATTGCCGCCGATAGCAACCTGATCCCCCTGTGCTATCGCATTGCCATTTTCATCAGTTCGAATGACCATATTAGCTTTACGCCCACAGTGGCAAATAGTTTTGAGTTCAATCAACTTATCAGCCCATGACAACAAGTACTTGCTGCCTTCAAACAATTCTCCCAAAAAGTCTGTTCTCAAACCATAACAAAGCACTGGTATATTCAGCTTATCAACCACTTCCGTTAGCTGGTAAACCTGCTGCTTTGATAAAAACTGACATTCATCAACGAGGATACAATGACGCTTCTTAACCTCATCCAGAGCCGCGATTTCTTGATAGAGATTCGTATCAGTTCGAAATAGTTGCGCGTCAGACTGCAAGCCTATACGAGAGCTCACTTTACCAACCCCATACCTGTCATCCAAAGCCGCTGTATATATAAGAGGGGTCATCCCTCGCTCTTGGTAGTTAAATGATGATTGAAGAAGTGTGGTGGATTTACCCGCATTCATTGCCGAGTAGTAGAAATACATCTGAGCCACTGGTTGATTACCCTAAACTTGTGGATAGAAAGAAAAAGGGCTGAATCAACAGCCCTAAAAAATATTCGCTATTTACGACGCCAAGTCGTGCCTGAGGCGCCATCTTCAAGCACAATCCCCATAGCAGTCAACTTGTCACGAGCAAGATCGGCATTCGCCCAATCTTTTGCTGCTCGCGAATCATTACGCAATTTAATAAGCGCCTCGATTTCAGCGGCTTCACTATCATTACCTGCTTGCCCTTTTAAAAAGGCTTCCGGCTCTTGATGTAAGATACCGATAATGTCGGCAAGCTCTCGCATCAATGAACCCAAGGCACTCGCCTGCTCGAGATTGTCATTTTTTATTCGGTTGATATCACGTGCCATATCAAACAATACTGAGTATGCTTCTGGCGTATTGAAATCGTCATTCATGGCGTCAGTGTAACGCTTAACATATTCCTCACCACCAGCAGATGGCACAGTCAAGTCCAAACCACGCAAAGAGGTATACAGACGTTCCAAAGAAGCTCTCGCTTGATTTAGGTTTTCTTCACTGTAATTAAGTTGACTGCGATAGTGTCCTGACATCAAAAAGTAACGCACAGTCTCTGCATCATAATGACCCAGCACATCACGAATCGTGAAGAAGTTGCCAAGTGATTTCGACATCTTTTCTTTGTCGACCATCACCATGCCACTGTGCATCCAAGTGTTAACATATTGAGTGTCATGCGCACAGCATGATTGTGCAATCTCATTTTCGTGATGTGGGAACTGGAGATCAGAGCCTCCACCATGAATATCAAAGTGATTACCAAGAATAGAAGAGTTCATGGCAGAACACTCAATATGCCAACCTGGACGACCTGCGCCCCAAGGCGATTCCCAACTTGGCTCACCTGGCTTTGACATTTTCCAAACCACAAAATCAAGTGGACTACGTTTAGCCGTTTCTACGTCTACCCTAGCACCCGCTTGTAGCTGGTCTAAATCTTGTTTTGACAGCTTCCCGTACTCATCAAATTTCGCGACTTCAAACATAACATCGCCGTTGTCAGCCACATAAGCAAACCCGCGCTGAATAAGCTTTTCAACCAATTCAATAATTTCATCTATGTACTCTGTTGCGCGCGGCTCAACGTCTGGGCGTTTCATATTGAGCGCATCAAAGTCGGCATGCATTTCGCCAATTAAGCGCTCGGTCAACGATTCGCAGCTTTCACCATTTTCATTCGCGCGCTTAATGATCTTGTCATCAATGTCCGTAATGTTGCGGACAAACGTCAGATCATAACCAAGAAAACGCAAGTAGCGAGACACAACGTCAAAAGAGACAAAAGTTCGCCCGTGACCAATATGACAGAGATCATAGATGGTGACCCCACAGACATACATCCCAATTTTGTTGGCATTAATTGGTGTAAATTCCTCTTTTTGTCTCGTGAGTGTGTTGTATATCTTTAGCATGATCTCTATCTAATTATTGTGAATATGAAATAGTACCTCAGTATAACAATATGCATGCTTAGAGATCATCCCTCAAATGTTGAAAAAAGTACGATTAAAGCCACTAATCCTCTAATACCTCCATTATTCACATACAAAATTAGTGAAACTTCATATAGAATTCAGACTTTAAGTCAAAAATGAAAACTAAGGACATCATCATGATCACCCTTCACACTAATTTTGGTGACATTAAAGTTGAACTAAACGAAGATAAAGCACCCGAAACCTGTGCTAACTTTTTGCAATACTGCCGTGATGGTTTTTATGACAACACACTCTTTCACCGTGTTATTGATGGTTTCATGATCCAAGGTGGTGGCATGGAATCTGGCCTACGTGAAAAAGAAACGCGTGCTCCGATTAAAAACGAAGCTAATAATGGCTTAAGCAATAAAGTGGGCACCCTAGCGATGGCTCGTACTATGGAGCCGCATTCAGCAAGTTCTCAATTTTTCATCAATGTAAGCAATAATACCTTCTTAGATTTTCGTAGTGAAAGCATGGATGGTTGGGGCTACTGCGTTTTTGCTGAAGTGACTGAAGGTATGGACATCGTTAACAAGATTAAAGAAGTCAGCACAGGTTCTTATGGTATGCACCAAGACGTGCCGCTTGATGATGTACTAATCACTGGCACGACTATCGAAGAGTAAGCACGATAAGGGAGAGTGTATGACTCTCCCTCTCTGTACCTATTCTGGTTAACGAATAACTATGACCACATTATTTATTTCTGATCTTCACCTGTCTCCATCTCTACCTGACATTACCGATTGTTTTGTTCGCTTTATGCGTGAGGAAGCCATTCACGCCGACGCTTTGTACGTTTTAGGTGACTTGTTTGATTTTTGGATAGGTGATGACGACCGCTCAGAGTTTGCCAATCAAATTCGTGAAGAGTTCAAACGCCTTACATCCGCTGGAGTGGATTGCTATTTCACCCAAGGTAATCGAGATTTTCTTATCGGTAAACGCTTTGCGGCTGATACCGGGGTTTCACTTCTGGGAGATGAGACTGTCATTGATCTCTATGGTACGAAAGCCGTTATATTACATGGAGATACATTGTGCACCCAAGATATACAGTATCTCAAATTTCGCAATATAGTGCATAAGCCTTGGCTACAATGGCTATTCAATCGTATTCCGATGTTTATCAAAACAAAGATTGTCAAAAAAGTACAAACAGACATACGTTCAGACAAGCAGCACAAGCCATTAGAAATTATGGATGTAACCCAATCTGAAGTCGAGTCTGTACTGGACAGGTACCAAGTCGAGCTGATGATTCATGGGCATACTCATAGACCCAATATTCATAAATTCGGCACCATAGAAAACCAAAGAACCCGAATCGTACTTGGTGATTGGTACACTCAAGGCTCGGTGCTTGTCTTTAGCAAAGAGGACTATGCTCTTGAACAAAGACCATTTCATCAAAAACCTTAGACATAAGTCCTTATGTTTTCCTCATTTCGATAATACAAGGCACTACTGGAGCTAACATGGATACTTGTCCTTGCGGCGCAAATAAAGACTATGCGAATTGCTGTGAACCTATTCATAACGATCATGCGAAGGCCAAAACGCCAGAACAGCTGATGCGTTCTCGCTACAGTGCTCATGTGAAACATTTGGTCGATTATGTTGTTGCGACCTATCACCCGAGTTGCGAAGCACACATGCAAAGAGAAGCGATTCAACAATCGGTGGAAAGTGAATGGTGTGAACTGGACGTCGTCAAAGTCGAAGATGGAGCACATGCCCAAGAAGGGTTCGTTACCTTTAAAGCCTACTTTAAAGAGCAAGGCATCAAACACTGCCTTGAAGAGCGTTCACGCTTTATAAAAGAAAATGATCTCTGGTATTACATAGATGGTACTTTCCCGAACAGCCCTTCATTAGATAAATCGGCGAATAGAAAAATAGGCCGAAATGACCCTTGTACCTGTGGTAGCGGTAAAAAATACAAAAAGTGCTGCGGTTAATTATCAATAACAAGACATCTCCTCAGATAGAAGGCGAAGAGCCTTCTATCACATCAGAGCGAATGCTAGGCTTGGTTAGGGTTAACCCTCAAAATGTCATCTTGATCATCAGCAAACTGTTTTTTTAGCTCAGACTTTGATTTGAAACTCACCTCACCACCTTTGGCAACTGTCATATGCTGAGCTTCAGAATTGTGCTTTGACTGATATAACATCACAGCTTGCATACATGAGTCTCGTTGCTGCTGAGAAAGTGGTGTACCCTCAGGCCATTTACCTGTTTCAACAGCATACAAAAGACGCTCATATGCTTCAGGTGTAATCGCATTAACTAACTGCTCTGCGTCCATGGTCTATCCTTAAGTTGTAACTAATATGAGAAAAACATAACCAGCAAGCGATCTGAATCAAGATTACATGCTGAGATAAGTGTAACGGATCACAAGCAATTATAAATATGAAGCCATTAAAATTATTCGTAATAGTTGTTCTAGCTGCTGCTGTCACTGGATGTTTCGAAAATAGAAGAAATACCGATCAGCTGTGTAAGGACAACCCAAAACTTCGCTGCGAGAGAATGAATCAAAATGATGGTCAGTGCAAACTGCCACGTACTAAGCTGATCTGGCATAGATATGACTCATTCCGAAATCCATCAGATGTGATGTTAATCAAAGAGTATGCGTTAACCGCAGAATATAAAAAGTGCATAGAGCTCGCTTCACAGATTCAGACCATAGATCAAGCAGATTTGCGAAGAAAGCGTTTCAATGCTCTGGTCAATGCAGGTGAAGACCTCGAGGCTCTTGTGGAAGAAATTAGAAAATCCTCATCTCCAGATGCTCTGTATTTCTTGTGGAGTCAGACCGGCGATGAAAGTGCACGTAGAAGCTTCTTACAGCTTGAAGGAAAACCTGCCTTAGAGACAGCAGAAATGCAGTACGCCCTTGCAACTTTCTACACCAGTCGCGACCTAGAGAAAACCGTCAAACTGCTCAACAAGTCTCTTGAACTGAGCGATGGTGATAACCTTAATACGGACATCTTCAAATCACTTGCCAGTATCAATTACCAGATAAATCAAAAAGAGCAGGCTTACGTTTGGGCCATGGTTGCCAGTGCGTTTGAAGTCCCGGTTATCGCCTCAACACAGGAAATGAAATTACTCTACGGGTTTAGTGAAGATAAATATGAGCAGCTTGATAACATTGCAGATGATATCAAAAGTGCGCTTGATAGCGGCAAATACAAACGCAGTATGATGCCTAAGTTCAACTGAAAGAATCGAACAAGTAGCGGTGATTTATTCACCGCTTTGTTGTGATTTGTTGAAAATTAACGACACTGAGTTCACACAAAATCGATCACCCGTAGTAGCAGGCCCATCAGGGAAAACATGCCCTAAGTGGCTATCACATACTGCACAACGAATTTCTGTCCTTACCATTCCGTGAGTCAGATCTTCTAAATAGCGAATAGCTTGGTCGTTAATCGGCGCATCGAAACTTGGCCAACCGCACCCTGAGTCATACTTATTATCAGACTGAAACAAAGCACTGTTGCAACAGGTACAGTGGTATACCCCGGTGTCTTTATTATGCAGTAACTTGCCGGAGAACGGCGCTTCAGTGCCTTGCATTCTACATACTCGATACTCTTCATCAGATAACTTGTCACGCCAGTATTCATCAGGTTTGTTAATTTTTTCTTTTGCCTGTTCCAATTTTATTTCTCCCTCGAAAAAGGATTCAACTCGTTGACTTTATCGTTGTAAAAACTTGCGCTAGTGAGTGTTTGTAGCACATACTTTAAATCCGTGAAAGGATGGTTAGACACTCACCATCAATGAACGCATCCAAGCTATCTTATGTCAACTGGTTAAGAAAAAAACCCACAATCCGCTCAAAAGATAGTCAAATAATACTTGTTATGAAAAAAAGCGACGCTTTTTTTTGACTTTAAACAAGTTAAGTCCGATTATCTGTTGCAGATTTTGACTGGATTCTGTAATTTTACTACCAGTTATCTTTAATCAGAAATTAAGTTGTGGAGCAACTATAATGACTATCAAAGTAGGTATTAACGGTTTTGGCCGTATCGGTCGTTTCGTATTTCGTGCAGCACAAGAGCGCAACGACATCGAAGTTGTGGGTATCAACGACCTAATCGATGTAGAATACATGGCGTACATGCTTAAGTACGATTCAACTCACGGCCGTTTCAACGGTACTGTTGAAGTTGAGGGTGGTAACCTAATCGTTAACGGTAAGACGGTACGTGTTACTGCTGAGCGTAACCCAACTGACCTTAAGTGGGACGAAATCGGTGTTGACGTTGTCGCTGAAGCAACTGGTATCTTCCTAACTGATGAAACTGCACGTCAGCACATTACTGCTGGTGCAAAAAAGGTAGTTCTAACTGGTCCTTCAAAAGATGCAACTCCAATGTTCGTAATGGGTGTTAACGACAGCACTTACGCTGGTCAAGACATCGTTTCTAACGCTTCTTGCACAACTAACTGTCTAGCTCCTATCGCTAAAGTTCTTAATGACAAGTTCGGTATCGAATCTGGTCTTATGACTACAGTTCACGCTACTACAGCAACTCAAAAAACGGTAGATGGTCCTTCTGCTAAAGACTGGCGCGGCGGTCGTGGTGCTTCTCAGAACATCATCCCATCTTCAACTGGTGCTGCTAAAGCTGTAGGCGTTGTTCTTCCAGAACTAAACGGCAAACTAACAGGTATGGCTTTCCGTGTACCAACTGCTAACGTTTCTGTAGTTGACCTAACTGTAAACCTGAAAGAAGGTGCATCTTACGAAGCTGTATGTGCAGCAATGAAAGAAGCTTCAGAGGGTGAGCTAAAAGGCGTACTAGGTTACACTGAAGACCAAGTTGTTTCTCAAGACTTCATCGGCGAAGTTCAAACTTCAGTATTCGATGCTAAAGCTGGTATCGCTCTAACTGATAATTTCGTTAAAGTTGTATCTTGGTACGACAACGAAATTGGTTACTCAAACAAAGTTCTAGACCTAATCGCACACATTTCTAAGTAACGCGATTAATTTATAGCTTTATGATAAAGGCGGCCACTGAGTCGCCTTTTTTGCATTTAAAGCAAAGTATGCATAAATAACAAAGAAAACAATAATGTACTCACCATCCGCTCTGGCTGAGGAAACCTAGACATGGATTTAAACACGCTTCCACCTATAACCGTATTATCGAACAACATCACTATCGTTGAAGTAGACCAAGTAAAAATCATCCGGGTAATCCATGACAAAGCGACCGCCGGTATCGCGCTGCATGGCGGACATCTTGTCTCGTATAAACCCACGGGGCAAAAAGATCTCATCTGGATGAGTGAAAGAGCAATTTTTGATGGTAAAACAGCACTCCGTGGGGGTATTCCTGTGTGCTGGCCATGGTTTGGTCGAATTGCTTCCCCTTCTCATGGCTTTGCTCGAACAACCGAATGGTCACTACTACAGCATAGGGAAAACGATCATGGAGTAGTTATCGAGCTTGGCTTGAGTCCTTCAGAGAAAAGTCTGGAGATCTGGCCATTTCAATTTGAGGCTCGACTTATCATCGAAGTTGGAGAAGAACTAAGCCTTACTTTGAGTGTCTCCAATACCGACGTAAAGCCATGGAAGTTTTCAGCGGCTCTTCATAGCTACCTTAATGTGAGCGATATTCACGATACCATAATCACAGGAGCGGGTTCAGAGTATATGGATAACTTACAAAATCAAACTCGCTGTGCAGGTCATGATCCACTGCACTTAACCGATACCATTGATAGGGTATATACTCACCCCAACCAACAAATGTGCCTCAAGGATGCGGGTTACAACAGAGAATTAGTTATTGAAAACCAAGGCCATAATTCAGCTGTACTCTGGAACCCTTGGCAACAAGGTTCAGCCGATTTAAACGACATGGCTGACCATGGTTACCTTACCATGATGTGCATCGAGTCGAGCCTTCACGCATCAAGCCTAGAGCAAGGTAAAGAGCTACAGCCTGGAGAAACCCACCAACTATCAACAAAAATATCCATTAATTAATCTCAAGCCACATACCTCTATGTATGTGGCTACACCATTGCCATGGTTTGAATCCTATCTTCCTGTTAAAATCCACCACACTTACTCCAATGCGAAATTGTTATGTCTTATTCTTGCCCTCTTTGCGAACACAGTCTGACTCTTACCGAACGCTCTTATCGTTGTACCAATAATCACTCATTTGATATTGCCAAAGAAGGCTACGTCAACCTAATGCCGGTTCAACATAAACGCTCAAAAGATCCCGGCGACAACAAAGAGATGATACAGGCACGTCGTCATTTTTTAGAAAGAGGCTATTATCAGCCCATGCAGAGTAAGGTTGCGCAAATCTGCGCGCAGTATTTAAAAAACTCTCAGCACAAGCTACTCGATATAGGTTGTGGAGAGGGCTATTACACCAATGAAGTCTCATGCCAGCTACAGGAACAACACCCGAGCGCCATTACTTATGGCCTTGATATCTCGAAAATTGCTATTCGTTACGCTTCGAAACGTTATCCCAGTTGCCAATTCAGCGTGGCATCGAGTGCACGCCTACCTTTTGAAGACAAATGCCTTGATGCAGTTCTCAGAATCTATGCACCGTGTAGCCCCAGCGAACTCGAGCGTGTTATTCGCTCTGGCGGTATTGTAGTTACCGTAACTCCTGGTGCGCGACACTTATACCAACTGAGAGAAAAGCTGTATGAAACCGTTAATCTGCATGATGAGAGTCCCGAGGAGATCGATGGCTTTGAGCTAGAGCAGCAGGTGGCATTAAATTATGTTATGACGCTAGAAAATGGCGACGCAGATACTCTTTTGCAAATGACACCCTTCGCATGGAAAGCTGACTCAATACTCCGCCAGTCATTGGCGTCTGAGGAGTCATTTGAATGCGAGGCCGATTTTATTATCCGAATTTATCGTAAACACTAATAGCTATTGGTAGTATAGATAAACCGTAATTATCACCTTCTTTCGAAAAGCATATGTATAAATTCATTATCTTAGCTTTGGTCTCCTTGAGTCTAACGGCTTGCTCGACTTCATCGCCAAAGCAAACTGAGACTTTCTACGACTACCAACTTTTCTCCCCCAGTGCTAGCCCTATTTCTTTGCACAAGCTTCCTCAAGATATCCTTGAAGCCGATGTGATTCTGGTGGGAGAGCTACATTCGCATAGCGGTATTCATCATTTTCAAACCGATTTGCTCAACACTCTGTCTGCTAAGGGACGAACAATTGCCTTATCCATGGAGCAGTTCTCTCGTGATTCTCAGCCTGTCATTGAACAATACCTAAATGGCGAAATAGGCGAACAGACTCTAATTAAGGAAGCAAATGCTTGGCCCAACTATGAAAGTGATTACCGTCCGATAGTTGAACTCGCCAAAGCTCGGCAACTCGATATTATTGCTGCTAATGCCCCGAAAAATATTGTTCGTTGTATCGGCAAGCAAGGCATATCATACCTAGACAAGCTCAGCTCAGAGCAGCGCGCTACAGTCGCTACTAATGTCAATACACAGCCGAGTCTGTATAAAGATAAATTTATGGCTTCGATGCACCATGGTGTGAGTGAAAAAGCAGAGCGATACTACGCTGCGCAAATCACTTGGGATGAAACCATGGCAGAGAGCATTACAGACTATTTGCAATTAAACCCACAAGCACAAGTTCTTCATATTGCAGGAAAATTTCATATCGAGAAAGGGCTGGGAATAAAAGCTTCTATATTGGCACGTCAACCCAACTTAAAAGTAGTGGTTATCACGCCCAATGACGAGGTTATCTCAAACAGTCAGGATTATCAGCTTGAAGTACTCCCCTTTCCTTATCGATATATAAAAGAGGAAAATTGGTTAAAGGAGTCCAAGCAGTTAAGTAAGAGAAATGATGACTTAACCTGTTTGTAACCCCAAATGTTTCGAGTGTAGAACTGATTCATAAACATGGTAAACAGTCTACACTCCTCCTATCTTAACTTCTGTTGGCTATTATTTATCTCCTATCAATATTATCGGCACACTTTGTGCTTGGATAGATTTCAAGCAAATACGGTATTTTTTACACAAGTTTTCCTTTGAACGGCCGATACAAACCCTGAGGATGATGTAAGGAGATCGCTATGACACCAGTAGGAATGGAGCCAGCCAAGCTGACCCCAACCCAGCAGGTCAAGCCTCAAGCGAATCAAAGCGAGTTGAGCCAAAGCTCGGCACCGCTTAAGGTAGAGCAGAACAAAGTCACACTTTCAGAAGAAGGAAAAGCACTGCTGGCGGCTTTACAAGAGCTAGACAAAGAATCCAAAGCAGCTGAAAAAGAGAACAAAACTGTTGGAGATAAAGTCGAATCGTTTACACACGGCGCTCTAGGTATCGACAAACCTGATGAAATAGAAAAAGAAGAAGATGGTGCCTACTCAGCGGGGCAATATCTTTCCGCAGCGGCAACGGTTGGTGGAATACTTCTAGCGCTCGTATAATAAAACGAGTGCTGTAATAACAGGCAAGCTCTGATGAGATAATCATTAGGTCAGTGCCCTATGTGGTGCGTGTAGATCTTTGCACTCCAAAAATCGACCACCTACCACCAATACAAGATGCACCACACCGTAACTCTTAGTAAATCAAACGCTTCTCAAATCCAACACAATGAACAAACATAAAATTAAGCCTGTTGATTATAGGTTTAATCAATGTAAAGTGGGCCAATAAAATCACAAAATCAATAGGACCACCATGAAACATTTTACCAAACCTATTTTCACAGCAATGGTCACTTCTGCATTTTCTTGTAACCTAGTTTCTGCAGAAATTAAAAACGTCATCTTAATGATTGGCGACGGTATGGGCCCTCAACAAGTGGGTTTACTTGAAACCTACGCAAACAGAGCGCCAAATTCGATATACAAAGGACAACCAACAGCACTATTCCAACTTGCTCAAAAGGGCGTGATTGGCTCCTCATTAACTCACCCAGAAGATGCTATCGTGGTTGATTCTGCATGTTCTGCAACCATGCTCTCTACAGGCGTCCATACTGGCTCTGAAGTCATTGGCGTCGATGCACAGGGCAACCATGTCCAAACTGTATTAGA
The DNA here is from genome assembly GCF_022347625.1 of Vibrio sp. Of14-4. Classification (NCBI taxonomy): domain Bacteria; kingdom Pseudomonadati; phylum Pseudomonadota; class Gammaproteobacteria; order Vibrionales; family Vibrionaceae; genus Vibrio; species Vibrio sp. Of14-4. The sequence continues at coordinate 87,909 of NZ_JAKRGI010000001.1, read as the reverse complement.
AAAGGCAAAAAGTTTAGGCAAAGCAACAGGCCTTGTCTCAGACACTCGCCTAACCCATGCAACACCCGCATCTTTCGCTGCTCATCGAGCTCATCGCTCTCTAGAGAATGAAATTGCCACAGATATGCTGAAGACAGGTGCCGATGTAATGCTATCAGGGGGACTTAGGCACTGGATTCCGCAATCAACGAATGACAAAGGCGAAGTGTACAATCAGCTGAAAGAGCTGACTCAAGGTGGCATCTACCTCAAGTCCAAACGCAAAGACGAACGTAACCTTCTAACTGAAGCTCAACAAAATGGCTACCAGTTAGTATTCAATCGAGAAGCGATGCAAACATCATCGAATGAAAAATTGCTCGGGCTATTTTCGTACTCAGGAATGAACGATGGCATTACATACAGCGCCAATAAAGATGATCCCAAACGTACTCAGCCTAGCTTGAAGGAAATGACTAGCAAAGCTTTAGAAGTACTGTCAAAAGATAAAGATGGTTTCTTTCTAATGGTTGAAGGCGGACAAATAGATTGGGCTGCACACAGCAATGATGCGGGCAATATGCTGCATGAAATGCTTAAATTTGATGAAGCTATTAACACGGTTTATCAATGGGCAAAAGGTCGTAACGACACGCTTGTTATCGTAACAGCCGATCATGAAACGGGCTCCTTTGGTTTCAGTTATTCTTCTAAAAACCTCCCTAAACCACAAAAACGCGAGGGCGAGGCATTCTCAAATAAAGATTATGCCCCAAACTTTAACTTCGGATCATTTGAGCTGCTTGATAAACTGTATCAACAAAAGAAGAGCTACTATGGCATGGTCAGTGAGTTTGAACAACTGGATAAAAGCCAGCAAACCGCCGCCAAGTTTGCCGAGATTGTGAATACCAACACAGAGTTTCCTATCTCTTCTGCTCAAGCAGAAAAGGTTTTAGCCAATAAACCTAACCCATATCGCCTAGCTGGCCACTCGTACCTATCTGCTGAAAACATACCAGCAATCAATGATTTTGATGCCTTTTTTCCGTACAACGACCGTGGAAATGTCTTAGCAAGAGAACAAGCCACCAGTCAAAACATTGTGTGGGGAACAGGAACCCATACTCATACACCAGTAAACGTATTTGCTTGGGGACCTGCTGAGGCGATTATACCTATATCAAAAATCATGCATCACTCTGAGCTTGGTGAATACATCAAGACCCAGGTAAAGTAGTTGAATATAATAAACGCCCAACTGGGCGTTTATTTTTCATGCTGTATTGACTGAAACGAAAAGCTAAGTTAGAAAGCTACCTCGTCCAATCTCAGTTAAAAATTTATGTGTGAACTTTTCTCTCACCAACCTCAAGAAAACTACCAAATTATCGCTAAGTCGATTCGTATCGATGGGCATGCAACAAGTATCAAGCTCGAAGCAAGTTTCTGGCACATTCTTGAAGAAATTGCTCAGCTCCAAGGTATGACATTGCCAAAATTCATCAGTACAATTTATTTAGAGGCACTGGTGTATAACGATCAAGTCAAAAACTTTACTTCCTTACTTAGATGCGCCTGCCTCATTTACCTACGCCAACCAGAAAACGTGATGAGCAACATATATCAGCAGCTCCAAATACCCTAACAAAATAGTTAATGTCGTACTGGAGTACTACCAACACTCACGTAAGCCTGTTTATTCTATTACCTCACGTGAAGAGGAGGAAAAAATGGCTAAGCTTATCCACACCATGATAAGAGTAAGTGACCTAAGTACTTCGGTTGATTTTTACCACAAAGCACTTGCTTTACACATCAAAGAACAATTTGTTTTTGACGACTACACACTAACCTATTTGGCAAACCCTGAAACAGGGTTCGAGCTTGAGCTAACACACAATCATGATGTCCAACTCGCCTATACACATGGCTCTGGTTACGGTCATATAGCCGTGTCGGTCGACAATATCCAACAAGCTCATAGTGAGCTAAAACAATTAGATATCCTGCCGTCTGATATTAAAACGATTCATCACCAAGATAGAGTTTTAGCGACACTATTTTTCATTACCGATCCTGATGGATACAAGATCGAGTTTCTGCAACGTAACGGAAGATACCAATAATAGGTGCCAAAATGATCCACTTAACCGCCACTTTTGAAGCAAAACCAGGCCAAGAAGACACTCTGAAGCAACTGTTGCTTGATATGGTTCAGCCCACACAAAATGAAGTGGGCTGTATTCGCTATACTTTGCTACGCGATAAAGGAAACTCATCAATATTTATGTTTCAAGAGCAATTTATCGATCAAGCCGCATTTGATACTCACTGCAGAGAACCACATTTCTTAAACTTGCTAGACAATTTAGATGGCCTGCTAACAAAAGAACCAAGTATTACTTTCTTTGAGCAGCTATGAATGATAACTCTCTACTCAAGTAGTTCGTTCAAAGTCAAAAACTCAAAAAGAGCGCTTTCAGCGCTCTTTCTACGATTAGTGGTCCGGCAAACCACCCACTTTCATTAGATTCTCGATGACTGAATCACGCCTTTGTTGGAGCTCAATACTGTCCACATTGACACCTCCTCCTTTATTAAAGGCAATCATGTCATCCGTCGGGTGCGCGCGACACGCTGCAAAATGCACAACACCCATATTCGGAACAAGAAGCGATGAAAGTGAACGAATACCGGTGAACATAACACCGCCCAAGAAAGCGGGATTATCAATATGTCCTCCAAGACCCTGATGATCAAGCTCTCCAATATAGTGCTCTTTAATAGTCATCCCAGGGCCTGCAACTTCACGTACAGTGGGCACCTTATGCCTCCCCCAAACTTCTGGACATGCAATCGCTCTAACATCTACATCTCGTAGAAACGCCTGATCATAAGTATAAAAATGGACACTCGTACCTTTGGGAATTTGGATATGCGTATTAAGAGTCGTTTCACCATGGCCTAAAAAGACGATTTGTTTATCTCCGCGCCTTGAGGCTTGTTTCATATTAGTCACTGTCATTTTACTAATAGACGTTGTTTTACCTAACAGCAGTGGTTTGGTCGGCGGTAGAGCTTTCTCATAAACTTTAGAGTTACCAAGGTCGCTATTAAAATATACCCCGTATTCATCGACGAGAGATTTAAGCGCTTTTTTAGTATTCGTATCCTTATCGAATAGTCTAAATGTGTATGAAGAATGGCGATTTACCCAATACTTACAGGCAGTGTCGGCTGGTTTAAGATCTGTCGGAGCTTCTTCATTGATCGCTTCGACCAAAACATCTTTAATTTTCTTCAAATCGGTGAGCTTGACAATATCACTTCGAAGTTTGGGTAAACCAAGGGTTTTCTTTCTGGTGCTTTTAGTACTAAGAATACAACTATCAATCGTCCGTAACACCAGTTGCTTAGTAAACATACTCTACCCCTTATCTAATTTTCGTTGACGCGATAAAGTATAGAGTCAATATTTACAGAATGGGAACTGATATATTATTCTAGTTAACATTATTAAACTGCAACATAATATTTGTTACCAAAAAAAGCATGTAAGAAAGTCAATAAAAAAACATATGATTAAAATTGACCAGCTTCAAGACAAAAACATGAATAGCTAATCCAAATAACACTAAGAAAAACATAAAAAACCATTAAATATAATAATAAAAATAACTGGTATGACCAGTTATTTTTATTATGTGGCAAACGTTTACTTTTATTTTTCCTATGCAATAATCCGAAAAAATACAGCTATATTAAGATATTTTACTAACAAGGGAATTTATAGTTATAAATAACTTTATTGCAGATTTAAATATAATTTAAAAGCAATACTAATAGTTTGGCTAGTTTCATTATCGAAAAGGTGAAGTAAAATGAAAGCTTATGTTATGGACGCTCAAGGCAATCACTCTCTTCAAGAAAGACCTAAACCGACTTTAATTGATGATAGTGACGTTATTGTTAAAATTGAAAAGACGACGATTTGCGGTACTGATCTACATATATTAAGAGGTAATGTTTCAACATTTAAAAGTGACACGATTCTTGGTCACGAAGGAGTAGGGGTCGTACAAGAATGTGGTAGTCGAGTCAGTAAATACAAACCTGGAGACCGGGTGATTATATCTTGTATTACCTCCTGTGGTAGTTGCTCAATGTGCCAGAAATCTCAGTTTGGTCAGTGTATAAATGGCGGCTGGATATTAGGAAATGAAATCGATGGGTGCCAAGCTGAATATGTCAGAATACCCTATGGCGATAACAGTTTGTTTCATGCTCCAGAGGATATAGATTCCGAATCTTTAGTCTTTCTCAGCGATATTTTCCCAACTGGATATGAAGTTGGGGTCTTAGATGGAAAGCTCAAACCTGCAGACTCAGTGGCTATCATAGGCTGCGGTCCTGTCGGTTTAGCCGCTTTAATGACTGCCAAATTTTTCTCGCCTAGTCAGATATATGCTATCGATAATAACCCCCATCGATTAGACGCTGCCAAAGAGCTTGGGGCAACCCATACAATCAATAACTCTGAAAATACCGCCGTTGATCAAGTACTAGATATTACCGACAATGTCGGCGTAGATGTTGTGATTGAAGCGATAGGAATTCCTGCTGGTTGGGATATGTCCCAAAAGCTAGTACGCCCTGGTGGGAATATCGCTGTATTAGGTGTTCATGGAAAATCTGCGACTATCAACCTAGAAGACATGTGGAAACGCAATTTCACAATGACAGCTGGCCTTGTACACACCTACACCACGCCTGCTCTTATTAAGCAAATTCGTGCTGGTCACCTGCATCCAGAAAAACTTTGTACTCATCATTTCCCACTGAGTGAAACAGATAAAGCCTACGATACCTTTATTAATGCAGAAAAACATAATGCATTAAAAGTAATGATTACAAACAGCTAGAAGCATGGTGAGTTCTAGACTTCGCTCTAGAACTCACTTTTCTAACCTGACATTTCTCTTTGAGAGAAGTAAGGAGAATAAATGTATCAAATGTCGACCCAGACAGCGTTGCTGCTATTGCTATGCTTCTACGGCCTAACGTTTTTAATATCACTCACCTTAGCCAGAAAAGAAGAAAACGTTGATGGCTATATGGTATCGAATAATTCAATAGGATTCGGTATGGCGGCAGCGAGTATGACTGCCACTTGGATATGGGCCGCTTCCTTTTACGCCGCAGCCACTTCTGGCTATAAATATGGCTTATCGGGTGCTCTTCATTATGGTTTTTGGGGAGCATTGATGATTTTCTTTATTTACCCATTTGGTAAAAGGTTCAGACAGATTGCGCCTAAAGCTCACACTCTTGCCGAAATCATGCATGCTCGACATGGAAGTTCGAGCCAAATGATCATGGCAGGTTCAAATATCGTAGGAAGCCTTATCAGCCTGACGGTCAATTTCACTGCAGCAGGCGCGCTGTTGGAGATATTATCCCCGCTGAGCTTTGTTCATGGCGTTATCATTGCTGGCCTTGGAGTGCTTAGCTATACCATTTGGTCTGGCTTTAGATCGTCAGTGACAACAGATTTTGGTCAAGTTATCGCTATGATTTTTGCCGCTGTGATCATCATACCTATTATCTTTTTCAAACTTGGTGGTAGCACTTTGTTTGAATCAGGCATGTCATTACTCACTGCTGAGCAATCTAGCTTCTATTCGCAAACTGCCATACTAGAACAAGGGGCACCATATTTTGTTGCTGTATTAGCCTATGCTATCGGTAATCAAACCATAGCCCAGCGGCTGTTTGCAGTGAGAGAGGACTTACTTAAACCGACATTTGTTACCGCAACTCTAGGCTACGGTTCAATTGTGATTGGTTTGGGTATGCTGGGATTTCTTGCTCTACTTGCCGGCATTACTCCTCAAGACGGCAATTATAACAACCTGATCCCACAAATGGCAGCAACTTACCTAACTCCTTTTTTGGTTGGCTTATTTTTCATTATGGTGATTGGATCTCTATCCTCAACAGCGGATTCGGATCTTTCCGCTCTCTCGGCACTTGTGATGACAGATATCTATGGAAAGCACCTTTCTCGGGGGAAAGTCAAACCCAAAACCATGCTATTTATCGGCCGTTTAACTATGGTCAGCGCTACCTTTTTGGCCATGTTATTAGCCTGCTTAAAGTTCGACATACTTACCATGCTTGTCTTTGTTGGCGCGCTATGGGGAGCCATCGTTTTCCCCGTCATCGCCAGCCTGTACTGGGATAGAGTAAATAACTTAGCCTTTACCAGCGCAGCCATCGCCGGCTTTGGAATGTTCGTCATCACTCGTTTTGAAATTGTTGGGCTACAAGGTCTAGCAGCATTGTTTTTCGAATGGGTCGCATCGGCAGGAGGAGGCGTCGTCATTGGTTTGATGGTTTTTGGCTTCTTTGGTTTTAAAGCCGCTTGCATACTTGGTGGCATAGCCTTTATTAGCATCACGCCTTTTGCATTGGACGCACTACGCCACTACCCGGTGTTGTTAAGCTCGATGACCGCTTACGGAGCCAGTACGCTAACCTGCGTGATTTTAAGTTTAAGATCAAAAGAGCACTTTGATTTTACGAGTATAGGTAAGGATGTTGTTTCCTTTAACGACTCTAAAAATCAAACCCAAGAAAACGAAGGAGTCCCCCAATGTCAAGCCTAGCATTAACTCTGTATGTTCTAATCTGGCCTCTCATGGCACTGGGCATCATGGTGCTTTTGTGTGTTAGCCTCTACAAAGACATGTGCAAAGCTAAAAAAGAAGGTAAAGAGATGGTCTAGTTTGAGTCGTCGAGGCTCAGTCTAAGGTGAGCCTCGACACATAACTCGACATATCTCTTTTGACCAAAACTGTCCCTAAGTTATCTAGACCGGTATCACCTCGCACCTTCAACTTAACCTGAGAAAGACTGGATCTGTTCCAATACTCAACAGCAAACCTGTTGAATGGATGCGTGAAAAGATCAAAGGTAAATACAATCTAGTTTCTTATTTGAAGTTATTAAAAATCAGGAGGAAATCAGCACTTATATGCACTTTATATAAATTCACGCACTAGCGTTCAGCAAACCTATTACACAAAAAATAACAAGGGTTCAGCAATGAAAATGCGTCCATCGCATATTCATGGATTTGTGCACCCATAACAACGTCAATAATTTAGGCTTATAAATGAAAAAAACTATACCTGTATTTTATATCGCCACGCTCTGTCTTACTTCCCCCTTTGCTTCGGCGGCCCAAAATACTGAACTACCGGAAAGTGGCGAAAATGCTTTCTATCGCTCTGTTGGTAAACTCAGCGGCAATATGACTTGCACCGTTTCTTTTGTTCAATTTGGAGATAATCTAAACGCTCCAGCAACCTTTCTTTCAAATGGACACTGTAGCCAAAATGCATTTAGTTCATCATCAGGTAATGATATAACGGTTGAAAAATCGGTAAATTACACTGCCAAGTTTAATTACTTTCAAGATTCGATTGATGCTGGAGAAACCATTTCTGTGGGTATTAACAAAGTCTTATACTCAACGATGAAAGGCTTAGATATCTCGGTATTATCATCCGACCAAACCGTCGCTCAGCTCATTGCTCAAGGCTTAACTCCCTATCGTATTTCTCAAGAGTCACTGCCTACAGAGGCTGAGATCACCATTGCGGGTGTGCCTATGGATGTCAACGCATTGCAACTGTCATATTGTGAATCTGGGAATACATTTGATGTGGTTGAAGGCTACTGGCATTGGTATGACTTTAACGAAAATAACTGCCAAGGTATCTCTCCAGGAAGCTCAGGTTCGCCAGTGTTCGATAACAATCAAACCATAGTCGGACTGATTAACACCACCACAAATACTGCCGTAGGAAAAACCTGCTATAACGGCAACCCTTGCGCGGTTGATGATGAAGGTGCACACGTTAAAAAGAACAAAAATTACGTCGTTCCTATTAAAGATCTAAACCAGTGCTTCAATTCAAACGGAACCTTCTCATTAGACAGTTCCGCTTGTCCATTGCCCAAGCCCAGCGACATTAGTATCACCAACTACCCTTATATCTTCAGCGGGGAAAACTCTAGATACCAAGATTGGAAGTTCACCGTTAACAGTGACAGTAAGATTCGCTATAAGAACATCTTATTATCTGATAATAATCAAACTTGCCAAGATCTCTCAGGCTACAGCGCTCCAATAGAAGTGAGTCAAGTCAACTTCAGCGAAACCAAAATTGACATCAGTAAAGAAGGTGTTCATCAATACTGCATCATCGGGGAAAATGATGACGCCAGTGCACCAAGCGTAGTTCAAGTTCAGGTTGATAATACTCCTCCAACAACCAAGCCAGTACTGAACGTGACACCGATTGGTTTTGAGCCTATTTTTATGGTCCCCGAATATTCTGACTACTGGTTAGCCTGGGGCAAACCTGACGAGATTAACTGTGATGATGCTCGTTATATTCAATACAGAAGAAACCCTATCCGTATCCAATCTGTACCACTTAAAGTGTGTGTCTACGGGTTTGATGCAGCGGGTAACCAAAGTCCTAACTTTGACTACCTGATTGAAAGTCCTTTCTAACTATCTTGGTAAGAAATTTAATCACCTAAAAACCACCTCTCTATCAGAGGTGGTTATTCCATTTATACTGGGCATCTCTGCTCAAGTATCGGGTTAGATGAGTGCTGAACAGCACTTATTCGTTTGCCTATTTCACATTCGACTTGAGTCACTGGGTATTGCTTATCCCAAGCCTTCATTAAGCTGCGTTGAGAACGGCTCATTTGGTAAATAGGATAAACCGCTTCCATATAAAGATAAGCTCTCGCTATTCTTCCCCTCGCCTTTTCGGGAGGTTGTACTTTTCGGGTTGTGATTCTCATATCACAACTGCCAAAACTTGATGCATCTTCAGGCAGCATTACAAAGTTATAATTTTGTCTTTGCGCATTAACGCTACCAATTGCAGGATATAAGTTGAACAGGTCAGCCTGCATTAAACGATAATCTTTGCTTACCTTCGATGCACAGCTACGACCTTTAAAAGCTTTACCCTTGCTGTTTATGCAATCAGGATGACCATCTCGCCATGCAGAGAAAGCTCGCCCAAAGTTTTCTGCGGGCACAATATGCTCTGCTTCCCATTTGTTTAATCGCCCACGGTATTTATCTGTCTTAAACCCCTCTGGAAGCGATACATATTTGTTCAAATTAAACGGTGCATCACAGTACAGAGTGCGCTGATATGAATCTCCAACAAAAACTTCCTGCTGCATTAAACGTTTGGCCTTGCTAAAAGACTCATTATTGGTATTACCTAAAGCAAAAACCACATGGGGAAGTAGCGCGAACCACAACAAAAAACATCTCGCGTAAAACATCGGCTTGATAGCTCCAACTAATAAAAATCAAACATATCAATTACAAATTTACCATATGGAAGAGTGAAGAGATATGGTGAGTAAATCTGATTCTAACTAATGCATTCCAACACTAATGTATTGATACGGCTCAAAAATATACAAAAGGCTTTACCTCAGAAAGATCATATTCTTGCTTGAAGAATAACGCCTCACTGTACGTATTTTTATAACAATATAATCGACCCTTATACGGAAATAGTTAAAAGCAAAACATAAGTGATACAAATATCAAAATAACAACGTAATCACTCTAAAAATAATGAAAAAACTAGTGATAGTTTTCATAAAAACTCACTATCGCAACCTATAACCACGGCCGCATATTTACCTAATTATCAATAGATAAGAAAAAGGTTAACTATGCCATTAACAAACAATATATCTGCGATTCCCGACGCAATCTCTCATAGAGAAACGGATGGAGCCTGCTCTTTACCTACTCTACCTCAGTCAATTGCAAAAGTAGAACATACTAACTTGGAGGATAAACCTCATCCAGCTAGGCTTCGTCGCTCATCTTACATGGAAGCACTAAACAGTGACCTTATCTCTATCAAACCAGCGACTACTGAGACTAAACCCGTCACGTTTAGCGAATTGTCTGATGACAAGAAAGCGAGCAAATTTAGCTCACTCATGAGTTTTAAAACCAAGAGCACCAAACTGCCAACAAAAACCGTCGCTTATTGTTGGGTAAATACCAAAGCAGAGAAAGGCAGTGACAACCTTATACCGTGCACAGAGCAAGAGCATGGCCTGCTAAACGTGATAAACAACGCCAAAGCAGTTCCTGAGGTTAATCATGTTATTTATCTTGATCGACGCACAGAGGGGAAAACAACACACAACGCAAACATAGATATCCCTAGTAATGTGAAATTTGTTCGCGTTGATGAATTACTGGCCAAGCGAAACATGTCGAATCCAGAAATGGCGAATAAATTAAAAGCTTTATATGATGCCAGTATAAAGCATGGAAGCCCTGCTTTTGCTAAGAATATGGTCTCTTTACTTTCCTTGAATGCGGGTGATTATTTTCTTGATATTGGTGTAAGCATTAAACCAGAAGGAGAGCTCGCAAAACACCTCAAAGGTAACAGCGATTATAAAAGCGGTATTGTGGGTAATGGAAGTTACCTGATGGGTGGGTATGAGAAAAAAGACCTCGAGTTCATAATAGATTTTATCTACGACACATATACGTGCAAGGGAACAGCTCCATTTCATCCCAAAAAAGCGGTCGAAATATTGGAAAAACTCGACAATTCATTAACGCCAAGTGAAGTAATTAAAGCTGTAACACAGGGAGCTAGACACACCGAACCTCTTACACCAGAAGAATTTGTACAAATAACCCACAAGATGGAAAAGCTATTTGCAAGCAAAGGGGTGACGACCTGTATGTCAGAATACGCTCGTCATACTGATTCTGTATTTGGTCATGTTTTAAATCCTGTGGCGGGACGTAGAACCAAATTCTTCGAAAGTGATAAAGATTTTGTCAATACGCACAAAATGAGTCATGTAAACAAAGTGAGCTCTGAGGACTCAATCTCTGAGAGAGAAACCATCGAACCACAGGTAAAAACCGAAACAGCGAGCGTACAAAAATCTATTCAAACATCTGTATCCGAAATACAGCAAGTGAACGACACCGAAGAAGTCGTATCTCAGCCAGAAGCTGAACCACTACAAGAACCGAAACTTGTTGATGAAACCGCACCCATTGACCTATCAGCTTTACACGAAATTGATGCAAGCCAGCATTTAAAGAGTTTTCAAGATAAACTCAGCACCCTAAAAGATAAATATTCTGATTTAAATGACTTAATTGAAATTGGTTGTAAAATCAATAACGCTCAAGATCCTTCACAAACTAAAGCGCTTACAGATAAGCTTATTTCCCCAAGCTTTATTGATAAGATGACTAAGTTAACTTCAACTCAAACCATGATAAGTCAAGACTATCGGGCAGGAAGTATTGCCAAAGGCATTGGTGCAAAAAACTTCTCTGAGACAGAGAAAATCGGCTTAAAAGGTAATGTTGCGTATATCAAAATACTCAAATCTCTTATCGAAGAAAATAAGCTCGATGGCATGAAGGTCTTTGAGGCATTAACCAAAGAAAGGCCTTATTCGAGCAAGCCACACAAGGAAGATAAGGTGACTGGTTATCTGTTTACCTTGGCAGATAGGATGAAAAATAATAGTGAGCTCGCCTATTCAGTTTCAGAACTATTAAACAGCATTGCTCATAATGATCCTGAAAAGCAAACCGCTATTCGTACTAAACTTCTAGCCTCTGATTCTTATTCCTCGAACAAGATATCGGGAATGTTTGGTCATCCATATCATGACTTCTATGGCCGAATTTTAGAAAAAGGCAAAGAGAAAAACTTATCGACTGCAGCAAAAGTAGCAGGGGCAGTCTTAAAGGACAAAAACCTTGCTCCGAACAAAGAAGAGATATCAAAAATATCCAAAAAGAGAGCAGAGAAATACAATACGGGTTTTGAAAATTCCACAAAGTTTATCAACAGCAGCCAAGGAAAAGATATTCTAGCCTCTCTGTCTAACGGCAACAGAATAGGAGCGGAATTACTCAATCAAATCAGAGAATCATTTACTTCACCGAATATCCAAGCAGGAATATTGGAATCGGTCACTGTACTGGACGAAATTGAAAAGTTAGATCGTATCGCTAGTGAGTGGCGTAGTTTAGAATCTGAAGTAAAAGTCATCGTTGACGATAAATGGCATGAAGAAATGACAAAGGTGCGTAAAAAACTACAACCTGGCATACTTGGTCATATACTAGCGCCTGATCAAGCGAGTGCTTATCAGGAAGCTGCAGACAAACTACCAATGACCCCTCCTACTAGCGTTTTAGACAGTGTAATGAGCGAGCTAAAGTCGAAAACGCCAATAAAAGACTATATCAAGGCTAAGGCATTGGCTAACCATCCATCGTATGATGCGGGTTCAGCTAACATAGCAATGGCTGTTAGTCAGCTTAACAGCCGTCTGTCAAATACGGTAGAAACTAAAGTACACAACAAAGTTGAAGTAGTAGCAGAAAAGGCAGCAAAAGAGGCTGCAAGCAAAGCAGCCGATAAAGCTGCAGAGAAAGCCGCTAAAGAAGCTGCTGAAAAAGCGGCCAGAGATACCGCTGATAAAGCAGCGCAAGAGGCTGCGGACAGAGCTGCTGAAAGGGCTGCTGTAAGCTAAAGAGGCCGCCGAAAAAGCAGCTAAAGAGGCCGCCGAAAAAGCAGCTAAAGAGGCCGCCGAAAAAGCAGCTAAAGAGGCCGCCGAAAAAGCAGCCAAAGAGGCCGCCGAAAAAGCAGCTAAAGATGCCGCGGTAAGAGCAACAAGAGACGCAGCCGAAAAAGCCGCTAGAGAGCTTGCACGTAAGTTGGCAAAAGAGGCTGCAGACAGAGCTGTGGATAGAGAAATCGAGACCCGTCTTGCTATGCTAAGAGCCCCAACACCACCGTCAACTGAGCCAGGCCATAGTGAACGTCAAAGCACTCGACAAGGAACTCGCTTAAGGCAGGCAGAATATTTAGATAACAACGGGAAAGCTCGAACTGCTACCCTTGAAGGCTAAGTGATATTAAGCCTTTGATGTAATCTACACATAAATTGGGATGGCCTTTACATGGAAAGATTCTGAGTTAACCATCCCAAGTTTTTGTCGCTATCTATATAGTTGAATATTATCCAAATCGACTAGGGCGCTTCATTAGCCTCCCAGTGAGTGGGTTGCTCTGCTTTTCCGTCATCACGAAAAGCCACTAGGAAGGGTAACTCGTCAGGTGCAACAACCATTTGTAGCCACACTGAACGCTCTTTTATTAAGTCATCAAGCGCTTCACTTCTTGAAGATGGTGCATCATCGAGTATTGCTTGCCAAACACTTAAGTCTGGCGGGTTCATGATGCTCCACTTACACTGCTTGAGTGGCTGTGTAGAATAGATTTTTAAAATCGTTTTTTTTGCTTTATCGCTAAAATCTGGCTCTTGATAATTCCCCGAGACGTAACTCAACATTCTTTGCCAAGTCGTCATCTCTTGCTTTGCTTTCTCTATCTCTTGAGACCGCTCAGGCTCGGTTGCAAGCGAAGCTCCCCAGTCGGGTAACTTCCCTTTCACCTTAGCCACATAAAAACCAGGACCAATTTGTCCAGTTGGTGGTAAACATTCCCTGCGCACTCCAGTGTTGATGATATTCACTGCTGACTTTTCACTGGTACCATGATAACCAATAAAATACAGATCTTTTTTTGCATCATCTTCAGGTCGTGATTGCCTCTCCGGTGGCTTTTGAGGTTCAGATGCTCTCCTTTCACGGAGCACTCTTTCTCGATTTTCCGCCCAACGCTTTTCATCACTTGCGGTATAGGTCAGTTCTGCTCTTCGTTCTAAACGTTGACGCTCTGCACGTTCTCTCGTGGTTTCTTGTCTCTGTTCGCTGGAATCGCCAGGTGAGGATTGATAACGCATATAAGTATACTGCCACTGCAAATAAAAAACACAGTAACAGTGTTTTTGCCCGCTTAATGCTTTCGCCATCACTAAATGACAGATCACCCAATTAAAAGCACACTATCAATAGTAAAAAGCTCACAACGCTTAAGATCTGAACAGAAACTTAGGATTTATGACAAAAAACATAGTAAAAACAAATATTCATTTGATAGATGAATAGAGAAAAACTATAAAAATTTCAATATACAAGCTTGCTAAATCGCTACACACATAGGCGTATTAGACACAGGATCTCGAAACACATTAGCTTTTAAGTCAAAAACATCATTAAGTAATGTCTGCGTCATCACCTCATCAGGCGAGCCTTCCTCTACAATTTCCCCTTGCTTCAACACCACTAGGTGATCGCAATAGCGGCATGCTTGATTGAGATCGTGCAACACCACAACCACAGTTTTCCCCTTAGCATTCATCTGTTGGATCAACTTCATTAACTCAACCTGATGCGACATATCCAAATAGGTCGTGGGCTCATCAAACATCACAACCTCCGTATCTTGCGCTACCACCATGGCAATCCATGCCCTTTGCCTTTGCCCTCCTGACAAAGAGTCTACTGGTTTATCGGCAAACTCCAGCACGCCAGTATCACACATGGCTTGTTCAACAATATCTTTATCGTCTTGTGCCAGTCTTCCCCAGTGAGAAACATAGGGTGAACGCCCATACTCAACCAGTTTTCTAACCGTAATACCTTCAGGGCTCACCAGAATTTGTGGTAACAGGGACAAGGAGCGAGCGAGAGCCTTATCGCCATAACTAGACAATGTTTTTCCTTCCAGAAGCACTTCACCTGACTTGGCTTTATTAATCCTGACAAGGGTTTTCAACAAGGTCGATTTACCGCACCCATTTGGCCCAACTAAAGCGGTGATCTTCCCCTTGGGGATAGACACAGAAAGATTGGCAATAATGGTTTGTTTTCCATACGCGACAGAAAGGTTCTTGGTTTCAAGCATGGTTACCAACCTCGATAACGATAAAGAAGAAAAATAAAATAAGGGGCGCCAATCACAGAGGTAAGAACCCCTGCAGGTAGTTCAATCGGCGGTTGTAAACCTCTAGCGAGACCATCGGCAAATGTGACTAAAATAGCGCCGAGCAGCGCGGAAGCTGGGATCAACATTTTATGATTATGCCCAAACAACAAGCGAGCCAAATGCGGCGCAAGTAACCCGACAAAGCTGATGGTTCCAGCCACAGAAACACTAATGCTAGCAAGTAAAACCGCAGCCAAAAGCGCAAAAGCCTGAACGCTCTTTGGGTTTGTTCCAAGCGTGGTTGCACTTTCTTCGCCAAGGCCCATGACATCTAAACGCCACGCTAACCAAAAAGCAAACGGTAGCAAGATGGCTAAAGCACCCCAAATAAAAGGCACTTGCTGCCAATTTCTGCCCCAAAGACTGCCGGTAAGCCAAACCATCGCTGTATTAATTTCTAGAGGATTGGTGATAAGTAAAAAGTCGATTCCGCTTGCCAGAAACGCACTGACAGCAATACCAATTAGGGCAAGTTTTGCCGGCGTTGGTTGCGACCGCCAAGCCAATAATGCAATCAGCCCCGCAGCCAAAATGCCACCCAGCATGGCAACCAAAGGTAAGATATTCACCGGCGCATTTGGAAAGAGAACTAAGCAAGTGGTGGCGGCAAGACCTGCTCCAGCACTAATACCCATCAGATCAGGAGAAGCCAAGGGATTGCGTATCACTCCTTGCACTAACACGCCTGAAAGCCCAAGACCAGCGCCAACACTAATTGCAAGAAGAGCCCGCGGCAATCGATACTGGTGAATCACAAAGTCATCCCTCGATAATGCAAACAAGTGTTCAATGACTTGTGACACGCTCAGCGAAGCAGCGCCCACAAACAGACCTGTAGCTGCCACTAACATAAGTAAGCCAAATAAGAAAAATAGCTTTGTCCTATGATGCATCAGGCTCTCCTCATCGCAAGCAAAATGAAACATGGCGTGCCAAGTAAAGCAGTGATCACCCCAACAGGCGTTTCGGTCGGAAAAGCAATGGCTCGTGATATCGCATCTGACCATGTTACAAGAGCGGCGCCAGCAAGTGCTGAAATAGGAATCAATAAATGATAGTTGTGACCAACAATCGGCCTGACCAAATGAGGAACTAACAAGCCAACAAAACCAATCGGGCCAGCAATGGCGACGCTTGAACCAGCCAACAATACAATTGCTGCCCCACTTAACACGCGAGTGAACCAGATATTACTGCCTAAGCCAATCGCAACCTCATCCCCCAACGCCAATAGGTTGAGATTACGAGCAAGACCTAACGCTAATATCAATCCAGCTAATGCTGGCGGCCAAAGCTGCTGCCATTGATTATTGTCTACGGTCGATAAAGATCCGGTCAGCCAATGCAATACGCTATAAGCCATATCATCGCCAAGTATCAATGCAGCTCGTGTAATGCCAACAAGAAGCGCGCTAATTGCAATGCCAGCTAACACCAGGCGCAAAGGGTGAGAGCGAGCAGAGAAAAAACCGCCAAGCAGCATCACAGTCATGCCGCTTAGTAAAGCGCCACAAACGGCATTAATAATAGGGTTTAACCCAGAGATAATGGGCAGACCAATAGACGCAAGCGCCATAAAACACGCGGCGCCTGCGTTTATACCAAGAATTGACGGAGACGCTAAAGGGTTTCGAGTTAAACCTTGCATAAGAAGGCCTGACACAGCGAGGCCAGCACCAATTAATAGCCCAGCATAAGCTCGTGGCGCTCTGAGCGTGGCTAATATCTGGTGCGTCATATTAGCTTTATCATACGCAAACCAATAATCAATCAAATCAGAGGCCGTTAGTGTAAAACTCGACCAGCCCAGCATCGAAGCAAGGTAGCCACAAAAAGCCAAACTCGATACCAAGCCAACCAACAAAATAACTCGCCAAGTAAAACTCAGCCAGTGTTTATGCGTTACTTCAGGCTCGCGGTTTAGCAGCACCCCATTACTCATGAGGGGTCCAAAATCTGCTCAAGGTTTGTTGCCATTTGCTCAGCGGCCAACATGCCTCTATTTAGTGACCAAAGCTCAGGTGAAACTTCAACAACGCGTTTATTTTTTGCCGATGACAGTAGATTAAACAGTGGATTTTTCTGCCAATCATTAATCACATTAGGATGGGAATAAGCCCCCAAAAGTAGCCAATCTGGATTGGTTTTTAGCAAAAGTTCAAAACTGGTTGGCAGGTACGCCTTATTAGTTTGCTCTTTGATAGGACTAGAAATCCCTAATGTTGTCAGCACGCCACCGGCATAAGAGGCTGGGCTATGTAGCCACATACCTTTGTCTGACACCACGGCAAATTGAATAGTTTGCTTGAGAGAAAAATGCCCTTTAAATTCCACCATAGTTTGCTGGTGGCGCTCAATTCTTTGCTCCATGGCAGACAGCTGATTCAGCGCTACGCCAATTTTGCGTGCCGACTCCAAATTCTCTTGATAGGTTTCCCCTCGGCTTTTAAGCAGTAACGTAGGCGCGATTCGCTGCAAATCTTTTAAAACCGTGCGGTGGCGCTCAGCATCGGCAATGATCAAATCCGGCTTTAAAACCGCAATCGCTTCTAAACTTGGTTGAGCTCGCATACCCACGGATTTCCATGGATTGATGAGTTTGCGCACCGCAGGAATCACCCGAGAAGCATCGTTATCATCGGCAACACCGACAGGTGACACGCCCACTGCAGCCAATGCATCGACAAAAGAGAACTCCAACACCACAACACGTTGCGGCGTGATATCAATTTCAAACACGCCTTGCTCATCTTGTATCGTTCTGGGGCTAGCTGAAGTTGTAAAAGAAGATAAAGTAACCAGCAACAAAGCCAAAACAGATCCTAATGGCTTATGTGGCAGCATCCCAGCCAAAGACCGAAATGAATTTAGAAACAATCGATGCGGTAACAAACGTCGAGCGTGGTTGTTCATAGCTAACTTTCCTTTAACGCTAAAACCATCAAAGTCGCCAAGAGTATTGGCGACTATATATTTGTCAACAGTTTCAGAGTTTTAAATGTTAAAACTGGTAATTAAGATCCAAAATATAAGTTCGACCTGGCGCTGGGTAACGCCCTATTGGGCTAGTATCAATGCCTCGGAAATAGTAGTCTTCATCAAATAGGTTGTTGACACCCAGATTCATCCGAAGTTTGCTGCTCTCATCCTTATACAAATCAGAACCTATATTCAAGTTCCACACCATATAGGCAGGGATTTTACCCGCTTTGCCAATTGAATCTTCTTCTACCGTGTTTGCATCATCCGAGTACGCATCACTAAAGTAGTAGCCAGACAAGGTGGTTTCTAGCTTACTAAAGGTATAAGTCGCATCCCAGTTAAGCTGATGTTTGGAGGTATAAGCAAGCTGATTACCTTTGTTTGGACCCTCGTCCTCAAGTGTCGCATCTAAGTAGGTATAACCACCGCCTAAGCTTAAAGCAGGCAGAGATTCCGGAACGTAGCGCCCTGAAAGCTCAATCCCTTGATGAAGGGTTTTGCCAATATTTTCAACTAGCCCAGTGCTATCATTCTTCTTAAACTGGTCTTTAAAATCAATCCGATAAAGGGCGATGTTAAAAGTGGTGGAATCTTGGGTATAGCGAGCACCGAGTTCATAGTTCCAAGCAAGCTCGCTACTCTTTTCTCCCTCGCTATTAATCTTAGCGATTTGCGGTACACGCAAAGACTTTTGCGCATTGGTGTAGGCAACCCATTGCTCGGTAAGATTATAGGCAAGCGTTAAGCCAGGTAGCCACTCAGTGACTTTATTGTCTTTGCTTGTATCCTTACCCAAGTCATCGAAGGTCATCTTCACGCTCTCATAGCGTATACCTGGCGTGACTTTGAATCTATCGTTAAATAGGCCAATTTCATTACTGACGTAACCTGCATACGCGTCAGTGTCTGAATGCCAATCACGAGGTACCGTTGTTGAGCCGTCGGCGATTGAAGTATGGGTCAATTTATAATCAATATCTTCGTTTACGTAACGGGCGCCAAGGATCCAATTTTGCGTTACGCTTGGGCCTGCAACGTAAACGGCCAATTTCGGCTCAACACCATAAACTTCAAACTGACGCGGTGAAGTACGGATATGAGTTGAAGGTTGTGATGGGTCAGCCCAGTCGTCAGCAATTTCACTATAACCCCACTGGAAAAAGCGATCCGAATTGTGACCAAAAGTCAGTATCTCTAACTCAGCGCCGTCTGCAATGGCGAGATCATGCAAATACTTCAGGCTCCAACGTGTCGACTCTCCTTGATATTCATCATATGGACGCTTGGATTGGGTGCGATCATCGTCATAATCGGCTGGCGCTAGAGCGCCTGGCATTTGGGTATCAGCATCATAGCGCTGAACAAAGGCTTGCAACTCTTGAGTATCGCTTAGTAGCCACTGCAACTTGGCTTGGAAGTTGGTGACATCGGTATCTGAGTGCTCTCGAAAGCTTTCACCGGTTAAGAAATTACCTTCCACTTGAAGTGCAAGGGTATCACTTAGCCAACCACCGGTTCGCAGATAGACATCATTTAATGGCGTGTCACCATCTTCAAAAACAGTCAAACGGTTACTGATTTCCGTTTGCCATTGATGCGGAATGGGTTTAGTCACCAAGTTGATCACGCCGCCGACATTATTGGGACCGTATTGCACCGCCGCGCCGCCGCGCACAATGTCTATTCTATCGAGCGTTGCCATAGTGGCTGGGAAAATGGATTGCCCTGTATGGCCATAGGGAGCCAAAGTTAGCGGTACGCCATCCATAAGAAATTGAGCATAGCCACTTCGGCTAGCCTTCAAGCCACGGACCGAGATATTAGGTAGTACACCTGTGCCTGTCTCGTCTTGAACTTTAATTCCTGGGACACTTTGCAGCGCCGAGTCAATCGATAATGCGGACGTTTTCTTAATTTGATCTTGAGTCAAAATGTTGCGAGCACCAGGATATTTTTTTACATCCTCTAGCTCAGAGTGGCCGATCATACTGCCCGTTACAACAAGAGTTTCCACCTCGCTAGTTTGAGTGTCATTGGCAGCAATGGCACTCATAGAAGTCACTGAAGCGATGGCGGTTGCCAGCACACTTAGGCGCAGCGTCTGCTGCGCTTGTTTTGGTGCTGATGTCTGAGGTTTACTATCCAAGTTCTGATTAAACATGGAAATCTCCTTTAAAGGCAAAATAGGACCAAGATCCAGACGTTGATCCCATGGGCTAAATAGCCTCAAGTTGAGGCCAAAAATTCGCTAATATGCAAAGAAAAATTAGAATTGATAGCCGTAGCTGAGCATAAATTCTGCTGGGGCTCCGTAACCCACTTGGTTTAAACCACTGGTACCATTTGTTGCGCCAAGAACATACTTCTCATCAAACACGTTATAAGCATTGGCTTGGATTTTATGACGGCCCGTTGTGTACGCTGCCATCAAGTCAACTGTGGTGTAGTCACCTAATGCCACCGCTTCGTTGTCGCCAGCATAACGATCGCCAACGTATTTCACGCCGCCACCCATACGCCAGTTGTCATTAAGCTGATAGCTACTCCAAAGTGAGAACAGGTGATCGGACACATCGTTGGGCTTTTTGCCGGTTGCTTTGTTTTCGGCATCCAGATAGCTATAGCCGACAGAGACATCCCACTGCTTTGTGATCTGTCCGCGTGCTTCAAGCTCAAAACCTTGGTGGCGTTGGTCGATTTTGCTTGTAACGACACCATCAGTCTCGAATTGTGGTTGCCTTTGATCAATTTGGAACACAGCGGCATTTAGCATCAAGGCATTATTGAGCAGATAGGCTTTTGCACCGACTTCTTTAAGATCGGTCTGATCAAATTCAGCGAGCTCTGATTTAATGTAGATCCCAGCATCGGGTAGTTGCCACGAGCGGGCAAAAGTCGTATACACAGACATATCACTGCTAATGCGATATACCAAGCCACCACGATAACTGACTTTGTTGTCATCAAGATTCTTTTGTGCTGAGCCAACTGCTTGCTGCTCAAGCTTCATCGCGTCGTAGCGCATATTACCGATAACTGACAGGTCGCCAAAAGTGTATACATCCTGAAGATAAATACCTGCCGTGGTGGTGGTATTATCACGTGACGGAGTAAAGCCAGGATCCGGCGTTGGCCCAGATACAGGGTTATAAATATCTTTGTTGGGTACACCTTCATCTTTTGCTGAAACGAAATCGATATTGATCTGGTTGTAATCTGCACCTATCATCATTTGGTTTGAGTGCGTTTCCCATACCAGCTCAGATTGCAGTGTTGCTGTGGTTCGAGGATCATAGCCAAAGTTATTGACAGTCTGAGAAACCTCATTCCCTGTGACCTCGTTCTTCGTTTGGCGTGTTCCTTTTTGTTTCAGCTCAATATGGTTATAAGCGGCGCGGTTTGTCCACGTCCACTCGCTGTTTAGCAGCCATTCATAATTCACTCCAAGGCGCAGGCTATCTGATTCTTGATAATCATTGGTTCCGCCGTAAAAAGTACTCTCAGAGACGTCGACAGGTTTACCATCTTTAGATGGAACGCCGCGATAAGGCACCAATTCTTGATGCGCGTATTCAACATCAAAGTCGATAGTGTGGCCTTCGTTGGGCATGACTCGAATGGTCGGGGCAATAAAGAAATCACTTGAATTAACATGATCGACGTAAGAATCGGCTTGTCGATGCTCTAAGTTAATGCGGCCATTAACCTTGTCCGAAAAAGCCATCGAGCTATCCAGTTGGCCTACAAACTGACTATTACTGCCTACACTACCCTTAACGCTTGTGAAGTTATCACCATTTGCTCGTTTAGTGACCAAGTTGATAATGCCACCCGCAGAGCCGCGTCCATACAGCGCGCCTGCTGGACCTTTGACCACTTCAACCCGTTCGATATTTGCAAGACTACGGTAGGACTGTAAAGTGCCATCATCACGCATGCCGTCGCGATACATATCATGAAGGGCATCAAAGCCACGGATCACAAATTGATCTCGACTGCCTTCTCCCAAGGTATTATTGACCCCTGCGACACCATCCAGTGTATCGACTAAACGTACAGCGCCTCTGTCTTCCATCTCGGTTTGCGTTACCACTGAGACAGCTTGCGGAACATCTAGCCAATCCACATCCGTTTTCGTCCCCGATTGAGGCATATTGTCCGCATATCCTTGGTACTGGTGCCCGATGACTTGTAAGGTTTCGTCTGCCATCTCTTGTTCTTGAGACACGGCGGTTGGTGCCACTGTAGCCAAGGTTCCTCCAATGGCGAAAGCCAACGGGGACAAGGTCAGTTTCATGTTCATTTGTTATTCCGTTTTTTATTTATATAACCACTACGCTGCGAATGAAAACAAATCTCATTTATATTTGCAATATTTATTTTTTTATCTATAGTGGAAAACGAAATGATAGATCAGTCATTAAAACAATAAATTAGAAAGTCCCTCTTTCCACAGAACTTGAAAGAGACCATTTGAAAGCCAGTCGTGAGCAGACGACAACAACGTTTTAAAATTTAGGAAAGCTCCCATGAAACCTACGATTATTATCGTAACTCACGTCGTAAATGACGCCGTGACTCATGGCTTTGTACCGACAGCAAAAGCGATGGGTCTTGAGGTCATCCTGATCACAGATCATAAGTTCAACCATTTAAAATTAAGCGAGAATGACAAACGGTTCAGCCCTGATGAAATCCTTGAATGTGACGTATTTAATCCGCTAGAGCTTATCGAAACCATCACGAACCAAGAGCTACAACCAAATGCTATTTTCAGTAACAGCGATCATTTGCAAACCTCTACTGCAATCTGCGCACAATTTTTTTGCGTACCCGCCAAAGACTGGAAGGTGACGCTAAAAGCAAAGAACAAATATCTAACCCGCCAAGTGCTGAATGAAAAGCTGTTACCAAATATTGCCAGTCAATTGTTATATTCAGGTAGCGCACCTAAGTTAGATTTTCCCTTCCCAGTCGTCGCAAAGCCAAAAGAAGGTGTGGCGAGCATAGATGTTCAGCGCTGTAACTCGCAAAGTGAACTTGAAATCTATTGTGAGCATTTCTGGCAAAAACACCCGACAAACCCAATCCTAGTAGAAGCTTTTCTTGAGGGTACGGTGATCTCAGTCGAGACACTGGGCGACGGAGAAAATATCACGGCTCTTGGTGGGTTTGATGTTGAACTCGCCGAACCGCCATTCTTTATTGAGACAGCTGCAACATGGAATGGCCCTCTTAGTGTTGAGTTTAGAGACGAGTGCGTCAGACAACTAAAGGAGTTTGGTGTAGGTCTGGGGGTTTGTCATAGCGAGTTCATCATTACAGAATCAGGCCCTGTATTGGTTGAAATTAATTATCGAAGTGTTGGCGACGGTAAAGAGTTTTTACTTGATAATCTCACCCAAGGGAATTGGTTCAGCACCATATTAAACCTTCATCTAGGAAAAGAGTTAGACAGTGAATTTCAGATGAATGGCAGTGCAAATGTCCACTACGTGGTAGCAGACCAAAGCGGTATAATTGAAGGCAACTCCACATCTTTTCTTGAGCGCGAAGATGATATTGTCATCCAGCAACAAGTGCTAAAAAAAGTGGGTGAAAACTTTACACAAAGCTTCTCTAATAAAGATTATTTGGCAAGAATTTCCGTCGTTTCACCGTCTGGCGAAAACCTAGAACCGACGCTGCAAAAAACCATTTCTCAATTTGATCTAAAAGCAGCGAGCGAGGTAACTGCATGAACAACAATGCTTCTTACCTAACTCAGCGCCTTATTGATACCTGCCTAAGAGAAGACTTATTTGGCATAGTTTCGCAAAGCAAATTTACCACTCAGCTCCCTGAAGCCGTCAATACCGCAACTCACTGTGTAGACCAGATATGGGCAATTTTCGATAGTTCGGATTTTACTCTCTACTTACCCGTCACAGCCAGCTATTACATGCAGAGCTGGGTATATAGCTCTCCTGCTGGGGAAGATGGCAAGGGATGGATTATCGAAAAAAATGGTCAAATAGAGCATCAATACCACTATCAAGATTGGATTAGTTTGCTCAAAGCCTGTGCTCACGAAAGCTCTCATTCATTACTCGATAATTACTTACAGGAGCTTGAATGCGCGCAGCAACACAAGGCACTGTGTGATGATGCTTTCACGCAGCACTCTGAGTCTTTGATGCAACCAATCTCCCAATTAGATAACTGGGGTCAGAAATTACTGCTCGCCGACCAAATTGCCTCTTACCTTGACCATCCCTATTATCCGACCGCTCGGGCTAAATTCGGCCTAAATGATGAGGATCTTGCGCAATACGCACCAGAGTTTGCCCAAACTTTTGCTTTGCGCTGGCTAGCCATTGACAAGTCTCTCGTCAGCTTAACAAGTTCCCAGCCAGTGTGCTGGCCAACCATGCAGCAAGTCGGCCTGCCAAGCGACTTTGCTTTGAGCCATGAACTATTTCCAGCTCATCCATTAACGCTGCAAAGCCTAGAGTCTTTGCCAGAGGGCATCATAGCTGCACCAAACTCATACCTTGAGGTTACCCCAACTCTATCCGTACGCACCGTGGTGGTGAATGAAGCGCCACATATTCACATTAAGGTGCCGCTTATCATGCGCTCATTGGGGACAAAAAACATTCGCCTTATCAAGCCATCAACGATTTATGATGGGCACTGGTTTGAACGTTTACTCACTCATCTAGAGCAAAGCGATAGTGATCTGCAAGGCTCACTTTTTCATTGCAATGAAAAACATGGGGGGCATGTTGGCGAGGAAAAAAGTTTCGCCTACATAGTACGAGAATACCCACTCAATCATTCAACAGACAAAGCTCTTGTCCCTGTTGCCGCGCTCGCAAGTCCAATGCCGGATGGACGCCTATTCTTAGAGCACCTCGCCGACCAATATTACCAGCAAGATACCCTAGCTTGGTTCAAAGATTATGTTGAGCTGTTATCTAAGGTTCATCTTACTTTGTGGATTCGCTATGGCATCGCACTGGAGTCTAACCAACAAAACGCCATCATTGCTTTTAATGACCAAGGTAAGATGACCTTAGCCATGAAAGACAATGATGCAGCGCGCATTTGGCCAGAGCGATTTCAAGCCTATGAGCACGCTTCTCCGGTTAAGTGCGAGCAGCTGTTAGACCAACGTATCAAGGTAGACAATGAACTGGCGCTTGGTCAGATGTTTACCACGATTACATTGCAGCTCGACATTGCCGCTATTATCGAAGCAATGGCCGCTAAAGGCATTACAAGCTCGGCTTCCCTCTACAAAGTAGTCGCTGATAGCCTCTCCCAACAGCTTGAGCAGCTCAGTAGTCAGGGCCACGACATCAAGCTCGCTAAAGAGATGCTATTTAATTCGCCATACTTGTACGCCAAGTACTTATTAAGCTCTGGCAGCTTGTTATCTAAACAAGCATCAGGCGCTAGCGATATTAACAAGTTTTATGGACTATCCGCGCCTAACTTCTTGCTGCTTACGAGTGAAAAAGCACAACAAGCGTACATAGAGACCGTAGAGAAAAGCGTGAGCTAATCCATCATGACCAAACTCATATATTGCGTGCTGCTTTGCCACTTTATTGCGGCATTTTCAGCACTAGGAATGCCTTTGTTCTTGCCAATGGTATTACCCACACTTGGCGCACACATTGACGCAAACTGGGCAGGCGCCCTATTTATTCTGCCTACCTTTTGCACCGCTTTGGCTGCGCGATTTTGGGGCCAGTTTGCTGATAAATATGGCAGACGCCGGTCTCTATTGCGTGCTCAGCTTGGACTCGCAGCTGGGTTTGCTTTATGTGGCTTGGCAGACAATCTAGCAATGTTTGTGTTTGGTCTTATTATTCAGGGAACCTTTGGCGGCACAATGGCGGCTTCTAATAGCTATTTGTGCAGCCAGATTAAAGATGCAAAAACCCTCGGAGCCTCTCTAAATAAGACTCAGCTCTCTGCTCGCTTGGCGCTGATCATCGCGCCAATTGGACTAGGGTGGAGTTTGTCAGAAACCAGCCCGCTCAGCGCATACCTTTGGCTATCTGTTCTGCCTTTGATTGCCATGGCGATCACTTTGACATTGCCAGCAGATACGATCGCTAGGCCTAATACTCAAGATCAAGAAAAAGGTCGGCAACAAGATAACAAAAGCGCTTCGTTACGCTCTCTGTATTGGGTGTTCGTTGCGCAGTTTTGCTTTGCGTTTGCAATGGTTGTTACCTTCCCCTATTTCTCGCCTTTCGTGCAGCAATTTGGGGTGACAAATCAAGCATGGGTCGGCTTTCTGTACGCTCTTCCACATGGCGTCTATTTAGTTTTTACTGGCAAAGCACAGGCCTTCTCGGAGTGGCTCAATCGTCATCACAAGCTCAGTACTTTGCTACTTGGTTTTGGTTTGCTCTCGCTAGGTACTCTGATGCACCTTATGCCTTACCAAGAGGTGTTGATCATCGCTCGTATCCTATTTGGATTGGGCATGGTCTGTTGTTATCAAGGGTTACACCAAGCGTTAGCAGACCAAATCGACAGGCAACAAAGCGGTAAGATATTCTCACGCTTTGATGCAATGTCTAAATGGGGCGGAGTGGCAGCTGGGTTAAGTGCATCTTTTATCTCGAGTTTGGGTTGGCTTGAGGTTCTTTTCTTACTTTCTAGTCTGGTCAGCGCTTGTACTGCAATAGCGCTGCTCATCCATTCAAAATTTGGACATCGACATGTTAAACACTCAATCATCTCCAACTGAGAACTTAACACAGAATATAGGCCTAATGGGCCATAAAAAAACTCAGCTCAATCATGAGAAAGCCCAGCTCAATACCATTATGAGCGTGGTAAATTGTTATCTGCGTGAATACGCCATACCCAATAAGCATGTTATTTGGGGTTTTAGTTCAGCCTCACTGCCACAGACCTTGAAAAGAAACTATGGTCCAAGCCAGCTCGTGGCGATTAACCTCAATGAAGGCGATCTGCTGGTATTGCCTGTGGAATACATAAGCCAATTAGGCAAGATAAAGCTGTCTGACAGACCTTGGTCTAGAAAATCAGGGGCAGGATGGTCTAAATTGGACGCCACTCAAACTATGACTCTGCTTTTAGAGTACCTAAAACACGCATTAGTGATCCCATTTAATCACGAGCTGATCGAGCAAATGGAAAACAGTTTGGTGATTACTGAACAATTTCTCAACTCGGAGCCTACCCACCAGCACCACAATCAATTTATCGCCTCAGAGCAATCATTGATTTGGGGACACTCTTTCCACCCAACGCCAAAGAGCCGCTCCGGCGTCAGTATCGATGACTTGCTCATTTGCTCACCAGAAGTTGGCGCACAAGTCCCTCTGTATTGGTTTAAAGTAGACAGAAAACTGCTTGACGTATTGCAGTCAGATAAGCGCAAAACACCAAAGACGATGCTAGACAAACTCGCTCCTGCAAAATGTCATGTCGAATCGACAGTGCTTTATCCATGCCACCCATGGGAAAGCTATACCATTTTACAAAACCCCGTCGTCAAACGAGCGATTGACCAAGGTAAAATTACTCCTCTGGGCCTGGGCGGTGAAAAACTCCTGCCAACATCTTCAGTGCGTACGCTTTATCATCCTGACATGGACTGGTTTGCTAAATTTTCTATCAATGTGCGTTTAACTAACTGTGTGCGCAAAAATGCGTGGTATGAACTCGACAGTGCGGTTCAATTGACCTCGATTTTGCGCTCGATAAAAGAGAGTGAGCAACTGCGAAACCCTGTGTTCAAGGTCATGACTGAACCTTACGCAACCACACTAAATCTAGAATCCATCGCTGGGCTAGAACATGACGATGTGATAAAAGCTCGCGAATCATTCGGTATTTTATACCGTGAAAACTTTACTCAAAGTGAAACGGACATTTTGCAGCCAACGTTGGCCGGAGCGCTTTTTGCCTACGACAGAGATGGAAATAGTTGCATCGCCAAAGAGCTAACACAAAAAGCAAAAGAAAACCAAAGCCAGTATGAGGATGTCGCAACGCTGTGGTTCGAACGCTACTTGCACTGCTTAATTCCGGGCGTGTTTAATTATTACTTTAAACACGGTGTGGCATTTGAACCCCACTTACAAAATACACTGATTGGCTTTGACAAAGGCATGCCGTGCTGCGTTTGGATTCGCGACTTAGAAGGCACAAAACTGCTTCCAGAGTTTTGGC
The DNA here is from genome assembly GCF_022347625.1 of Vibrio sp. Of14-4. NCBI lineage: Bacteria > Pseudomonadati > Pseudomonadota > Gammaproteobacteria > Vibrionales > Vibrionaceae > Vibrio > Vibrio sp. Of14-4. Next base: position 59,722 of record NZ_JAKRGI010000001.1, on the reverse strand, counting down.
CAGCTGACTCCTTAAACCAATTATCTGGACGTGCTCTACAATCGGTTTACTATAGCCGCGAGCAAGGCTGGAGTCGCATTGGTTATTGTACTTTTATCAACAACATCAGTGAGGCCGTTTTCTTTATTTCTGAAGGTAACTCAAAACTTGAGCAAGCGTTGTGGAGTATATTGAGGGACGCCATTATTTGCTGGCAGTCGATCAACGGCAAGCAGCCAGAACTAGAATCACTGCTCGATGGCGGATATTTCCCAAGTAAAAATAATTTTACCACTCGATTGATGCAAAACGCTGACAAAGAGTCGAGCTATACCCAAGTGTTAGCACCATGGACGACTCGAAACAAAGGTGAAAGCCATGATTAATTCGTTGCAACTTCCTTCACACATTGAACAAGAAATAGAGCAACTGGCCAAGCAACAGCAACAACCACTGTGTGCTTATCTCTATGACCTTAGCGCACTTGAAAGTCACATCAAAGGGATGCGTCACGTGCTGCCCAAAAACGTTGAGTTGTTTTATGCGGCCAAAGCGAATCCTTCTGAGCCAATATTACGTACTCTGGCACCTTACGTTGACGGTTTTGAAGCGGCGTCCGGCGGTGAGCTAAACCACCTTCATCAGCAGCGACTTAACAAGCCTCTGATCTTTGGTGGCCCTGGCAAAATGCCGAGCGAATTAGAACAAGCGATCGAACTGGATGTGGATGCAATTCATGTGGAAAGTATCACCGAATTGCAACGTATTGGTGCCTTAACTCAGAAACTGGGCCAAAGCGCGTCTATTTTTCTGCGCATGAATATCGACATTGGTGATATCACACTCAGCAAATTGGCCATGGGAGGTAAACCAACACCATTTGGTCTAGATGAGGCCGAACTAGATAACGCCATCATGTTGTTGCGTGATTATCCATTAATCCAATTAAAAGGCTTTCACTTCCACTTAATGTCGCATCAGTTGGATGTGAGTCGTCACTTAGCCTTGATGGAACGGTATTTTCAAGTTGTAAAAGACTGGAAACAGAAATACACACTCGATGAACTCACCATCAACCTCGGTGGCGGTATGGGTATCAATTACCAAGACCCTCAGCAGCACTTTCCATGGGAAGAGTTCTGCGACAAGTTGGAGTTTTTGATTGCAAAAGAGCAGATGCAAAATTGGCTATTGCGTTTCGAGTGCGGACGTTATATCTCAGCGCCTTGCGGCTACTATGTGATGGAAGTACTGGATATTAAGCAAAACCTTGGTGAAAACTTCGTCATAGCACGTGGCGGTACCCACCATTTTCGCACCCCAGCTGCCCAAAACCATGACCATCCTTTTGTGGTTTTGCATAATCAGCAGCGCCCAGAGATTTCAAACCCAATCGGCCACACGACAGCGACTTTGGTCGGTCAGTTGTGTACACCTAAAGATGTCCTCGCGCGCAATCAAGTCATAGAACGCATCGACATCGGGGATTATGTGGTGTTCACTTTGGCGGGCGCTTACGCTTGGAACATCTCACACCAGAACTTTTTAATGCACGAACCTCCCCTGTTCCATTACTTCTAAATTTGAGTGGATACACACAAAACAGATAGGCAAACACAGGACAAAAAGGCGGTGATAAACTCATGTTTATCACCGCCTGAATAAACCTTGCTATGCCTAGTCTCGATTAAGGTGACACAAGATGTGATCTTACGGTTCCTTAAATTTTTTATTTAAAAAAACAATAAGATATAATGTATCAATTTTGTCACAAAAACGTTCACTCCTCTACTTTTCACTTCTGTTTTTCGTTCTGCTATAGTCACCGTTGTAAGATTATATTCCTTCATTAAAGTGCCCTGATGGATTAAAGCAAACGATTTCAGGAATAGCTGACAATGCTGTAGATTTCCCCACTATTTCATTGTCTTCTGTAATTAACTCTATTAGTTTTTTTGCACGAAGGTACCCTAGTAGAACTTGAACACCATCTTTTACAATGTATCCATAGAAGACACTGAGTAAGAGCAGGTATATATTTTTAAGCTCGTTTCCTGCAATCGAAATAGTAGCTAAGTAGATGAAAATAATAAAAATAAACAAAGAAATTACTGTTGTACCAGTAAGCATGACCAAATCGACACTTCTGAGCAGTTTACCCACACGAGCCAGCTGGCCCCTTTCAACCTTTAACCACCTCACCGTGCTGTAAAAATGTTCCCTAGGAAATGATTTTTTTACTTTAGGGAACACAGTTTCAAACTGAACAGACATCATGTATGGACATTTGAATCCCCATCCCCGGGAAAATTTAATCTGTTCTAGTTTAGCCTCCATACCATAAGAAATTGGCTGACCGAGCTCTTTAACAAGTTTATAAAACTTTAGGTAGCTATAGTCTCTTATAGATATAAGGGATTTATATGTGACGTATAAAGATACTAAAATAGACATTACAACTAACACAAAAACCACAAGCGCTGAGGTCTTTTCTGTGAAACCTAAATGAACCATTAATTCAAACCAACCGATAAAAATTTCTGAATCTGGTAGGTTTAATCCAGTTTGCATTGACATAGTTATACCTTAAATCTTGGGCTTCCGGCCTCGTCACCCATCTTGATTATCGACAGAATCGCTTTAATTTTTCATCATCCAGAGATAAGCAAACCCCGGCAGCACGCCTTCAGGTAGCACTCGCTACACTCCCTCCCTTTCATGCCGTGCTGACAGCCCCACAATCAGCAATGACATGCAAAGAAGATTGAATCAGCTGCTTTACGTAGGCATACCAAGTCTCTTAACAAGAACACCGAAACAATACTATATATGCAACTGGTTTTTTTGCCTAATTCATTTATTCATGACATTTATAATTTAAATAGCCAACTAGAAAAATGATAGGTTGAAAAAAAAGGAATTGACTTGATTGAAACAGTTGTGCAGTAGAGTTAATTCTTTGGGGCCTAATATGGACACTAAAACGTCCACATTATGTCCACAAATTTTTAGAATATAGATAAATATTGATGAATTGACCACAAGCAAAGCCTTGATATTCCTTGCTACACCTATTCACGGTTAGGATGATTCAAAATGTGGTCTTCCCAATTCACTACTTCGATTTCATAAACCACCTTGTTGCGCACGCTTTCTCCGGCGGCGTGCATGGCGGATTTTGAGCCAGTAATCAGTGGGTGCCACTCTGGAAGAGGCTGTTTTTCTGCTAGCAGGCGGTAGGCGCAGGTGTGGGGCAACCAAGTAAAATCATCAATATCATCACGAGTTAGCTTGGTGCACTCTTCACCTGATGAGAAACGGTTGGGATAATCTTTACACGAACACGTTTTACTGTTTAACCAACTGCAGGCTACATTGGTGTAGTAGATTTCTTCTGTGTCTTCATCCATGAGTTTATGTAGGCAACACTTACCACAACCGTCACAAAGTGCTTCCCACTCTTGTTCGGTCATTTGCTCGAGAGATTTATTTTCCCAAAATGGCAGGCTCATAAACATTATTTAGATATTGGACAAAGGGAGGGCTTTATACCGTTATGGCTGATAAAGTGCAAGCCTGAAGTTAAAATGGCAGGTAAAATTCAATTGCGCCCTTGGGTATATTGACCATGATACCCTTGCTTTAGATATTGGGCTTTGTACTGACCATTGATGTGAACCAATGTGCCTTTTAAACGATCGAGGTAATACTCTTGTCTTTTATTACCGTGTTTGAATTCGAGCGTTGCCCCATCGAAAGAAAAATGGGTACTGATAAGATCGCCATTCCAATATACGCCTTCGTTGGCTACTTTGAGTCGGTTTGCAGAATAACTCGCGACATTGGCTTCTCGCCAAGTACCCAGTAATTCTTTGCGTGCTTCCTTACTTTGGTGGTCAACAATGGAATGGACCCCTATACCAATCATTACCACACCGCACAGTCCTAGTACCATGACGGCGATGCCCAAAGGTTTGGTCCAAAAGCTACTACTGCTCATCGTACTGCTGTCCCAAGTTATACTGAATTCGAACACGACAGGCGTTCCCCTAACTCTAAAGTCTAGTGGAACAATCAACTAATTAACAATTTTATTAATAATAGAAAGTAAAATGATTATTGAGGTTTCACCCCGGATAAATGATGCGACTTATCGCCTGACAGAGTTAAATTTAAAAGCGTGTTTTAAACATACCAATATGCTTCGAAGGTTAATTTTTGCTAGACTGCGCCTTCACTTTCATCGAGGATCACTGTATGGATTGCCGATTAGGCTGTGGAGCCTGTTGTATCGCGCCGAGTATTTCTTCTCCTATACCGGGAATGCCGAATGGCAAACCTGCGGGAACTCGTTGTATTCAACTCAATAAAGACAATTTATGTAACTTGTTTGGCCGTCCAGAGCGACCTAAAGTTTGCCATGAATTTAAGCCTTGCCCTGTTGTTTGTGGCACAACCAATCAAGAAGCCATCAACAACATTACCGAGCTTGAAGCCCTTACCTAAAAAAGCCGCTTGTTTCCAAGCAGCTTTTTAATGTCTTATAACCCGAGAACCACACCCGCAACGGCTGCGCTCATTAAGTTAGCTAACACACCTGCTGCAATGGCCTTAAAACCGTATTTTGAAATAAAGCTTCGACGCTCAGGTACTAAACTACCCAATCCACCAATAAGCATGGCCATAGTTGAAATGTTCGCAAAGCCACACAAAGCAAAAATAACAATTGCCTGTGAATGTTCACTCAGTTGGTCTTGTACTTCCATTAACTGGATAAATGCTACAAACTCATTTACCACGACTTTAGTACCGATAAGCGATCCCGCGGTGATAACTTCATTCCATGGAATACCCAAGAGCCAAGCAATCGGCGCAAATAAGTAACCAAGTACAAGCTCAAAACTCAGCTCCATTCCTATAAGGCCGCCAAACCAACCCAAGATGCCATTGAGCATCGCGATGACACTGACAAAGGCAAGTAGAGTTGCGCCTACTGCCACAGCAATTTTAAGCCCTGACATAGCTCCATCAGCCATCGCTTCAACCACATTAGTCGCGCGCGGCAAGTCAACATTTTCAAGCTCCATATCTGGGCTAGTTTGCTGAGTTTCGGGCACCAAGATTTTCGCCATTAGCAATCCTGCTGGCGCAGACATAAATGCCGCTGCGATAAGAAAATTAAGATCAACGCCCAAAGATGCGTACCCAACCAAAGTACCACCAGCAACAGAAGCAAGGCCACCTGTCATCACGGCAAAAAACTGCGAGTCTGACATATGACGCAAGTAGGGTTTCACAACCAAAGGCGCTTCAATCATACCAACAAAAATATTGGCTGTTGCAGACAGTGATTCTGCGCGGCCGATAGACAAAAGCCTTTGCAGCCCACCACCAATAATATTGATCACTTTCGGCATTAGACCAATATGATAAAGCCCTGAAATAAGGGCCGAGAAAAAGATAATGATGCACAACACATTAATGGCAAATGTAAAACCACCTGTTGCAAGGCCACCAAACAGAAAGGCAATCCCTTCCTGTCCGTAGTTAATCAAATTGGATACCGCTTGAGTCACACTGTTAAGTGCTTCTTTACCCGCGGGTACATACAGCACTAATAATGCAAAAGTCACCTGAAGAACAAAGGCCAGCGACACTGTTCTAAGGTTTATATTTTTTCTATCAGTAGACAAAAGCCATGCGATTACAAGGATGGCGATAATTCCTAGGATCGAGTTCATTACAATATCCGACGAAAGAGCACAAAGAATGGCGCCGGATGATATTGAGTAAAATGTAAGATGCAAACTCGAAATGTTAACACTCAGATTTTGCAAAATAGACAGGAACTCAGCACCTATTTTAACCATTTGTTTTATATAAAGATAAACGTTTGCCTTTGGGTTTTATTTTCCATTTGGAAAATATATTTACTCATATGGAAATAATAATACCGCTAAGATCTATGGATATAAGGGAGTAATCTTTCATCCCAATAACAGGGAGAACCTATCTTATGTTTGATAAAATCGATCACGGCGGTGATCTTGGGAGACAAATGACGGCGGCTAGGATAAACCGCGTAAAATGGCATGTTTTGATTAGGTGTCCAATCAGGAAGCAGCTGGATAAGCTTGCCCTGTTTAAACTCATCACCAATAAGATAAGTGGCTAGGTATGCCACTCCCCAACCAGCCACGGCGGCATCTCGAACCGCACTGGCCAAATCAACCGAATAGTTTCCTGATACCTTAACGGTAAGCTGTTCACTCTGTCTGGAAAATAACCAAGAGGTATAATCTCTTTCCCAGCTTCGATAGATAATACAGTTATGTTCAACCAAATCATTAGGGTGTATTGGGCTCGTATGGTTAATCAAATATTCAGGCGAAGCGGCCACGACAAACTGACTGTCAGCCAATCGCTGCGCTACATAACCTTCTGGCAAGGTTTCATTGTTTGTGATCCAGAGATCTAACCCATCTTGGAGCATGTCTATTCGATTATCGAACAGGTGTAACTCAACTTGTAAATTAGGGTGCTGAATACGCAGCTCGTCAATAGTGGGGAGTATATGAAGTGTCGCAAAAGATTGAGACAGGCCAATTCTAATCAAACCCGCAACCTCATCCTTTTGCACCTCGACTTCCTGTTGAGCATCAGTGACCGCTTGCAATACTTTCTGACAATGGAGGAAAAACTGCTCGCCTTCGGCTGTTGGGGTGAAAGTTCTCGTCGTACGTTGAACAAGCTTTACGCCTAACGAATCCTCCAACAAAGCAAGCTGCTTACTGACATGAGAAACAGAAACACCAAGGCTTTTCGCTGCTTGAGTAAAGTTTTTATGCGTCAATAGTGTTGCAAACACTATCATCTGCGCGGCACGATCGGCTAACACGAAGTCCCCAAAATTTAAAAAGGAGCCCTAAAGAGCTCCTGCATTAACATCTAAAGCACAATTCTATCAGCGAGATGACTCACCGCCAAAGCAAAATAATACGATCGATTCCACTTCATCAGTACGTTGTAGTTATTGTAAACCAAGTAAACACGCCCATTTGCATCATCTGGTGCGATCAACCATGCCTTGATATCCTCATCTAATTTAGGTAGTGGCCGTCCGTCATAGCGCGTTACCCCAAGTCGGCTCCATTCCTGTAAATACTTCCCTTTCTCTTCACTGCGCCCTTGAATACTGGTGTCAAAACCTTTGGGCAGCTTAACTTGACGCCCCCAAGTGTGCTCATTTGTCCAGCCAAATTGGCTCAAATAATTAGCCGCAGAAGCGAATACATCCGCTTCATTCTCCCAAATATCTTTCTTACCATCTCCACTACCATCTGCAGCATAAGAAAGGAAAGAACTTGGCATAAACTGGCACTGACCCATGGCGCCTGCCCATGAGCCTTTCATATCTTCCGGCTTAATATGCCCTTCATCTAAAATAGTCAGTGCTGCCATGGTTTCTTTGCGGAAAAACGCCTCTCGGCGACCGTCATAAGCCATGGTCGATAAGGCATCAATCACACTGTAGTTACCAGTAAAGGTGCCAAAGTTACTCTCGATACCCCAAAGCGCGACGATAAAACGAGGCTGAACACCATATTGTTCACCTACCTTATACAGCGATTTTTTGTGTTTTTCATACAGCTCTTTCGCTTGTTTGACTTTCCAATCTGGCACCGCTTTGGGAATGTATTCATCCAAGGTTAAGCGCTTTTCTGGTTGGTTACGGTCCGCAGTCACCGCCCGTGGTTTGTATGTCACATTCGCAAAGGCAGCATTAATCGTCTGCTCCGAGATGCCTTTGCTTCGCGCTTCACTTTTTAACCCTTCGACGTATTGTTCAAAACTCTGATCGCTTGCCCAAACTGAACTTGCAATCGTCGCACCTAGTATGACTGACAATAATTTCTTCACATTGCCCTCCTTGAGCAACATTATGATTCGCCGACAACTTCCCTATTATAGATGAGAGAAATTAGTCTGGTTGCCGGCGCGCCTTTTGTTGTTTGTATTCATCTAGTAGATTCTTTGGCGGCGGTGGCACTTGAAGAAAAAAGCCATCATCTTTAAGAGACTGAGTCACTTTATCGATATCGACTTGAGCCAACTCTCGTCCGTCCAAATTCACCATCATTACCATGGTAGGTTTGCCAAACATTTGCATCAATGTGTCAGGGACTTGTGAAAAATCCCCTTTCTTTGGAAGATATAAATACGCGCCTTCTTTTTTAGAACTTTTGTAAATTGCACAAAGCATGAAAAGCCTTTTTCTATTTGAATGTATATAACGTCAATGTTTCGCTAATTTTGAGAGCAAAACAACCAATTGAGCACAAGAGTTCTTGCTGTGCTTTGTGCGGGAATATAACATGATACCCCTAGTCTCAGGCAACGCCCTAAGAGGTCCTCAAATAAGATGTCGAATTCACCCGATCTGAAAGGAAGTAGCTTTACTCTATCAGTTTTACACCTTTCTGATAACCATGTAGAAAATACGATTCGGTTTCTCAGCGAAAAAGTAGAGCAAGCACCCGCTTTTTTTGCGCAGGCACCTGTTGTCATTAATATTTCAAAAGTGGCAGGCGATATTGATTTTCCACGATTAAAAAATGGCATTGCCCAAGCAGGTATGATTCCAGTCGGCGTGACTGGCTGCCGAGACAAACGTACACAAAACTTCGCATCTGACGCTGAGTTTGCGATTATGTCCGCCAGTAAATCGCCTTCTCAAGCGCCCGCGACTATGGCGCCAACCAAAATCGTCCGTACGCCAGTACGCTCAGGCCAACAAATTTACGCCAAAGACAGTGATTTAGTGGTGTTAAGTCATGTCAGCGAAGGAGCGGAAGTTATTGCAGATGGTTCAATCCATATTCATGGCACATTGCGTGGCCGCGCCATTGCAGGCGCTAGCGGTAATACAGGCGCTGTCATCATCTGCGATAAACTCAATGCTGAATTGATGTCAATAGCTGGCCACTATTGGATCACAGAGCAGTTCGCAGACGAATATTGGCAAAAAAAAGTTATGTTCAGTTTAGAAAACGACTCGCTTAAATTCGAGTCGTTAACAGTTTAAGAAAATAAGGAACAAATAATGGCACGCATTATTGTTGTCACATCAGGTAAAGGTGGTGTAGGCAAAACTACATCAAGCGCTGCAATTGCTTCGGGCCTCGCTCTGAAAGGTAAAAAAACCGCGGTTATCGATTTTGATATCGGTCTTAGAAATCTAGATTTAATTATGGGCTGCGAGCGCCGCGTAGTTTACGATTTTGTTAATGTAATTAATGGTGAAGCCACTCTCAATCAAGCGCTCATCAAGGACAAACGCACCGATAATTTGTTTATCCTACCTGCTTCTCAAACTCGTGATAAAGACGCTTTAACCAAAGACGGAGTTCGCCGTGTATTTGATGAACTCGATGAAATGGGCTTTGACTTTATCATTTGTGATTCTCCTGCGGGTATAGAGCAAGGTGCATTGATGGCTCTCTATTTTGCCGACGAAGCCATTGTTACAACCAACCCTGAAGTCTCTTCTGTGCGAGATTCAGACCGGATTCTGGGTATTCTTGACTCTAAATCTCGCCGCGCTGAAGAAGGGCTAGAGCCTGTAAAACAGCACCTTCTATTGACTCGCTACAATCCTACACGAGTGACACAAGGTGATATGTTGAGTGTCGAAGATGTAGAAGATATTCTGCATATTTCCCTACTTGGAGTGATTCCAGAAAGCCAAGCGGTGCTTAACGCATCAAATAAAGGTGTACCTGTCATATTCGACAATGAGACAGACGCAGGAATGGCCTATGATGATACTGTAGAGCGCTTATTAGGCTCTCAAATCGACTTCCGCTTTTTAACTGAGCAGAAGAAAGGTATCTTCAAGCGACTATTTGGAGGCTAAATGTCATTACTTGAATTTTTCCGACCACAGAAGAAAACTTCTGCCAATTTAGCTAAAGAGCGCTTGCAGATTATTGTTGCGGAACGCCGTAGTCAGGGCGATCCTGCGCCATCCTACCTGCCGCAACTCAAAGAAGACATCCTAAAAGTCATTGCAAAGTACGTTGCCGTTGACCCATCCATGGTAGACTTATCTTTTGAGCATAAAGACGATGATATTTCCGTCCTAGAGCTCAACGTCAAGCTTCCAGAAGACGAAAAATAGCCATCGGGAAATAGTTTAATCAACGAACTAGCCCCATACTCGTATACAGTTTGGGGCTAAACAGCCAAACCATCTATTGCCCACAGTGAACAAGTCTGTTAGCTTAAAACAATGAACACAAAAACTACTCCAGCCACCCACACTGCTTTAACCACAAGCATGATGATGAACATGCCTTCACAGCGAATGCTGCGAGGGATGGTCTGCGTGTTCTAAATTTATCAATCACTGCATCACCATTCCCTAATACACGGTTGGGAAGGTGGTAAAACCAAGTGATATCTGGCCTCTCTTTTCGACCTTAGCATTGAAAAACAAGGAGATCGGCCAATGAATACCAACCATAGTTTTAAGCTAAATTTATCTAAACCTTCAAAGACAGAGTTTATTACGACACCGATATTTTACGCCAACGGAGAGCCACACTTAGGGCATGCCTACACTGGTATTATCGCTGATATTTTTTGTCGATATGAGCGCCTTTCACAGACGAATATCGGCTGCCAACTCATCACAGGCACTGACGAACATGGCCAAAAAATTGCCGCGGCGGCTCAATCAAATAATCTCCCAGCACAAGACTTCGTCGATAACCTTTCACAAAGTTTTCAAGTGTTATGGCCAAAGCTTGCTATTAAACCGGATGCTTTTATCCGCACCACAGATACCGAGCACAAATTAAACATCCAGCGTATTTGGCAGCAGCTTGAGCAGCAAGGAGATATCTATCTTGGGCATTATTCTGGACACTACTGCATTGCATGCGAACAGTTTTATCCTGAAAAGGATCTTCTCGATGGCGCATCTTGTCCAGTTCATAAGCGCGAAGTAATTTTCAGTCAGGAGGAAACCTACCTATTTCGCTTAGAGAAATATCGCGAGGCACTAATTGAATACTACCAATCAAACGATAACTGCATTGAACCCGGTCATTATCAACAAAGCTTAATCGAACAACTCAAATCCTCACCACTCGACGACCTATCTGTATCTCGAATTAATAATAAGTGGGGAATCCAAGTACCGAGTAATCAAGACCATACCGTATACGTTTGGATTGATGCGTTATTTAGTTACCTTAGCGCAATACAGAATTGTGATGGCAACGCGCATACTCTTACCAATACACAACATGTAATAGGCAAAGATATCTTCCTGTTTCATGCGGTATACTGGCCTGCATTTTTACTGGCTTTGGATATAAAGCTCCCGCAAAAACTAATAGTCCACGGTTGGTGGACCATTGGCGGCGAAAAAATTTCTAAATCCAATCCTGACACCACGGTGAACCCCAGCCTCTTTTCTGAGAAACTGACTTGCGATGGGCTACGTTACGCACTTGCACGTCACAAGCCGCTGCATAGAGACGGTAATTTAGTCCTTGATGAGTTTGCCCAAACCATTAATGCCGATCTGCTCAATAACCTTGCTAATCTCGTCAAACGTAACCACACACTGATCACTAAAAACTTTGCTGGTGAAATCAAACTCGCTGAAATTTCTCAGCTTGATAAAGAAAGCCTTACTTGTATTAGCAAGGTCATTCCAGTGCTCGAGAGCATTATTAACGCTTATCAAACTCGTGATCTTCACCGCGTGGCTAAAGAGATAAATTGGGTACTGACCGAGTTAAACGGCTTCTTTCACCAAAGAGCACCATGGCTGGTTAACAAAACGCAACCTGAAGTCAAAGCGAAACAAACCTGCCTAGTGGTGAGTAATCTTGTGCGCGAGCTTATTTGGCTGCTCTCGCCCATCACACCAGAGCTTTGTCAGACCATCATCGAAGAGAAAGGTACCCCCTCATCATCTCTCTTTGAGCATCAAGCTTTGATCTTAAAAGATGCAGTGGCCCTTTGTGCTAAAAGTCACTGGCAAAAGATATAGACGATAAAAAGCCCCAGATTTTCATCTGGGGCTTGGTTTTTCCCGATAGTTAGGTTAGTTCGTGCTAGCGAAAACCTACCTCACAACTTATACCTACTTATGCGTTAGTTTTGCTTTTTTTCGCTTTAGGCGCTGCCTTTTGATCGGCCTTTTTCTTAATTACCGTTGTACCTTCGAAGGTTTCACCTTCAACAAAAGCTTTACCATAGTAAGAATCTAGCAATACCGCTTTAAGCTCACTGATCAATGGGTAACGAGGGTTCGCACCAGTACATTGGTCATCAAATGCTTCAACCGCAAGCTCATCAAGTTTAGCCACGAAATCTGCTTCAGCCACACCTGCTGCCTGAATAGACATTGGGATATCTAGATTCACTTTAAGCTCATCCAGCCAAGCCAGTAAACGCTCGATCTTCTGAGCCGTGCGGTCGCCCTCTTGGCTCAAACCTAGGTGATCGGCTACCTCTGCATAACGGCGACGTGCTTGTGGTCGGTCGTATTGAGAGAAAGCGGTCTGCTTGGTTGGGTTATCGTTCGCGTTGTAACGTACCACGTTAGAAATCAGTAGTGCGTTAGCCAAACCATGTGGCAAGTGGAACTCAGCTCCAATTTTGTGTGCCATTGAGTGACAAACCCCTAAGAAAGCATTCGCAAAAGCAATACCTGCGATAGTTGCTGCGTTATGCACTTTCTCACGAGCAATTGGATCATTAGCACCATTTGCATAGCTTGATGGCAGATATTCTTTGAGCATCTTAAGTGCTTGCAGTGCTTGCCCATCGGAATATTCGTTGGCCAGAACAGATACATAAGCTTCTAACGCGTGAGTCACCGCATCATAACCACCAAACGCAGTCAGCGATTTAGGCATGTTCATCACTAAGTTAGCGTCTACGATTGCCATGTTTGGCGTAATTTCATAATCCGCTAGTGGGTACTTAGCGCCTGTTTTATCGTCAGTTACTACCGCAAACGGTGTGACTTCTGAACCTGTACCAGATGTTGTGGTGATACAAACAAGCTCGGCTTTTTGACCCATTTTAGGGAACTTGTAGATACGCTTACGAATGTCCATAAAGCGCATGGCAAGCTCTTCAAAATGCGTATCTGGGTGTTCATACATTACCCACATGATCTTCGCCGCATCCATTGGCGAGCCGCCACCAAGTGCGATAATGGTATCAGGCTGGAAGCTCTTCATGGCTTCAGCGCCTTTCTCAACCACAGACAGTGTTGGGTCCGCTTCTACATCGAAGAAAGTTTGCACTTCCATTCCTTGCGCTTTCAATAAGCTGACAACATCATCTGCGTAGCCATTGTTAAATAGGAAACGGTCTGTGACTAGGAAAGCACGTTTTTTACCTTCTAAATCACCCAATGCAATAGGAAGGCTACCGCGACGGAAGTAGATAGACTTAGGTAGTTTATGCCACAACATGTTTTCAGCTCGCTTAGCTACAGTTTTCTTGTTAATTAGGTGCTTAGGACCGACATTCTCAGAAATAGAGTTACCACCCCAAGAACCACAACCTAGCGTTAAAGAAGGCGCAACATTGAAGTTGTATAAGTCACCAATACCACCGTGAGTCGTCGGGATGTTGATCAGAATACGCGCCGTTTTCAGTTTGTCGCCAAAATAGCGGATACGATCTGCATTAGTATCTTGGTTGGTGTATAGACCAGATGTATGACCAATACCGCCAATCTCAACCATAGTCACAGCCTGAGCAACCGCATCTTCGAAGTTATCTGCATGGAATAGACCTAACGTTGGCGAGAGCTTTTCGTGAGCGAAAGCATCGTCATAAGACACCTTACCTAAGCCTTCGCCGACAAGTACTTTAGTATCTGCTGGAACAGAAACACCAGCCATTTCAGCAATCGCAGGAGCAGGCTGACCAACAATCTTGGCATTCAACGCACCTTCAATCAGAAGAACGCTGCGCACTTTCTCTGCTTCGGCTTTGGTTAATACATACGCTTTGTGAGAGGCAAAGCGCGCTTTCACTTCGTCGTATACTTCATCAACCACAATCGCGGCTTGCTCTGATGCACAAACAACACCGTTATCAAATGTTTTAGACATTAATATAGATGCAACCGCGCGTTTAATATCAGCGGTTTCATCAATAACCACTGGCACATTACCCGCACCCACACCAATCGCAGGCTTACCAGAAGAGTAGGCCGCTTTCACCATACCTGGGCCACCTGTTGCAAGAATGAGCGCAATGTCATCATGCTTCATCAAACCGTTCGACAGTTCCACTGATGGCTGGTCAATCCAACCAATAATGTCTTTTGGAGCACCAGCAGCTACTGCCGCATCTAAAACGAGTTTAGCGGCGTCATTGGTTGAGTTTTTCGCACGTGGGTGAGGAGAAAATATAATGCCGTTGCGAGTTTTAAGGGAAATGAGTGATTTGAATATAGCAGTCGAGGTTGGGTTAGTGGTTGGCACAATACCGCAGATAATACCCACAGGCTCAGCAATAGTCATAGTCCCAAGGTTGTCATCTTGCTCAAGAATGCCACAGGTTTTTTCATCTTTGTATTTGTTGTAGATAAACTCAGAAGCAAAATGGTTTTTGATAACCTTGTCTTCAACGATGCCCATTCCCGACTCTTCCACCGCTTGTTGCGCCAGCGGGATACGTGCTTGGTTTGCTGCTAGAGAAGCTGCACGAAAGATCTTGTCGACTTGTTCCTGAGAGTATGTTGCGAACTCTTGCTGCGCTTTCTTAACGCGTGCAACCATTGCATCGAGTTCGGCCATATTAGTGACAGGCATAGGGAATCTCCTAAAATTAACAAATTATAAAAACTTTTTATTAACAACACTTAACACGCATAACCTGCTTAACATCGCTTTTCTTTGTTAGTAAATAGCTTTCACGAGTGATTATATTATTTCAGATGGTGAAAAAAATTGACCCAGATCAGTTCAGAAATAGTCTTTGATGACTTACTTAGCAACAAGATAAAAAATATCGATTAACCATACACTTGTAGATAATCAGATCATGAGAGAAAGTACATAAATCATTCAGTGCATAATTAATTTATGCTGATTTCTAGCCAAGGGGTTGTAAAAAAATTTCAATTCCAAAAGTACCAGTTACATGTAGCTCACCATTGTCGTGCAACAGACGGAGACTTCAGAGACAAATAAAAATGCGGCAATGATGGAAGCTGTGACAAGAAATGTACAAAATGTTAAAACCTGTATGAAGGCAAATCTGCGCTAAAAATACCAAGAAAGTACCTAGGTCGATATTTTTGCCAATAATTAGCTTTTTTCACTCGTGGACAAATGAAATTTCAACTATATTCCGCATGTTACAGATAGTTAACTTCTCTTATGCTTAGGCGCAGACAATGCAGACATTCGAATTCGCGATTTTTTTACAATTCTTTTTAGGCCTAGTCGCCGCAGTGAACCCTGTTGGCATCATGCCGGTTTTTGTCTCTCTTACGGGTCATATGACGGCAGAGGAAAAAAACAAAACCGCCACCACAGCAAACTTTGCCGTGGCCATCATTTTGATCATATCGTTATTAGCAGGTCAGATACTGCTCGATATGTTCAGCATTTCTCTTGACTCATTTCGCGTTGCTGGGGGCCTCTTGTTACTCAGCATCGCATTTTCAATGATGAGTGGTAAGTTGGGTGAGGATAAACAAAACAAACAAGAAAAGTCGGAGTACGTTAGCCGCGAGCAAATCGGAGTTGTCCCTCTAGCCATGCCTCTTATGGCTGGACCTGGTGCCATAAGCTCCACCATAGTATATGGCGCTCGCTACCCCACTGCGATTGATACGGTAGGTATCAGTATTACCGTCGGTTTATTTTGTTTTTGCTCATGGTTATTGTTTCGCTCTGCGCCACTGATCGTTCGATTTTTAGGACAAACTGGTATCAACGTTATCACCCGTATTATGGGCCTGATCCTTGGTGCTTTAGGTATTGAGTTTATTGCTAACGGACTGCGAAACCTTTTTCCTGGGTTGGCTTGATGAAACTGATAAAGGTATGATTGGTGCTATTGATTAAAAGGTAGCTCTCTCATGCCGCGTCACGCATTAAAACACTATTTATATATCATCATTTTCGGCACTCACACCAAAGCTGGACGTGCCTTTGATATTGCTCTGATTGTCGCCATATTTTCCTCTCTTGCTGTGCTTGTCCTAGAGTCTGTGCCAAGCATTGCCTCACCATGGAAAATGGAGCTGCGATATTTAGAGTACGCATTCACCGCCTTATTTAGTATCGAATATCTCCTCAGGCTATATTGCTCACCCAAGCCTAGTGCTTATGCGAAAAGTTTTTATGGCGTGGCTGATTTACTGGCTATTTTGCCCACTTATCTTGCCTTTTTCTTCCCCGGGGCATCATTTATGGGTGTGATTCGCTTGCTGCGGGTAATGCGAATCTTCAGGGTGTTAAAACTGGTACGCTACCTACAAGATTCGAATATCTTGCTGCGCTCTCTTTTAATGGCGCGCAGAAAAATCCTGATCTTTTTCAGCACAGTCGGAATACTCGTTACCATTTTTGGCTCATTAATATTTGTTATTGAAGGGCCAGCCAATGGGTTCACCAGTATCCCCAAAAGTATTTACTGGGCGATCGTCACTATCACTACGGTTGGCTATGGAGATATCGTCCCTCAAACACATTTGGGTAAAGCGCTGGCCTCGCTCACCATGTTATTGGGCTACTCAATTCTTGCCGTTCCAACCGGTATTATCACAGCAGAATTAAACAAAGAGATGAATGCCCATAAAACTTTGGTTAAGTGCCCTAATTGCAGTCGCGCGGGACACGACTCAGATGCAATCCATTGCAAGCATTGCGGCGGTGAACTTGCCGAGCCAGACAAGCGAATAGTTAACCAATACAAAAGGGCTGATAGATATCAGCCCTGATAAGGTTTTTAGTACTTAGGCTTTCTCTGCCAAAATAATTCTTAGTGTGCGACGCAAAGGCTCTGCTGCACCCCAAAGCAATTGATCGCCCACGGTAAAGGCGTTAAGGAAATCATCTCCCATCGCCATTTTACGTAATCGACCCACAGGGATAGACAAAGTACCCGTCACTTTTGCAGGTGTCAGTTCTTGGGCAGTGATATCACGTTCATTTGGAATCACTTTTACCCAATCGTTATGGGTCGCAATCATTTCCTCGATCTCGTCCATAGGAACATTTTGCTTCAGTTTGATAGTGAGCGCCTGTGAGTGGCAGCGCATCGCCCCAATACGAACACAAGTACCATCAATAGGCACTGGAGAATCTTGGAAGCCGAGAATTTTGTTCGCTTCAACGCCAGCTTTCCACTCTTCTTTGCTTTGACCATTGTCACGCTTAACATCAATCCAAGGGATAAGAGAGCCAGCCAGTGGCGCACCAAATTTATCGATCGGGAAAGACTCACAGCGCATGGTGTCAGCCACGCGTTTATCAATGTCGAGAATGGAGCTTGATGGGTTGGCAAGCTCTGAGCTGACTGAATCATTGATAACACCCATTTGAGAAATAAGCTCACGCATATTCTGAGCACCTGCGCCAGAAGCCGCTTGATAGGTCATCGCGCTGGTCCACTCCACCAAGCCTTTCTCAAACAGACCACCTAAGCCCATTAGCATCAAACTCACAGTACAGTTACCACCAACAAAGGTATTAGTACCTTGATGAATACCTTGTTGAATCTGGGTGTAGTTAACTGGGTCTAATGTGATGATTGAATCTGACGCCATACGCAAGGTTGAAGCGGCATCAATCCAGTACCCTTTCCAACCCGCTTTTCTGAGCTCAGGATACACTTTCTCTGTATAACTCCCACCTTGACACGTCACAACAGCATCAAGCTGCTTTAGGCTGTCAATATCATAGGCATCTTGCAGTAAACCTGAGTCTGAACCGAGCTGACGATCCGAAAACACAGGAGCGGGAATACCAACTTGAGATGTGCTGTAAAATACCGGCTCAATATGGTCAAAATCGTTCTCTTCAACCATGCGTTGCATGAGTACTGAACCAACCATGCCGCGCCAACCGACTAAACCTACTCTCATTTCTCAACTCTCCGTGTGCAATATTAATTTAGGAAACGATTCAATACTTCAACTTTCTAAGCAAAATCTCAAGAGAAATTTGATTTATTTGTGCCTATTTTTCTGACTTTATAAGCTGTGGCGATAATAAAGAACATTCTTCGAACTCAAACCCAAAAGCGAAAGCAATTATAACCCTGCCAAAAAGAAACAAAAATAAAACCAATTTTAAACAAAAAAATCACATTTAATAATAAAAACAATAAGGATTTACAATATATTTAACCAAATTAAAATACCTTGGTAGATTTAAATCACATCGGAGTAGTATTTATTCGAAATATTATTCTAGCTAATGTAAAGTGCTCGCCTACTAAAAATGAGTAAGTACTCTCAATGCGTTCCTAAATAAATTAATAGGAACCTATGAGATATAACACATATAAGAGGATCTGCATGACGCAACTCACTCCACGCTTACCCAGTCTAATGCAAGTGATCATTGCATTAGGTCTATTCTTGCTGATGGCTTTTTCATTCACAGCCCAACTCGATTTGCCAATTCAGCTGGCACTGTACATAGGTTGGTTCGTGATCATGGTGCTTGGCGTAAGGCTCGGTCACCAGTACAAAGATCTTGAAAAAGCAGCACTCAATGGTATTTCCAATGGTCTTGGCGCTGTCTTAATCCTTCTCGCAGTAGGAGCTTTGGTAGGCACTTGGATTTCAGGTGGTATTGTCCCCACCATTATCTACTATGGCCTTAAAGCAATTCACCCTTCCATCTTCCTGCTAGCAACTATGGTTATCTGTTCGCTAACTGCATTAGCGACTGGTACATCTTGGGGCGCAGCAGGAACCGCTGGTATTGCTATGATGGGTATAGGTCAAGGTTTAGGTGTACCTGCGCCTATTACCGCAGGTGCTGTTCTATCAGGCTGCTATTTTGGCGATAAAATGTCACCATTGTCAGATTCGGTTATCCTAGCGTCCTCCATGTCGAACGTTGAAGTGATGGAACATATTAAAGGCATGCTGCCTATCGCGCTTATCAGCTACATCATTACTGGAATCATGTTTACTGTATTTGGCTTCCACTACGCCGGTAATGTAGACATGACGCAAGTTCAGTCTGTTATTGAGGCAATGGACAATCAATTTTACATTACTCCTTATTCGTTCGTCCCTGTTGCCATAGTGCTTGGCTTACTGGCCATGCGTATGCCTTCTTTTCCAGTGATCAGCTTTGGATCTCTACTTGGAATAGTTTGGGCTGTCATGATTCAGGATGTAGACTTCTTGCAAGCCTTTAATACCGCGTGGGCCCCTTTCCACATTGAATCTGGTGTCGGTTTCATTGATTCCATCTTAAACCGAGGCGGCATGTCTTCTATGCTTGGTTCTGTGGCTGTGATTGTCTTTGGTCTCGGCTTTGGTGGCTTACTGGATAAAGTTGGTGTGCTAGAAACCATTGCTAAGCTATTTGAGCGCAGAGTACAAAGCGCAGGTTCACTAGCAACCAGCACCATAGGAACGGCCTTCCTTGGTAACGTATTTGGCTCAGCAATGTATGTTTCTTTGATCCTAACACCGAAAATTTGTGCTAAAAATTATGACCGCCTAGGATTCAAACGTAAGAATCTATCCAGAAACGCCGAATTTGGTGGCACCCTGACCTCTGGTATGGTGCCTTGGAGTGACAACGGTATCTACATGGCGAGTATCCTTGGTGTCGCGACCCTATCTTATGCTCCATTCATGTGGCTAAGCTTTGTGTGTATTTTGGTTACCATAGTGACCTCTTACATGGGCTGGTTTATTGATAAATGTGATCCGACAGCGACGGCTAACCACACCGATGACAGCGGCGAATTAGTTAAACAAAGCGCTTAACACCTCTAAACCAGATAAGTGCTATCAGGCATTTATCTGGTTCTTTAACTCCCCTCCCCCCTTTTTTATCCACTCAGCTTATTAAATAATTTCAACCATCTACCCACATGATATAGGCTTATAGAGTGCGTCTTTCTCGTACTATATTTGTGCATAACGACTATGTTCTGACACTCAAATAAGGCCATCATGCATATTCTCGACCGATTAAACGTGTATTTATTTCATCGTAATAAAAGCCTAAATGGGCGCAGCTTAAATTATAAAATGCAGGGCTGGTCGAGCGAGAAGGAACAGATAATACGATTTAAAACCATCGCCAACAGCGCCGATTTCTCAAATAAGCGAGTGTTGGATTTAGGATGTGGATTAGGTGAGCTGTATGACTACCTCAGCCAAGATAAACACTTAGCTTTTTACCTGGGCATTGACCAACATTGGCCATTTCTAAAACGAGCAAAAAAACGTATTGGATCTGCTCAGTGCCGTTTTAGGCTCGCTGATATTAGCCGCACACCATTGCCCGAGCTTGATATTATTATCGCCAGTGGTTCACTTAACTATCAGTCGCGTCAAACTGATTACTTAGAGCGTATGATTGCCCGTATGTACGCAGCGGCCAAAGAAGTCGTCATCTTCAACTTGCTCAATAAGGATGTTTTTCTCAAACCAACCTTGCTCAAAGCATATGACAAAAACGACGTACTCTCCTTTTGCCACACACTCACGCCCAAGGTAAGGGTGATTGATGACTATTCGACAGGTGATTTCACTATTGTATTGGAGAAAAGCTAGACTCGCTCTCGCTAAGCGCCATTTTGTTGCTGATTGAGAAACTCTTGCGCTTCATCGATGGCTTTATCTAATCGAATTTTAAGCTCACCAAGAAGTTCAGTAACTGAACCGGAGCCGTCTTTGAGAGCTTGCTCGACATTACCTGCTGCCTCTCGTAGCTTCTTGGCACCAAGGTTACCACCCACCCCTTTGAGACTGTGCGCTTTGCGTAATGCCTCTTCTGGTGAGTCATGCAATAGCTCGGCAATTTTTTCTGTATCACCAGTGTGATCATCAACAAATACTTGCAACAACATACACACCGACTCATGATCATCGCCAAGTGATTCCAACATGGCTTTTAAATCAATTTCGGGCTCATTATTTCCCTTTTCATCATTGCCCATAGCCAATGCCTCGTTCTGGTTTATAATTTCCGCTTTTGGGGTTTCGATCCGTTGATCGTCTGTGTGTGCAGGCTCTTGCTTTGCGCCAACGGGGTGATTTGGTATTGACTGAACTGAAGACACACGATAGCTGACACTAAACAAGGCGAGTAAACACAGTCCACTGAACACTAAACCACCGATAACCAACTGATTTTGCTGATCATGAAACTCACGTTCTACCAAGGCGATCTGAGAGTAAATTGAATTATTCATGATTTTTTCAATCACATAATTGCCTTGGGCGTAAGTACCTAGCAATGACGATGTTTTTGAGAGCAGATGCTGTAAATGTTTTTTCTGTAGTGCCGGTAACTTTTCTGATTGCACAAAAAGTTGGTCAAGCTCCCTAAACACCTTCGGGTTTGATTCACTAGAACTAAACAGCGCAGCCAATACATTCGTGCCTACTTTCGCGTAATAATTCGATAGTTTGGAATCTTTTTGGTACTTGGCGCGAAGTGTTTGGATCTGGTCAACCAGTGCAATCAGCTCAAGTTCATTATTCAAAAACGTCTTCATCTGCTCTATAAATTGGTCGGTAGTGTAAAGCAGCAGCCCCATATCAAGGGTTAACCAATTTTGCTCGTAAGTCGCCGCCATCTGCAAGCGCAAAGCGTGAATCAATTGCAGTTTAAGGGCTTGCTCTCCAGTCTGGCTTGCTCGGTAAGAAGGTTCTTGGAACATAGAATACTTGAGATCATCAATACTATTGCTTAGCTCACTGACCTGATTCATTGTTGTCACACTTGAGCGATAAGCGAACATTAACGTTGAAATACCTAAAACCCAGATCGCCACAACCAACCAAGCTAACTTGAGCGCCTTACCTTCCATACCCTGATCTTCTTCGAATAAATTGCATAATTACAAGCATATACGCAATGAGCAAGAATAGTAGGCCAAAGTCGTGATTTCTTCGACCTAGTCCGATTTTCATCATAGAGTTCGAGGTATTTAATCACAAATAAAAAAGGCCACATCTCACTGTGGCCCCGATTAACTCTTGAAGAAAGTTAGGCAACCGCCCTTTGAGGGGCACTCACTAACAAGTTTTCAGCTGTGTTTATATTGCTGAGGGAGGAATTTGCTATCTCATTGTCAGAAGCGTCAAACCCGCTCATGGCCTGCACAAGCAAATTAGGCTCTACCGCTGGCGGCACGGTCCCACCTGACAGCACCACTTCCTCGATATTATAACAGCTATCCGCAGCTGACAAAGGGTAACTGCTTACCCTTGATTTCGAGTCAATTGGTCGCGTAAGTTCGGCGGCGTCCCTTTAATGGTCAAAGTGTCGGTTTCTGGATCGTAAAATATACGTTCACCGAGCAGCATACTGTCAAAGCTCATATTGAGCCCACCGCCTGCCCCAACATATTTTGTTAGCTTTCTAACCGCCGTTCGATCGCCCGGGAAGCTGTCTTCTAACTCATACCCTCTCTCTTGGGTAAAATCTAAAAAGCTGGTGCCTTCATGGGTCGGGGGCAATTCTCCAGACAGTTCTCGAACTTGAACTTCATCACCTGTTTTGATCTGTTCATTGCAATAATCAGCCACTTGTTTTTTGTAACTGATCACTTCTTCTTTTTCTAGCTTTGAGTCAGTGCAAAAGTCATCAACTGCTTGCATCAAAACTTGATTTTGCTGTTTAGTATCTAGCCCGACTTCTGCTTGTAAAAAATCTAAGAAAAAGTCAGCCACTTTACGGCCGACACGCCCCTTTATATAAGCCAAGTAACGGTTAGACTCTTTATCCGTCTCGTAACTGGTCAAATCAATACGTGCCGCTATATCCATTTTGCTAAGATCCAAATAATCTGTCGCGCTAATATCAAGGCCTTCAGTCACTTTTAGGCTCTGGTTAGATGGCACAATAGCAACAAACAAATAATCGGTTGCCAGAGACTGATATTCTGCAATCACTAAGATGCCTTCATCTGCAAAGGGGTACTTACTCAATTCATTTTTGAGACGATTTGCACTAAGTTGCGAAAAATCATAGAAGTTCTTTCCACCTTTGCGAAGTTCATGCAACCAGATTTGAAATTCACTGTCAGATTTAAAACTACCAAAGCCTTTGCCTGCTTTGGAATTGAAAACTCTGTGAAGCTCAGCCACTAAATTTTCAGTGGACGTGTCGTTTTCTAGACATTCCGTTCTAAAGTTAACAATAAGCTCGTCAGAGTCATTTTTTCGTAACTGATGCAAAATTACATTTGAAAGATGAAGGCTCATGATAAATTTTATCGTCGTGTAGGTTTCAGTTGCGGGGCATTGTAGGTTATCATAAGTCGCTTTACTATCACCATTAGAGTCTTTATGCCGATCACATCTAAATACAGCGATGACAAAGTAGAAACTATCTTATCAGAGGTGGCTGCTGTTCTTGACAAACACGGGGCTGGGCCTGAGCTATCTTTAATGATTGCAGGTAATATCGCTACCAATGTCTTAAATCAAAACGTTAATACTTCACAAAGAAAAGCACTTGCTGAAAAATTTGCTCAGGCATTGTTGTCTTCTATTGAAGAAAGCACTCACTAGAATAACAAACGGACAATAGAACATTACATGGTAGATAACGGAAACACATACGGTGAACGCGTTTCGCGTCTGGTTGGTTGGGGGCATTGGTTTGCCTTTTTCAATATCATTGCAGCCATGCTCATTGGCACCCGTTATATCACTGAATCTCCTTGGCCGGAAACCTTGCTCGGTCAATTTTACCTCGCAATATCCTGGGTAGGTCACTTTGGCTTTCTTGTGTTTGCGCTTTATCTGTTGGTTCTATTCCCTCTCACCTTTTTGATCCCCTCTCGAAAATTGTTTCGATTAGTCGCTGTATGTTTTGCCACCTTTGGGCTGACAGTATTGCTTGTGGATACGCAAGCCTACCAAAAGATAAATCTCCACCTAACCCCTGTGGTTTGGGAAGTGTTACTCAACGAAGAAGGCAGTTCGATAAATATTGATTTGCAGCATCTATTCGTGGTGTTGCCACTAATTTTCCTTCTGCAACTGGCGCTATCTGAATGGGTGTGGAGAAAACAGCGCAGACTATCCCACAAGCATATTGGCCGCCCTATCGCGGTGCTGTTTTTCGTTAGCTTTATCACTAGCCACCTCATCTATGTCTGGGCGGACGCGTATTTCTATAATCCGATCACCATCCAGAAAGCAAACTTCCCTCTTTCCTATCCAATGACGGCTAAATCCTTTATGGAACGTCATGGTTTGCTTGACCGCGATGAATATTTACAGCGCTTAAAAGAAAATCAAGCTCATGCTGAGCTAGTACGTTACCCGCTAGAAAAACTTGAGTTTAGCCGCAGAGCAAACTCTCTGAACATTTTGATTGTGAGCGTCAATAATTTACGCAGCGATGTGATGACATCAGAATGGATGCCCAATGCGGCAAATTTTGCCGAGCAAAATCTGTCTTTCACCAATCATTACAGCTCAAGTAATGATACCTTCGGTGTGTTTGGTCTCTTTTATGGACTGCCAAGTAGCTATGTTAGCAGCATCAAAATGCAAGGTTCTCGACCTATTCTTTTAGATACTTTGCTAGATAAAGACTACAGTTTCGGGCTATTTAGCGGAGATAACTTTGATGACGCTCTGTATGGCGAAACTATTTTCCGTGGCCTAAATTTCACAGGCATCGCATTTAATGATGCAAGCTCTCCCGATACGCAGGCCATCAATGCATGGGCAAATTGGGTTGAGCAGCGCAAGAAGGCCCCTTGGTTTAGCTTTATCGAGCTGACTACGGTTGACAACTTCAGCGCTTATGATGATAAAGGTAACCATTCTACGTTCGATAAACTACAAAACGGATATCACGCTTCTGTCACTCACGCTGACGAAGAGCTCGGCGTTTTATTTGATAAAATCGAGCAACTCGGTATCAGCGAATCGACCGTGGTAATTTTAACCTCTAATCACGGTACTGAGTTTAACGAGACAAAAACCAACAGCTGGGGTTCGAATAGTAATTACAGCCGCTACCAACTCCAAGTGCCTATGGTTATTCACTGGCCAGGTAAAGTACCAGCGATTTATGATCACAGAACAAGTCACCTCGATTTGTCTGTGACCCTATTACAGGATTTACTGGGCGTATCCTCCAATCCTTCTGATTTTAGCAGTGGACAAAGTTTATTCGATGAAAGCCCTAGAAAATGGATTCTTGCTGGCGGCACTCGAGAGCTAGCCCTAATAACCAACAAAGATACAACGGTAATCGACAAGTTCGGTAACTACAAGCTGTACGATGGAAACTACCAACGTTTGCAAGATAAAAACCCTACTTTACCGGTACTAATGCAGGGTTTAACCGAATTACAGCGTTTTTATGCAAAAAGTAACTAAATCCTTATCTTAGTGTTTGACCTAAAGAAAAAAAATAGGTACATTACTCACATCGGACTGTAGCGCAGCTTGGTAGCGCACCGTCATGGGGTGTCGGGGGTCGGAGGTTCAAATCCTCTCAGTCCGACCATACACCTTAAGCCCGTAACTCAATGAGTTACGGGCTCTTTCCTTTCTGAAATATATACTAACCACTGAGTATAACGAAAACATAAGTACAACTCTTTGTTTTCTTGTAATAAAAATCATTCAACCACATCTTTGATGTTGATATTTTCATCCTATCGACAATTGTTCAAAATCACTAACCTGAGCTTCATTCAAAACTCTAGATGGAATTAGTTAAAGGATGAATAGCTCACAATCGTATAATCAACTTTCACCGGCTCAGCTCTCTAAAGACTACGCCAAAAATTTAGCTTCATTGTTTGGAGGATCAGCAGAGCAACTAGCCAACCATGATCCTTTAGATACTCTGGGGCCAGCTCTTTTAAGCCAAGGGGTTAGCGAAGAACTTATTGAGGACTTGCGCCAAATCAGTGAAAAGCCTGAAATACAGAGTATCCTCGGAAATATCAATGCTTCGCTTAGTGGATCGCAAACTCAGCAACCCCTTCACGACGAAGATAGCAATTGGGATATCTTCGTCGACAGCAATTTTCCTGGGATAAATTCTATCGAAGACTTTAGTGACCTTAATTCAGGTCCTGGTACTGGATTGCTTGGTTCGTTTTCTGATGCAGTAACAGATTACTTACCCAACAGCATATGGAAAAAGGGAGTTAACGAGCTCCAAGAAATTGTAAAAGAACTGGATAAACTCGAAGCGGGTAAAAGTGCTCCATCGTCGAGAAAGGGACTAACATCCATATACAACTTCGACAAAGTAGAACGTGCCTATAGAAACCGTGAAGCGTTTCGAAGAAGTACTAATACCTTGTCCAAAGCTGGCTCTGTCGCTCGGGGGGCGGGAGGCGCATATGGTGCGATCACTGGTGGGCTCGATATTGCAGCAGGATTAAAAAAAATTGAACAAGCGAGGCTGGACCTTAAAAATGGTGATATATCACAAGATGAATACGAACGTGCGATTCGACAAGCTGATACTCGGACGGCAGTTGGCGCAACAAGACTCGCTCGCGATACCGTCAATCTAGCTGAGGTTTTTGTTGAACAACTAAGTAAACTTCCCAAATATGCAACCAAATCTGGTGTAAAAACAGCAGCGCGGTGGGTTCCAGTTGTCGGTTCCGCCGCAGCGATAGCCTATGGGGTCGCTTCTGTGACAAACAATGCTATGGCTGCCGAAGAAGCTTTTTCCAATGGAAATATCGGCAGAGGGGCTATGTATGTCGTAGGTGCGGTAATAGATGGAGTATGTGTAGTTCTGGATTCAATCAGCTTAGTCGCCGACTTTTTCCCACCTGTAGGTACCGTAGTATCTTTAATCCTAGATGCCGTCAGTACTGGGTTATCACTTCTGAATGATCTTATACTCGCCTTTACTGAGTTTGTCGATACGCGAGAAGAGTCTGTCAAATTAACAGAAGAATTTGATAAATACATTAGCTCCGAACCCTTTACTCAACATGTAGATAAGCTATTTGAACACGCAGCGATGAATGGGTTTGATACTGCTGTATATGCTACAAATGCCGAGGCCGCTGGTATTACACACGGTGATTCTACTGACCGAACAGCGATGAAAAAAGTGATGCGTAAAGAAGGGCTGCAAACCGCTAATCGTGTGAATAGACGTATCAAAATTGCATTGTATGATGAGGTGAGGGGCAACCACTCTTGGAGAGAGGTAAAACATGATAACACCGACCAGCTCGTTCAACTGATTATTTCCGATGGTGTAGGAAAAAATAACATTTATACAGGTCACGGTGATGATGTTTTAATTGGCAACTCTAGCTCTTCAGATAACCTGTTTACCTTGGGCGGTAATGATGTTGTTCAATTGACGGACGGCGATCGCCTCGAGTCAGGCCCTGGGGATGACACTGTGCTGGCTGGCCCTGGGGATGATTTTATAAATATTAATACCGGCTCAGGCAATGACTATATCTCTATTCCAAGTGGTATGTTCACCACAAACATATCAGAGAGTTATATTAATGGCCGCTCAGGAAACGATACTCTAGAAATACCTTATCGTCCACTCCATGGAGGGTCACCAAAACCACTCAATATCGTAGTCTGCAATGCCGGCGGAATTAGATGGTATGATTCGGAAAATTGGACACGAGATAGCTCTCGTCAATCACCCTATGTAAGAGACGTGGAAACTCTAATTGTCGATGCCGGCACTTGGCCATCGATCAATATACATGTATCTCCTTTGATGGAAGGCCGCTTCGCAATGCCTCTAACAATCAAAGTGAAAAATACTGGAAATCCACAAGCAGACGGCAACCCCAGACACACAAAATTAAGCGCAAACCTATGCAGGCCAACAACCTTAATACTTGATGATTTTGACAACGGTAGATACCAAAGTGGGGATATTACAGTCAACGGCTCCGATTCAACTTTAATTTTGCACTCAAATGAAAACTCATCTATCGAAAATGTATGCTTGGGTCCAAGGGGGTGCAGCCAAGCCAGCGGTCACAGTGGACACTTCGAGATTATCACTGGCAGCATAGATACGGTCGCCATCTCAGGTAACAGAACTGCAAGCTATAATTTTTCTTCTCTTAATTCAATTAGATCAATCTTGGTATCGAGCCCTAATATTACTGTCGAAGGCAGTAATGCAAGCAGCAACATATTCAGCTTGAAAAAACTAAATAATACAAGGATCCACGGCAGATACGGAGAAAATACGCTTGATTTAGCAGGCTGTAAAGGTGACCTTGAAATAAACCATGAAAAAGCTTCATTGAGTAATTATTTCTCGATTAAAAAAGGCTCCGAAACCGCACATGCCACCGATTTTAGAGCCTTTCGTTTAAATTACGATAGATCTCGATTCACAGGGCCTACTCAAGGCCATCACTCGATACTATGTGCAGGTAGGCAACATAATATCGCGCTTAATTCATCAAAAAATACTGTAAACGCTTCATTTGGTAAACATATATTTCGAGACAGCTTAGGACTGAATAGGTATATATTCGACTTTGAAACAAGACAGCCATCAACGCACAATCTGAATTTTTATTACATGGATAGTTCTTTGCGTAGAAAGGGAAGAAATCGCCATCAAACGTTAATGCCCAAGAATGTCTCTCCCTGTTTAGACGGTCGTTATGGGCATTATGATAAGAAAGAAAATAGCTTTAAGGTACCGCTCTCTATACCTGACAACTTCAACATAACTAATATCAAGGTGATACAAGACGGCAAGACAATATGTACGCCAAGTTTTGATGCTGATAAAGGACAGCTATCAATCCCGTGGGCATCAAATTCTGGAGTTAGGCCTCAACTTAATGCTGATGCAAAAAGAAAGGAGTACGGTTATTATGGCGAAAACCTCAACCCTTTACGACAATCATATAATGGGCTCAGCTGCGCAGATGAATGGCTAATACCTTATCAGGTTGAATATAGCGACAACTCACCCTACTCATATCGGGCCCAAAATATTGAATCGATGAAAAACACTCTTGTTTTTAAAGGAGTAGAAAATCTTTCGGACCTTGATGTACGAGAAGGTAAAAATGGCTTAATCATCTCAAATAATACAGCGCATAAATCTTTCTTAGACACTCGTTGGGGCCTTTTAAAAGACAAGTATACCAATCTGACACTCGATGACTTGGCTGAAAATTTTGCCCGCCGATTTTCCACTATTGAGTTACCAGATGCATCCGGAACTAACATTTATTATCAGGATGTTGTTAGTAATTTTATTCTTTATAAATTAAAAAGAAATTATAGAAACATAAAAGACAACCAAGTCTATATCAAGACAATTGAGGAAGGATCAGCTTGCTATAATGGAAGAATTATTGAGTACTTAGATGATGGTAGTGAAGGAAGATATAATTCTATTCGTTCAGTACCTCATCATATAATATGTAAAAATATGAACCACGGACATAGTTTTAGTATCACTTTAAATAATGACAGCCATAATATAATTTATGTTCAAGGTGAAACCTATCTTTATTTTGATGTTTCTGGGCAAGTCGATTATGGCTCAGAAAATAATATTAATGTGATTGTTTTAGAAGATGTGAATCTAGCTGATCTATACATGGATTCCAACCAGCAACGCTTATTGGCTTGGCCAAAAAAAGAAACAAGGAAGCAAGGAATAAATGCCATTCGCTTCCATAAGGGAAAATACCCTCACTACATTTTGACTTTGGACAGCGCAACTGGCGAGCTATCAAGGATAAGATGTGACAACAATGGGCCTCAAGGTGTCCCTGAGCGCCCCATGTTTAAATAACCACAATTAGGGCTCAAGACTTAACTTAAACACAAAATCACTCGGTTAACTATGTGTTTTTCTGGAGCCCTTCATTCTTATCCAAACGAAAATAAGCCACTATCTGGATGAAGGCTAGATGGGTAACTTTTTAAGAATTAGTGCAAACACCATCCCGCTTGGATAATTGCGGCGAGCCATTAACTTACCTTGCATATCACGAGTATTATTGGCTGATATGGCAAGACCTAAGCCAAGTCCTTCCCCTATCTTTTTCGTGGTGTAAAAAGGCTCGAAAATAGATTCCAGCTTCTCGTCATCAACACCTATACCATTATCACTGATTTTAAATTCAACCTGCTCTATTCGGTCGATAACTTGGATAGAAATACTAGGTTTTTTTATGTCTGCAACCGCATCTATAGCATTAGACAATAGATTCCCCAATACCTGACGCAATCGAGCTTCTTCTCCTAAAACATTATTCACTCCAGCCTCAATATCAATATTAAATTCAATATGCTCCAGCTTTGGTTGAAAAGTCGTTAAGACCTCATGCAAAGCATCGCAAAAGTTCACTGGAGAAGGGGCTTCTAAGCGCTGAAAGGCAAATGATTTGAGCTGGCGAGTCATGGAAATCATGCGCTCAATCAGGGTGACAGCTAACGCTGTATTGTCTTTAACTTGGTCGAACGCACCTTTTTCAATCAGCAGCTTATTGGTTGAGAACAAGGTTTTCATCCCGGTTAGAGGCTGATTGAATTCATGCACAATCGCACTGGACATTCTACCCAGCGCCGCCATTTTACTCGACTCGACGAGTTCTTGATGAGCGCTCTCAAGCTCCAAAGTTCGCTCTTCGACCTTGTACTGCAATAATTGATTAGTTTGTTTTAAGGCAAGTTCTGCCCGTTTACGCTTACTGATGTCAATAACCGTACATAAATACAATCGCTCATCACTCCATGAAAGGGCATTGACCGACAAAATAACCGGAAACAGACTACCATCACTCCGCTGGCCTAAGGTCTCTACTTGGTTAAGGTCAATCAAATAAGACAGAGTGTTTAAATTCTTTAGTAAACTCAGTATGGTCGTATCCGAGCTGCCATTTTCAAACAGTTGCCAGACATGTATATTTCGGATCATGGATTCAGACAAACTAAAATAGCGCTTTGCCATAGGATTCATCACCTTAATCTGGCCTTGGCTATCTACCAATATCAAACCAACATGGGTCTTATTGATCATCTGACTTAACCTGTGCTCAGAGGCTCTGATCCAATCTTGCATTTTTTGGTAGGCCGCAATTTTTTGTTTGCGTTGACGCGAGACAACTACCAGCAAAAAAATCATTAGACCAATAAAAACTAAGCTCCAACTTGTCCAAAGTACCGTTTGATTTAGAGAAGCCAAAGGCGTTAGATAAACGAGGCGCCAATCTAAGTCATCCAAGAGGACACTCTGCACTAAATACCGCTCAGCCTTTATCTGCCAAATTTCTATCCGCGTTCCATCGTACAAGGTCTGATATTCATTAAACGATCCATGAGTAAAGTAGCCTTCGAACCAAGAGGAAGAAAAAAGCGTATCACTGGAGAGAAAAAGAGAGCTTGAAGCTTGGTGGGCCAAAATAGCCTCTCCTTTTGAAAACCACTGCTCAATCAACATATTCAAATCCGCTTGAACCACAATCACACCTATGATCTCACTGCCATCATAAAGTGGCGCGGCAACCAAATAATCACTGCTGCCTGCGACATGAGATACCGCCCCACTATTAAGCAATACTTTTTCTGTTATTTGCTTGGCGACATGACTTCCCAATCTCTGATTATCAACACTTGAGAGCTTGATTTGACCCTTGGTATTAAGGAGATACCAGCCTTTCGTGTTTGCGGCTTTATCAAGCGTTATTAACTGTGCTTGCAGCTCTTGGTATAGCGCTTCTTCGCCTTTTAAATACCTTACGCTTGTATCATCTTTAGTGACTAAAAATGGTAGATAGTCAAAACGCTGCAAGGTTCGGCGAACACTTTTTATGTAGCCAAGAAAACGGTCTTCCGCGTTTCTCTGTGTGGTTTCTATTTTCCATTGATAGATAATTTTTTGACTTAGCGTCTGCATCAACCCCATTAACACGCCGACTAGGATCACTGCAACCAAAAGCCTCCGACCGTACATAAAGCCCATTCCTTTTTATCAGTCCATGAAGCCATCATGCTAGGGTAATCTATTTCAGAGCCAGCATTGGTGTATCAGTCTCTTATAGTGTGTTTATTATCAAATAATTTTATCTGTGTTCCATTTGCGCTTTACTCGACCAATGACTCTCATGTTTTTCTTGGCAATGTTGTTCCTTAAAGAGATTACCTAAAATGCGATATATGCCCTTTTCGTTATCGATAGATTTGCTTAACGTGAAGAAAAAAGTCAGTAGTGGACAATATGGACGTCGTCACCGAACAAAAAATCGCCTTAATTGAAGACGATCCTGTCGTTCGTCACACCACGCAGCAGTGGTTGGACTTAGCAGGATTTGATGTACAGAGTTTTGAAACCGCAGAGACGGCCTTAGGTAGCATTAAGGACAACTCGTTCTGCGCCATCGTCAGTGATGTGCGCTTGCCGGGACAAAGCGGCTTAGATTTGATGCAACAGGTTAAAGCCGTTAACCCATCGATTCCTATTGTATTAATTACTGGTCATGGAGATGTGGATATGGCGGTGAAAGCGCTGCAAAAGGGGGCGTTTGATTTTATCGAAAAACCTTTTGAACCAGAGCGTTTATCCGACACTATTTCACAAGCTATCACTCACTATCAAAGTTCACAGCACTGGCAAGGCCGACAAAGCTACCTGAAAAACCTACAAGGTATGGAGAAAATTCTTATCGGCCAAAGTGCGGTAATGAAAGAGCTTCGTGAACAAATTCACAAGGTAGCCAGCATAGATACCCATGTCATCATATACGGCGATACAGGATGCGGAAAAGAAGTGGTTGCTCAATGTCTTCATCAGTATAGCCTTCGCAATAAACATGCTTTCGTCCCCGTCAACTGTGGGGCTATCCCTGAAACTCTGTTTGAAAGTGAGCTATTTGGCCATGAAATAGGCGCCTTTACTGGCGCATCGAAAAAAAGAGTTGGTAAAATGGAGTTCGCTGATAAAGGCACTTTATTTTTCGATGAAATAGAAAGTATGCCAGCCGCAATGCAAGTAAAAGTGCTGCGAGTTATTCAGGAAAATACGCTAGAACGCGTGGGAAGTAATCAGTCACACCACGTGAATTTACGCATTATTTCAGCGGCCAAAAGCCCTCTGCTTAATCACCCCGAATTTCGCCAAGACTTATTTTATCGACTTAATGTCGCTCAGCTTTATTTGCCACCACTCAAAGAGCGAGAGGAAGATGCCCTACTACTTTTTGATCACTTTACAGAGCAAGCAAATTCCAATACTCGGCGGGCAAGTCGAGCAGACCAAGATGCCCTTTTGAGCTACCACTGGCCGGGAAATGTTCGTGAGCTGCGCAATGTCGCGATACGCTTCGCGCTCGATGACTCAATGACCGTTGGTGAGATTTTATCCAGCCAGCCTACAACACCAAACCCAACCAAGCAGAAAGGGGTGTCACTTGCAATTCAAATGCAGAGCTTTGAGAAAAAGGTGCTGCATGAGTCTCTTAATCGCCATAATGGGCGCATCAATGATGTTATGCAAGAGCTGGATTTACCCAGACGAACACTCAATCAAAAAATGCTCAAATACGCATTAAATCGAAGTGATTATATTGACTAAATAAGATCATCTTATTATCGAGATACTATCGGCATAAAATGGCTTATTCATTGATCTTAAATGTTAGATAAATAAATTGAATAACGACTAAAGTCCTATTTAGTCAGCGCATCGGCTATCCGAACTGATAAGCCATTTTTTGCTCATAGAAAATTAACAAACAAGCAATAAATGGCTGATTTTAGTAACCGATGAAATAAAAGTTATTTAAATACAAAAAGTTAAGATTTGGCATTGTGTTTGCTCTACCCTGATTTCGATAATTATAATCATACGGAGCATGACCATAATGTTGAAACACATACTCAAAACCACAGCAATTATCCTAGGAGTCTTTGGTCTTAGTCAGCCAACTCTTGCCAATGACCGCAGTTATATTCTTGCTACCGCATCCACAGGAGGCACTTACTATCCTGTTGGTGTTGCCCTAGCGACCTTAAGTAAAGTCAAACTTGCCCCAAAGCAACACTTCTCTCTAGCAGCGATTAGCTCAGCAGGCTCTGGTGAAAACATCAAATTGCTCAATGATAATCAAGCTCAATTTGCAATTCTTCAGGGACTTTATGGCGCTTGGGCATGGCAAGGCAAAGGACCTTATGAAAACGCGGGAAGCCAAACTCAGCTGCGCTCGGTTTCCATGTTATGGCAAAACGTTGAACATTTTATCGTTCGGTCCGATCTTGCCCCAACAGGCACAATGGCAGATCTGGAAAAGTTAAAAGATAAAAAGTTCTCGATTGGCAAAAAAAGCTCAGGTACGGAAAACTCCGGCCGACAAATCATGCAAAGCCTAGCGATTGACCCTGAAAAATTTAAGCTTGCCTATATGGGCTATGGTGGCAGTGCCAGCGCGCTACAAAACGGCACAATTGATGGAATGAACACGCCGGCAGGCGTGCCTGTTGGCGCGGTAACTCAAGCCTTTGCTGCGCTGGGTAACGACATCCAAATTTTATCCTTTACCGATGAGCAAATCCAACAAGCCAATAAGCAATACAATATTTGGTCAAAATACGACATTCCTGCCAACACTTATCCGGGTGTCAATAAGGTCATCACAACCATTGCACAGCCTAACTTTTTAGCTGTGCGCGAAGATGTTTCCGAAGAAGATGTTTATCAGTTAACCAAAGCGATTTATGAAAACCTCCCTTTCTTACAAGGCATCCATAAAGCGACGAAAGTAATGGCACTGGAAAGAGGCGCCTCTGGTTTGCCTGTTCCTTTGCACCCTGGCGCGGCTCGTTACTACCGTGAAATGGGTATAGAGCTATCACCTGAACTTATTGTTCGTTAAGCCCTATTTGGTTATTCCCAAGCGAGGCGAATATGGACTCTAATAATTCGATGCAGCAAGAGCTGCAAAAGTTTGAACTTTCCACCCGTAGCCACTTACCCATGGTGGGTAAGTGCATCACCTTATTTTGTGTGGCGCTATCCTTAGCCCACATTTGGTTTAACCTTACGGCAAGCTTGCCTGAGCTATGGACTTCAGCCATTCACTTTGGTGGCTTTGCGATAATATGTACTCTGCTCTACCCCGCCCACCCTTCTCTCAAGCAGAGTAAGATTGCGCTTGGGATTGATGTGCTTCTTATTGCGGCCATAGTGAGCTGTGTACTTTATCTTCCTTTTGGCGAAGACAAGCTGTATGAAAGAGGGATGCACTTTGTCACCAGCGACTGGGTATTTTCACTACTGGCAATCTCGATTATCACTGAGCTGATACGCCGAACTATGGGATGGTTTATTCCCGTTTTGATCATCCTATGCTTGAGCTATGTGGTTTGGTGGGGAGACTGGGCGACAGGTTTATTCCACTTCCCGGGTCTTAGCGCTGAAACTCTGCTTTACCGTAGCTTCTATTCATCAGAAGGTATGTTTGGCCCGATTTCGCGCATCAGTTGGTCATTTGTGTTTATGTTCATCTTATTTGGCGCATTTTTGGTTCGCTCTGGGGTTGGTGATTACATCATTGCCGTGGCTAAAGCTGCCGCTGGAAAAATCATAGGCGGCCCAGGTTTTGTTGCCGTATTGGGCTCAAGCTTAATGGGTTCAGTGTCTGGCTCAAGTGTCGCCAACACAGTATCCACTGGGGTTATTACCATTCCTTTGATGAAAAAAGCAGGCTTTCCCGCTCGGTTTGCTGCTGGCGTAGAAGCCGCCGCCTCCACAGGAGGCCAGCTTATGCCTCCGGTCATGGGCGCTGGCGCGTTTATTATTGCTTCTTACACGCAAGTACCCTACGGAGACATCATTCTTGTATCACTTCTACCAGCGG
The DNA here is from genome assembly GCF_022347625.1 of Vibrio sp. Of14-4. Taxonomy (NCBI): domain Bacteria; kingdom Pseudomonadati; phylum Pseudomonadota; class Gammaproteobacteria; order Vibrionales; family Vibrionaceae; genus Vibrio; species Vibrio sp. Of14-4. Next base: position 23,659 of record NZ_JAKRGI010000001.1, on the reverse strand, counting down.
TGATTTATTTTTGTTCCGTCGCTTTTTTTGTTCGCATTGAAGCAAAACGCAGCGGCGTGCAAAAAACATCGACAGAAAACGAGCCACTTATGCTGGTTCTCTTGTCTGGCTGGCACAACCTCATCCCACTTGTGGTACTGGTCGTCTTGCTTATTCAAGGCTTCACGCCAACCTACGCCGCAGGGCTCGCGATAGTATCCGTGATTGTTTCTTCTTGGTTGTCCAAACACCACAAAATGGGACCAAAAGCCATATTCGAGGCGCTGGCACAAGGTGCGAAAAATATGGCGACGACGGCTGTGTTGCTAACCGGTATTGGCTTAGTGGTTAACGTAATAAGTACAACGGGTATAGGTAATACGTTTTCGCTTATGATCCAGCAATGGGCCAGCGGTGATTTACTCGTGATGATTACTTTAATCGCTCTCGCATCACTGATTTTAGGCATGGGACTGCCTGTCACTGCCTCTTATATCGTGCTCGGCACACTGTCAGCCCCTGCGCTTTACCAACTCCTCGCGGAGAAGCAGCTTTTAGAGCTGATGGTCTCAGGACAGTTGCCGCAGCAAGCCAGCGCCATCTTTATGCTAAGCGCTCCCAATAAAGTAGATTTACTCAACGCACCTATGTCACTTGAAATGGCGCAAAGCTTAATGGCGCAGGTTCCAGCTGACTTTATGCAAACCTTGTATGAGCAGAGCCTTGGCATCGAAACCATTACGCTGGCACTACTTTCTGCTCACCTGATCATTTTCTGGCTGTCACAAGACAGTAATGTCACGCCACCTGTGTGTTTAACCGCTTTTGCCGCTGCAACCATTGCTCGCACTCCCCCAATGCGAACAGGCTTTACAGCTTGGAAAATAGCCAAAGGTTTGTATCTAGTGCCGCTTCTTATTGCTTATACCAACATAGTGAGCTGGGACCCTGTGTCTGTCATACAAGCTGGCGTATTTGCCATACTGGGTACCTATGCTTTTGTTGGCGCGCTCGAAGGCTATTTAGAAGGTGAGATAAGAGGGCTGCATAGAGTAATCTTACTCACCCTCGGACTGATACTCGTTTGGCCACAAGTATCACTAGTAATAAAAATCATGAGTGCAGCGGTATTGTTTGGCTTAGTGATATACAGTCATCAAAAGCACAAAACGCCATCCATGACGCCAAGCACCTCCTCTTAAACGCGAAGAGTGCAGCATTTGGGCTGCACTCTTCACCTCTAATTTGGGCTAATTAAGTAATTTATAAGCGATTGAATGTACATTCTGCTCATAATTAAAGCATTCAATGAAATTAGGGGTTTACAACAAGTTCTAACCCCTATATTATGCGCCTCAACAACGGAGAGATGGCTGAGTGGTTGAAAGCACCGGTCTTGAAAACCGGCATACGTTAATAGCGTATCTAGGGTTCAAATCCCTATCTCTCCGCCACATTCAAGCCCTTGATTTTTCAAGGGCTTTTCTCGTTTTAAGACGATCAAATGTCACCTAATACAAATAGGTGATACATATGTATTTGATTAAATTGAGCAATAACGTGTTTTATACACGTATTTCCACTCCTGTTGCATTACAGATTTCTCTTGGCTATCCGAGAGAGATTCGACTCTCACTTCTGACTAAGCAACGTAGGCTTGCTTCTAAGCGTAATTCTCAGCTTTCTGGTGTAATCCACACTTTATACGAGCAAGCGCTCACAGAAAGGATTCCTTATGTCAGCTTTAAAATGGAACTCGATGCTCAAGTAGCAAAGGTTCGCCAGCAGTTTAGCTCTAACCTTTCCAATGCGGATAACCCACAATCAAAATGTACAGTAGTTAGCATTAATAATGAGCCAAGGATAAAGGTTCAACTTGCTCCTGCTCCTACTCCTGAAGTTAGCGTAACCCCTAGTCTGGCTGATGAGCAAGTACTCATCACTGAGTTAGACAACTTTATTCATAGTAAACGTTTGGAAAAAGTTACACCATTAACTCTGACGCAGTTGAATCAGCGTTGCACAAATTTCTTAGATTACCTAACCAAGCAAAACGTTAGTTTATCTGCTAAAGCTGCCAACACTTACAGAGACCACTTAATTGAAACGGGATTAAGTGCAAAGACAGTAAAAGAATACATTGCAGCAAATAAGCAGTTCTTTGACTATTGCGAACGAATTGAACTCATCGAAAGAAATATTTTCAAAGCGGTAAAAGCACCGAAAAGTCGTGGAACAAAAGCGTCACAGCAACGTGAGCGGTGGCATTTAAAAGAGCTTAAGAGGCTCTTCGCGAGCCCCGAGTTCCGTAAAAAAGACACTCAGTTTCAATGGACAACCAAACTACAGCTCTATCAAGGATGTAGGCCTTCTGAAGTTTGCCAGTTGACGACTAATGACATTCAAACAATTGATGGTGTCCCATGCATCTCGATTTCTGATTCCGAAGCGGATCAGAGGCTAAAAACGACCAATGCTTTCCGCATTGTCCCCTTGCACAATCAATTGAGAAAAGAAGGGTTTCTTGAGTATGTGCAAGAGCGCCGAGAGCAAAAGCAGAAACAGTTGTTTAACTATAAACCACATGGCGAGAATAGAGATTGGTCATTTCGATACCGCACTAACTTAGGAAAATTACAAACAGCCATTGGAATGAAACCCAATGCACGGCCAACTGCCTACTCGTTCCGACACACTTTTATCGATGAATTAAAGATTGCTGATATACCTGAGCATGTCGTTGCGGAGATCGTTGGTCATGCCCACCCCAACATCACGTATGGTCGCTATGGAAAACAAGCTCAAATTCAACAACTACATGATGCTGTTAACAAATTCCCATGTCTGGAGGTAGACGATGCGTAAACTAGCGAATTTTGAGCTTCAAGCCGTGACAGAAGCGTTGGAACATGCAGATTTCACTCAAGAATATGATTTTACGCATCTAGTCAGTTGTGGAATAAACATCGAACATATCCGCCGAGTTTATCGACTTAAGTTGTCTTTGAGGCGTAACCCAACCCGAACAATTTTCGATGAGTTAGACAGTGTCTATTCAATTTATTCCACTATAGAGTCATTTAGCCAGCTAAAACTAATATTGGGTTATGAATTGCAAGAAGATGAAGAAGAACGTGAGGGTAAGCTTCTGTTTCTAATGCACTTTACAGAGCAGCATGGAATGCAACTTCAAACGAATGGAATCCAAGTACCATTCTCAGTTTTCGTCAATTTGATGTAGAGAGTTGTTATGGATGATAATCAACTAATAGACAATGCTCTGACTTTAGATACCTTTGCCATGGTTAGAATTGTGAACGATGGGGATGCTTGGGTTCAATATGGTGACAATATTAAAATCGTTACCAGAGCGAAAGCAGCAAATATCACGACGGAAGTACTTAAAGTCATTGCAAAAGAGCTGAATAGACAAGAGTGGTAACATCGAGACATGGCGGCTTCTGCCGCCTATTTAAAAAATAATACAGAATCTAGCCGTTCAGAACCTAAATAAGGTGGCATAAACCATTTGGAGTAAGGTGACAATTCGAAATATTGCAATAAATAATTAAAATACAAATAGTTAAAAGTCATCTCCTTTATCTTTATGCCGTATTTATTCCTATTGGCAACATGGTAGGTTATACTGAAGCCAATATGTAAACGAAGGAGGTTCAAATGACAGCCGTTGAATGTATTTATCAAAAGATAAAACGCTCTAGACGTTACGTCTTTGAACGTAAAGACTTTGATGATGTAGCAAGCTACGACCAGGTTGGACGAGCGCTAAGACAACTAGTTAAACAAGGTGATTTGATTAAGATTGGCTACGGTCTGTATACCAAAGCCAAACTCAACAGCCTAACGGGTAAACCTATGCCTACACACCCTGGCGGTACTGATGCTCTTATGCGTGAAATTTTGAAGATGAAAGGCGTCGATTTTGAAATGGATAGCCTCTCTTGGCAAAGCCTTTCAGGTCAGAGTACTCAAATCCCTTCATCCGTCCAGTACTCATGGAACCCAAAGCAATTTAATCGCAAATTAGTCGTAGGTAACAGAGTACTTAACTCACAAAATTGACGATGAAAAAACTAAAACAACAATTCTTAGAGGTTTCCGATGCTTTAGCACTCGGAAACCCAGCGATCATTGAAAAAGATTATTGGGTCGTCGCTTTACTTGCGGAGCTTGAAGCACTCTCAGTTGAAACACACAAACTGGTTTTCTCAGGTGGTACGGCACTTGCCAAATCTGATGTCAAAATACTCCGAATGTCAGAAGATGTAGATATTAAACTCATTCCTTCACAGGAGTTTGTAGCCTTAAGCCGTGGTAAAAAAAAGGCTTTACGGAAAGTATTGATTGAGCAAATCGAAGCGAGAATCGCACAATCAGGTCACTTTGCTATCGAAGATAAATTAGTACGTGACGAATATCGTTATGTGGAATATGAGCTTAAATATCCTCAACAATTTAGCCAAGCTCCTTGCTTGCGTCCAATTATCAAGCTTGAGTTAATGGAAACGATTTCTCTTCATGCGATAGAAGAACGCTCCATACAATCGTTGGTTTCAGAACTTTACCAGCAATCAAGAGAAGTCAACGCGTTTGCTTGCGTTTCTATTCAGGCAACTTTGGTGGAAAAAGTTCTTTCTATGCTCCGCCGTACCATGTTGGTCAAGCGTGACTCGGAGCGAAACGACGATGCCACTTTGGTTCGTCACATTTACGATGTTCACTGTATCGATATCGCGGAAAAAACTACTAGCGAAACACTCGCACCACTTTTTCACACGGTTTTACAAGAAGACATCCAACGTTTTGGCAACCAACATGCCGAGTTTGTCGCAGATCCTGTCAATGAATTGAATCTCGGGTTACAAGAATTAGAGAGTAATCCCCTCTTTCGACAACGTTTTGATGACTTTGTAAAACCAATGGTATTTAACCCACAACCGCACGATTTTGATACGTGCTTTGCTTCATTTAAACGAATTGCGAAGTCACTGATAACAACCATTTAGAGTAAAAAATGAATAAACAACAGCTTGCCGCCAAAATTTGGGAATCGGCGAACCAGATGCGTTCTAAAATTGAAGCCAACGATTACAAAGATTACATTTTGGGCTTCATCTTCTACAAGTTCTTGTCTGATAAACAAGTTCAGTTCTTACTCCAAAATGACTTCGATAACGAATTGATTTCAAAGGTAAGTGAAGCGGATACCGACACAGTTAAGTTTGTCCAAGATGAACTAGGTTACTTCATTGCATATGACAACCTGTTTTCAACGTGGGTCAATGGCGGTAAAGACTTTGACATTGCGTATGTTCGTGATGCTTTGTCTGCTTTTAGTCGATTGATTAACCCTGATCACAAAGATTTGTTTGATGGCATTTTTACCACTCTCGAAACAGGCTTAAGCAAACTGGGGGAAAGTGCCGCAGCGCAAACCAAAGCGGCAATGAGCTTAATCCATCTTATCAATGACATCCCGATGAAAGGTAAGCAAGATTATGATGTGCTTGGCTTTATCTACGAGTATCTAATCAGCCATTTTGCAGCAAATGCGGGAAAAAAAGCAGGTGAGTTTTATACGCCTCATGAGGTTTCCGTCCTGATGTCTGAGATCATGGCAGAACACCTGAAAAATCGTAAAGATATTCAAATATATGACCCAACAAGTGGTTCTGGTTCATTATTGATTAACATTGGTCAATCAGTAGAAAAACGCCTTGATGCGCAAAACAACATTCGCTATTACGCTCAAGAGCTAAAGCAAAACACTTACAACTTAACTCGCATGAACCTGTTCATGCGCGGAATTTTGCCAAACAACATAATCACTCGTAATGCCGATACTTTGGAAGATGATTGGCCGATTGATAACGAGAAAACCCATGAACCGATGCGTGTGGATGCAGTGGTTTCAAACCCGCCTTACTCGCAAAAATGGGATCCTGAATTTAAAAACAAAGACCCCCGTTATGCACCGTTTGGCTTAGCACCAAAAACTAAAGCTGACTACGCGTTCTTACTGCATGATCTTTATCACCTCAAGCCAGATGGTATCATGACCATTGTTTTGCCACATGGAGTCCTATTTCGTGGCGGTGATGAAGGTAAGATCCGCGAGAACTTGATTGAGAAAAACCATATTGATGCCGTTATAGGTTTACCTTCGAATATCTTTTTTGGTACAGGTATTCCAACGGTTATTTTGGTGCTAAAGCGGATTCGAACAAGTGATGATGTGTTGATTATTGATGCATCAAAAGGCTTCATCAAAGACGGTAAAAATAACAAGCTACGTGCTTGTGACATCAGACGTATTGTCGATACCGTTAACGATCGACAGCCTCAAGAAAAGTATGCAGCATTGGTCAGCCGCGCTACTATTCGTGCAAATGGCTATAACCTTAATATCCCTCGTTATGTTGATTCTTCTGAAGAAAATGAAAGCTGGGATATCTATGCCTCAATGTTTGGGGGGATTCCTAACAATGAGTTGGAAAGCTTGGCTCACTATTGGCAAGCGATGCCTAACCTTAAAGAGAGTTTATTCTCGCCAACGTCTAGTGAGTACTCGGCTTTAAAAGTCACCGACGTCAAAGCAGCCATTGATCACCACGGCGATGTTAAACAATTCAAAGCGCAGTATCATCAAGCATTTGGAGGTTTTGAAGCTTATCTTAAACAAAGCTTGATTACGGAGTTGCTACAGGTTAAGCGTACTCAGCAACAAGATATCTTAAGTACCGAGATATTTACACGCTTAAAAGGTATCCCATTAATTGACAAATACGACGCTTACCAATTGTTAGATGACCAATGGCAGCTTCTCAATGCTGACCTTGAAATGATCCAAACAGAAGGTATAGAAACCTGTAAAGTCGTTGAACCTCATATGGTGACTAAAAAACAAAAAGGTAAAGACGTTCAAGTACAGGATGGATGGCTTGGTCGCATTTTCCCATTTGAGCTGGTAGAGAAGACTTACCCCACCGAGGAAGCTGCCAAAATCCAAGCAATTAATGAACGTCTGCAAAGTATCGATGCTGAGATTCAAGAACTGTTTGACTCATTAAGTGAAGAAGAAAAAGAAGCTGAGTGTGTCAATGAAGATAAAACGGGCTTTATCAATGCCCTTCTCAACAAAGAAGTAAAACAGATTAAAGATGATAAGAAAAAAGGCGAGACTTTTGCTAAAGATAGCTTCGAAACCAAGCTCTTGACAGTGGCTAAACTTCAGGCAGAAGAAAAAGCGCTGAAAAAGCACCTCAAAGAGCAAAGTGAAGCGCTTCTAGAGGCAACTCGTACTAAAATTCTTAACCTAACTCCAAACGAGATTGATCATTTGCTGTTGCTTAAATGGGTAAAACCGATAGTGGAATTATTAAACCAACTACCTGATCTGATGTTGCAGCAACTCACGAACAAGCTACAAGCACTAGCTGGGAAATATGCTCAAACTTACAGCGATATTGTTCGTGAAGCTAAAGTGGTCGAACAGCGTTTGATTACTATGATGGGCGAACTTCAAGGTAATGAGTTTGATGTGAAAGGCTTAGAAAAACTACAACAGTTTCTAAAAGGTGACACGTATGGTGAGTGAAGTGAAATTACTACAACCTCGCTTGCGTTTTGTTGACTTTCATGATGATTGGACTCAGCAACGAATTGGCTCCATCCTTACGGATATATCTCGACCAGTTCAGTTGCTAGACAATGAGTTATATCAGTTAGTTACAGTAAAGCGCCGCAATGAAGGCGTTGTACCTAGGTCTGTTGTCAAAGGTAAAAATATTTTAGTAAAAAACCATGTTGCTATTAAGGCTGGCGACTTTCTAATTTCAAAGCGTCAAGTTGTTCACGGTGCGAACGGTATTGTTCCAGAATCTTTGGATAATGCCGTTGTATCAAACGAATATCTTGTAGTAACAGACAATCAAAAAATAACTGCTAAATTTTGGAGCACGATTTCCAAAAGGCCAGAAATCAAAAAACTGTATTTCATTAGCTCATACGGTGTAGATATTGAAAAACTAGTTTTTGATATCACTGACTGGAAAGAAAGATATATCCTAATTCCAGAGCTAAATGAACAACAGAAAATCACCGATTTTTTCCAAAATCTAGACCAGCAAATAGAGCGACACCAAGATAAACACCGTAAGTTACAGCAGTTAAAAAAGGCAATGTTAGACAAAATGTTCCCTAGAGCTGGAAAAAAAGCGCCCGAATTACGTTTTGCTGGATTTGATAGTGATTGGGAAACAAAAGACTTTCAAGAAATATTTATCTATATTCGGAATAACAGCCTATCAAGAGCAGAGCTAAACGATGATGCTGGATTAGGAATGAATGTACATTATGGCGATGTATTAGTTAAGTTTGGCGAGATCCTCGACTTTACATTAGAAAAAGTGCCATTCATTACTAATGGTGGTGCTGTTGAAAAAATGATGCCAAATCGTTTACAAGATGGTGATATCGTTTTTGCTGATGCCGCAGAGGATTTAACGGTAGGAAAATGCTGTGAGATTAATAAGTTAGGTAGTCAACCACTATTCGCTGGCCTACATACTATTGCTGTAAGACCTAAAAAGGCATTTGCACCCAAATACCTTGGATACTTTTTAAACTCGAACCTTTATCATGATCAACTGTTAACCCTGATACAGGGTACAAAAGTTTCTTCAATATCAAAATCATCGATAAAAGAAACGCAGGTTTACCACCCTAAAGATGCTGCGGAACAAGCAAAAATAGGTGAATACTTCCATAACCTTGAGCGATTGATTGTTATCCAACAACAAAAAATCAATAAGTTGAAAAATATTAAACAGGCCTACCTTGTAAAAATGTTTGTTTAACAAGATCTTAAGCTGCAAATGATCTAAATGATCACAGCCATCGCGCTGTGATCTCTTTATGATTTTATTTTCCTGTTTTAGCCCTGCTTATAAGCCACCGTATACGTAAGGAAACCTTGTGACCTACACCAGTGAAGCCCAATTTGAACAAGATGTCATTACCGAACTTTGCAAAAAAGGATGGGAAGATCATGTACTTAAGAATCTTACTGAAGATGACCTGCTACAAAACTGGGCTAATATCCTCTTTCAAAATAACAACACGATTGACCGTCTCAACAATGCACCTTTGACCAAAAGTGAGATGCAACAGATTGTTGAACAAATCATTCAGTTAAAAACGCCGCTCAAGCTCAATGGCTTTATCAATGGTAAAACGGTTTCAATCAAACGTGATAACCCCGCAGATGAACTGCATTACGGCAAAGAAATCAGCTTACATATTTATGATCGCCAAGAAATAGCCGCAGGAAAAAGCCGATACCAAATTGTTCAACAACCTCGCTTTACCCGTAAAAGTGCTGTGCAGCACGACCGAAGAGGTGACTTGGTACTGTTAATTAATGGTATGCCTGTTATCCATTTGGAGTTAAAACGTTCTGGCGTACCTGTGATTGAGGCTTGTAATCAGGTAGAGAAGTATACACAAGAAGGCCACTTTAGCAGTGGTATCATGGCGTTAGTGCTAGTGTTCGTCGTCATGAACCCAGAAAAATCACTCTATTTTGCCAACCCAGGTATCGATGGCACGTTTAACCATGATCACTATTTTCAGTGGGCAAACAGTAACAATGAGCCTGTTAACCGCTGGCATGATGTCATTGCTGATTTATTGTCTATCCCTATGGCTCACCAGTTGATAGGCTTCTATACCGTTGCTGATAACGCTGATGGTATTCTCAAAGTGATGCGTAGCTATCAATATTACGCCGCGAATGCCATTTCGAAAAAGGTCGGTAGCCTTGACTGGTCAATAAAGAACAAAGGCGGTTACATCTGGCATACCACAGGGTCAGGAAAAACAATGACCAGTTTTAAATCGGCGCAGCTTATCGCCAATTCAGGTGATGCTGATAAAGTTGTGTTCCTGGTGGATCGCATTGAATTAGGCACACAGTCATTGGAAGAATATCGAAGCTTCGCAGAAGCCACTGACGATATTCAAAGCACTGAGAATACTTATGTCTTGATCGATAAACTCAAGAGCACCAAGCCTAGCAACTGCTTAATTGTTACGTCGATTCAAAAGATGAGCAACATTCATGATGAAGGTCAGTTGAAGACTGCTGACATCGATTTAATCAATCGGAAACGTATTGTGTTTATTGTTGATGAAGCCCATCGTTCCACTTTCGGCGATATGCTCACCACGATCAAAGCCACCTTTCCTAATGCCGTCTTCTTTGGTTTTACTGGGACTCCGATTCAAGAAGAAAACCAGAAAAAAGACAGTACAACCAGTACGATTTTTGGTGATGAACTCCACCGCTATAGTATTGCTGACGGCATCCGTGATGGTAACGTTTTAGGATTTGACCCCTATAAAATCATGACGTACCAAGATAGTCACTTACGCCAAGCGATTGCATTAGAGAAAGCCAAAGCACTAGACGTGAATGAAGTTTTTGCAGATCCAGCCAAAACTAAAATTTACGATAAGTATATGGATAGTGCACGAGTGCCAATGGCAACTTGTGAAATTAATGGGAAAACCGTCAGAGGGATTGAGGATTTACTTCCATCAACTCAATATGCTCGCATCGAGCATAAGCAAAAAGTTATTGATGATATTCTAGCCAACTGGCCTCGCTTTAGTCGTTCAGGTAAGTTTCACGCAATATTTGCTACTCATAGCATTTCTGACGCATTAGAGTACTACCGTTTATTCAAGCAGCAAGCACCGCAGCTCAAAATTACCGCGCTGTTTGACCCTAACCTAGACAATAAAGGTGGAGCTGTAGTTAAAGAAGCGGCATTAGTTGATATCATAACGGATTATAATCAAGCATTTAACACGACTTATACGCTACCAACTCACGCACACTTCAAAAAAGACATTGCTGCTCGCCTTGCTCATAAGAAGCCATATCAATATATCGAGCACCATCGTGATCAACAGTTAAATCTTTTAATAGTGGTGGATCAAATGTTGACAGGGTACGACTCTAAATGGGTGAACACCTTATATCTCGATAAAACTCTTGAGTATGCGAACATCATTCAAGCTTTCTCGCGTACCAACCGTTTGTTTGGCTTAGATAAGCCTTTTGGCAATATTCGCTACTATCGCAAGCCACACACCATGGAACAGAACATTAATAAAGCTATTAAGCTTTATTCTGGCGACCGTCCGTATGGTTTATTTGTTGATCGGCTAGAAGATAACTTACACAGGTTAAATGACGTATTTTCTGAAATCGAGGCTCTATTTAACAATGAACAAATAAGCAACTTCAACCAGTTGCCAGCAGACGATGCCGCATGTGGCAAATTTGCTAGTTTATTCAATGAGTTCAATAAATATTTAGAAGCTGCGAAAGTACAAGGTTTCAACTGGCAAGAAGATAGCTATCCGTTTGATGACACGGGTAAAGTAGTTGATGTCGATTTCGATGAATCTCAGTTCCAAGCTTTGCTTCAACGATATAAGGAGCTATCTTCTTCAAATGGAAACAATAGTAATTCTCCTGCGGTTCCATACGCTATATCTGGCTACTTGACTGAGCAAAATACGGGGCGAATAGATCATAACTATATGAATGCGCAGTTCACCAAGTTTTTAAAAGAGCTTGATCAACCGAACGTGACACCAGAACAAATGCAGAGAACATTAGATGAATTACATAAGTCATTTTCAACGTTAAATCAGGCAGAACAAAAGCAAGCGCATAAGCTACTGATCGACATTCAGTTGGGGAATATTATTATCGATGCGGGTAAAACCTTCAGAGATTACATCACTAGCGCTCAAGCTGAAGAAGAAGAGCAAGCTTTGCAAGAGATGATTGACGCATTAGGCTTAGATAGAACCCTACTTAAAAAGCTTATGACAGGGCAAATTACAGCCGCTAATTTGAACGATTACGGACGTTTTGACGCACTAAAAGCAACTGTCGATAAATCAAAAGCAAAAAATTACTTAGAAGATAAACTAGGCCACAGTTTATCGCTTCCAAAAGTCAATATTGAACTTAACAAGTTATTAAGAGAGTTCATCTTGCAGAATAGTCTTTAACGATCATCTATCGTCATTATTTGTTGATTATATTAATATAGCCCTAGTTTAAATCTGGGGTTTTATTTTTTCTTATAGTTTCCCCATAAACCAGAGACTTAAATAATGAATTAACTATGGTGGTGAAACGTTAAATCATAAAATATTGAATACTTCTGGTTTCTTTGACTTATAGCGGTTGCAACCATATAAACCTGGAACACGGTTATCTTTCTTAACCTTCTCGCTTCCTGAGTAATTATTCGCCACATGGTATACAGGCTTATCTTTATGTTCAGAATGCATCTGATTCGCTCTATGCAGTGCTTCTTCATCAGAAATATTGCTGTACTTAAGTTTAAACTTTTCAGTTTTTTCTTTTAGGATTTCTTTTTCAATAACATAACTGGATTTACGGCTATTTTTAAATTTAATCACTACATTTTTCATATTACATTTCCTTTAAATAAGCTTAGCCATACTGGCTTGAATATATATTTACCAAGTAATAATTGATTTGTAAATACATTGTTTAAATTTTATTTAATGAGAGACTTTAAATAATTAAAACTCAAAAGAAGGCACGCTATTAATAGCAATGCCTTTTAATTAAATTATTAAATAATTGTCTTTAGGTTACTTGCAACTTCTTTCTTAAACGAGTAATAATCAAAATCTAAAATAGTTTGAATTAATGCAATAAATAGAAATACCAAGCCCGACACAAAAAAGACACCCATAGCATAGAAGAATCCGCCGACCAGCCATTCGGCGATGTTTAGATCATGCTTCCAGACCTCAGAGTGATAGAGGGCGGCACTACCCACTAAACCAACGCTAGTAAGCAAAGTAATATTTTCTCTGTTTGGTTTAAACACTTTACGGAACTCTGTTCTACTGAAGTATGGAATGTATTCACCTGCCGTATGGTTCGCGATACCAACCAAGCAAGTTGACTTCTTCCCTTCCAAATACAGTAAGCTTATTTTTTGACCTGTCAGAATATCTACATCACTATTGAGTACGTACTTTCTTTCCTGTCCGTTATCAAATCTAAGCCAAAATACCGTTTTCTTTTTAGTTCTACTGGTTATGTACGATCTACCCGTTACGGTTGTATCAGAATAGGTATGTGTTGTGGATTCAAGATTAGACGAGATGACTTCGCCTGTACGGACAAAGTATTTCGCTTCTCCATTGCCTGATTTTACTTTCGAATGATTGATGGCTAGTTCCATTTAAAATCTCGCTTTATCATTATCTTACTGCTGTTTACTACACTAGTTGATAGATATCACCCCAAGACAGTTTGAGGAGATGGCATTAAATTATTTTGACAAAGCGACCCACTTCAGATATAGGCTAGTAGCAAGATCTTCATTTTCTGTAAAGAAGAGAGGAATCCGACGGCCATCATACGCAATACGTAAACCATCGTGCTTTAGAGTACTAAACGACCAAGTAAATTGTTTACCTGCCTCCTCTGGTGCATCCATAATCAGTTGAGCATTAGCGACTTCCCAGTTAACCGCTGCATGTTCAGTCCAACTTCCTTGAGCATTTCTTTCCGAAACAGTAACTGTACCATCGTGGTTAAAGGCAAATTTAGATAAACTAGGCTGTGCCGATAATGTTCCCGAATCATCCCAGAAGTGATAAAGCGTTTTACCTGTGAAATTAGCGGTAACAATACTGGTATCTTGAGGATAACTGTCTTCATTGATACCAAGCGTACTATTTGCCATTAAAGTCATGTCATTCTGTGGGGTAACAGAAAGGTAGAAGTCATCAGCGACAAAGAGAATTTCTTCATGCCCATCATCGGTTTGGTATCCACTGTAGGTGTATTTAATTGGCATACTTCCAGCAAAAGTACCATGATCATCTAGCCACGATACGTTATCAGACGTAAACGTCACCTGTAATACACCTTCATCTGTAAAGTAGACGGAATTGGTTGGAATCGCGTCATAAGTTCTTCCCACGAGTAATGCTTGAGCGGTTTTAGGTGCAACAGCCACATTCCCGTCTTTGATTATAATCCCGTCAAGATCTGTCCCCTTGTTCACCTCTGAGTCAACGTGACTTTGAATATTAGCTAACTCCGTCTTGATAGTGCTGACATTAGAAGCAGATTGAGTAATATTATCTTTCAACTTTAGGGCTAAAGAGCGAGCCACGAGATGGGCCTTTTTCGCTTCATCGGCATCATTACCACTTTTCGCCTTTACATAGTCGCCAGATATCAAAGCTGAATTGATATTAAGCTCGGTAGCAACTTCATCAATGGTTCTATTTTCAATCACAGCAAGTGTGGTATAGGGATTGAGTACCATAGCGCCTGCTGGTGCCGCTAATTCAAAGCTTGCTGTAATAGTGCCTCCTTTATCTGTATCAAACGTTTGACCTGCTATAGCACGGGCGATGAGCATATAATTTTTATCGCTTTCAGCTAAACTAATGTAGCCTTCAGCATTCGTTGCCCCCTCCAGTTTCTCATCTTCATCGGCTACCTTATTGCCATTGCGGTCAACATACACTTCCGCATTAACCAAGTAACCATCGATAATTTGAGCCTTTAGTGCTGAAGTATCACTACCGCTATTTCCGTCACTTCCTCCACATCCTGTAATGATCGCCGCTAGACTCACTGCTAGTAAGGTCTTTTTATTATTCATTGGCACTATTCCTCTTATAAATGCAATGTGCACCCATATGGGTGCACATGGATATAGTACTATCTGAGATAGTTCAATGCACCCATATAGGTGCATTAACTACTATGAACTCGATCACAAAATCAAAGAACATCACAGGTGAAAATATAAAAAAAGCCCGTTTAGACAAAGGGTTGTCTCAACAGGATGTAGAGCGTATTGCGACATTACGCGGAATCGATATGACTCGTAGTAAATTAGCAAAAATTGAGACTGGCATGATACGTGTGACGGATGAAATCTTACACAATCTGGCTATGGTTCTTGATGTCAGCGTCAATGTTTTTTTTGATGACCTTTGCTAATAAAATCACCTTTTAACTTCTCTGAACTATCAATCCCCCCAATTAGCTACCTTAGCAATATTGGTTAAATTTTATTCAAACGGTTCATTTTTACGAAAAAAATTTCTCTTCCGAAAATCCAGAAACTCCATTTCCTTATCCGCTTGATAAATTATCTTAAATTTAACATCTCTTGTTTTTTATTATATATAAACAAGGTCAGAGTACATAATTTACTGTTATTTTTCAGTAGCTTGTGTATTTGACAAGTTTTTATCTTGGTCGTAATTTCCATTTCGAATCAATCAAAAATCGAAAAAGAGAAATAATTATGACAGTAAAAACAATGAGCAGCACTCAAAGCTTCAGTCACTATCTAGACATTTTTATTGCGGACGGTGAGTATCGCAAAGTTAAATCTACAAAAAATGGGGAACAACCTCGGATCAACAGATTACGTAAAATTTTTGGTGAAGAAGACTTACGTTCAATCAAGCATAGTACTCTTAGAATGACTATTGCAGGATGGCATTCACACTTAAAAAATAAAACAATTAATGAGCACTTAACTATTTTACGATTTGTCTTCTCAACAGGTTTAGCAGATCAGAGTATTGATCATAATCCGATGGAAAACATAAAGAACCTACTTGTAGAAAAAACAGAACCCGATCCCTTTACTAAGACAGAAATCGCTCGCCTATCGAATTGTAACGATGTGTGCCCGCAGGTAAAAAATGCAACAGCATTGGATATCCTAACAGGTCTTCGTATTAGCGAACTTATCGCCTTGTGCTGGAACGATGTCGATTTGAAAAGCAAAAAGCTTTATGTTCGTCGTGCTTGTGTACTTGATGTTTATAAGTGCCCGAAAACAACAGATTCGATGCGCAATATCGATCTAAACCCGCTTGCTATTTCTATTTTGAAATCCCAGAGAAAACTCACGGGAAAACGTCGAAGTAAAACCGTGAATGTTTTGCAACGCGATAATAAAACATTAAAACAAGAATCTCTTAACTTCATCTTCGTGAATACTAAAACGAATCAACCGTTCACAGATGCTAAAGAGTTCACTGAGCGTTTTTTCAAAAACTATCTCATTGCTGCGGGTGTGAGACATCGCGGAGTTGGCCAGCTACGTCACACATTTGCATCTCAATGCCTAACAGCTGGCATCAACAAGGAGTGGTTAGCACACCAGATGGGGCATACTGACACCAAAATGATTGATCGTCACTACGGAAAGTGGATCCGTGAAGACTCTTTTGATTGTTCATTACAAGCTGCTCGGCATTTACAAGACTCTTTTGGGTTACTCATACCAGACAGCGACATAAAGCTGCCTTGTGCAACTAAGCTTGCATTGGATGCATCGCAAAAATCTCAAGCACCTCAACAACAAGAAAACGTTATGGAGAGTGCGCGATGAGCACTCTTAATAACACGTATTGTAAAAGTGCAATACAAATACAACGACCAGTTGGCTTTCTATTACAGTTGTTTACTCGACCTTGCGGAGGTCGGGTATGAAGACAATTCATTATTATCATAGCAGAGTAAACTATACATCAAGACAAGATGACCGAAGAGCTTGTGAGGCATCATTAAGGCATTCGCTTCGTATCACTCATCGCATAACTGAAGATGGAAATTTCGAACCATTTGAAACAAAAACTTCAATACAATGGTTACCTGAGTTATTGCCTTTCAACAAAATATATGTAAACGGGAACATCACCCGTTTAGACCAGTGGAGGCATGAAGAAAAGTGGAGCTTACTATATCAAGTGGCACCCGCTCCAAAACTTCATATGCATAAGAAGTTACAAAGTCAACGCACCAGCCATAAACACAAAATCAAGAAGGCTATTGCGTCCTTGTTAAAAGCTGGGAATGATAAAGCTGCTGAGTTTCTAAATGACATTTTAAATACAGAAGGTCGCTGTTCATACAGAAAAATTTCGCGATTTAAGCTGCTTCCGATGACATATAAAGCGCAGCGTATCAAGATGCTGGAAAAGTACCTAGACGCACACAATCAGCTGGTTTCCTTTCCAAATGCCAATAACCTGTATGTACAAGAAGGAATTTTTAAAATTCCAGCAAAATGGGGGGTGAGCAATAAATTAATCACCACGGAAGAGTATATTCACTTTACTGAGTTTTTCTTGAAGCATCACTTTCCAGAGTATCCGATTTTTTTTGTTGTTGCCCACGACGATGAAAGATTAGTAGATGAGAATACGGGAGCACATACACATTACTTTCTTTCAGCGCAAAACTCAGTGACTGGCGAGTTTGATCTACTGAAAGCACAGATTGCTGTGGTGAACAGCTATATCCAAGACCGACATCCAAAAATCGAATTGCTTCCTAAAGGCGGAAAACTA
Organism: Vibrio sp. Of14-4; assembly: GCF_022347625.1. NCBI lineage: Bacteria > Pseudomonadati > Pseudomonadota > Gammaproteobacteria > Vibrionales > Vibrionaceae > Vibrio > Vibrio sp. Of14-4. Next base: position 6,193 of record NZ_JAKRGI010000001.1, on the reverse strand, counting down.
AACAGAACTCAAAACAAGCAGTTTGGCGAATACTTCCAACGACTAGTTTTTGATTTTGCTAACAAGCATTTATTTCATTGTAAAGGCCTTCACGCAGAGCTGGCTCCTGAAAGTGAGCGCCGCTCTCAGCAGAGGAAGCAAATGAACAGAGAGTCGAAACTCCCAAAAGAAGAGAGAACGTATAACTTTCAGAACCGCTTAGTTGAAGCTCAACAAGCCAAACTGGCTGAGCTTGAGCAGCAGACACAAATACAAAAACAGTTATTAGACGAAACCGTCATGCTGCAAAGCATCGTACACGGTGAATTGATAATGCAGGAAGATCAAAAAGAGCAAAATGACCAAGAGTTAACGATTCAACATCAAACAATAACTGAACTTCGAACTGAGAGACGCAAACTTGAACGAGTTTTAGACTCGTTGAAGGATGGAATTATTGAATCTCTTAGCCGATTCTGTCAGAAGGTATTCCTCGGGTTAAAAGCCCAGCAATCAGGGCAACAAAAGATGGTGGAATCCTTTTTAGATACGACAATGAAAGAAATGCTCATGCTCCCGCCACACATGCAAACAAGAGCCAAAATACTGTTGAAATCCGTCGATTTGGAACCAAACAAAATGCCTGATCGTGAAACACAGCAACTCGATAAGTTAAGTTAGTAAGTTAGTTACTTAACAAACCTTGATAATAAGAATAATAATGGTGATGATAATAGCTAGGCCTAAATCTTATACAAATCAATATTTTATTCAAATAGTGCAAAAGATTTTAAGTCAAGGAGATGAAGTATCCACATGGCGTATCAAAGAACAGTTGGGGCGCGGAAAATTATCAACTATCAAGAGAGATTTGGAACGACTAATCGACTCTGGTGAAATTGATACGACGCGTAAAGAGCAAAATACTGCTGCTACAGAAAATCCTGTAATCGCTTCTTATGAATTACCCATTGAGGTTCAAAATCTACTAGCCCAGTCTGAGCAAGAAATTTGCATGATAATTCAGCGCATTACCACATCCTTAAATTGCCAAGTTCATCAACATTATGAAACTTGATGAATTATCGTATTCACGAATTCGATACAAAAACTGACTTAGCAATCAAAGCTCAAGCTATGGCAGAAAATACGTGTGCTGAAATGGAAGTTCGACTATTAAAGCAAATCGAACTGAATGAATCACTCGAAGAAAAAATTGAACACATAGACGAATTGCTTATGGAGTCTAGGCATCAGCAATCTGATCTAATCAAGACGAACAATCAGCTTACAAACTCTCTCAAACATACAACGGATAAGCTAGACAGTCATCAAGAGACTATCAATGATCTAAAGGTTAGCTTAGCAAAAATTGAGAAAGGTTTTGCTGCCCAAGCGGTACAGCTTGACTACTCACGTAATGAGGCAAAGAGCTATGAGTTGAGACTATCCGAACAGATAAAATGCCATGAACAAACTGTTCAAAAGATGAACGAAGTATTGGCTGAACTCAAATCAACACAATCAGCACTAGAGAAATCGGATGTATTTCTTCAAAAGCTGCAATCTGAACATCAAGAGCTTTCCGTTAGTAATAAAGTGCTGGAAGCCAACCTTCGTCAGTCACAAGAAGTGATAGCTAACCTGAATTCCAATAACCAGATACTTGAGCAGCAACTTTCACTGTGTATAGAGGAAAGAGACTCTTTCAATGAGTTAGTTAATGAAACAGCATTAAGTGAACAATAAAATATGCTATTTTTACCTTAAATGTACATTTGATGAATGCTTAAATGGAAGTTAAGACTGCATTACAAAGGTTGCATACGTTTGATATGGCGGGAATTTATGTGTATACCAAGAGCAATCTACGGCGAGTGTTTTTTGATGACAGTGCTGAAGCTTTTAAGCAGAGCTTATCGCGTTTGATCAAATTTGGAGTGCTAGAGCGAGCATGCAGAGGGGTTTATGTTTTTGCGTTAAGTCGTCATAAAGGCGGCTATACCATTGAATATGTTGCGAAAAGCCTTAGACGTGGTGAATATAACTACATCTCACTTGAATCTGCTCTTTCAGAGTATGGTGTCATTTCTCAAATCCCAATTGATCGTTTGACAGTGATGACAACGGGAAGAAACGGGACTTTTAAAACGCCATATGGTGTTATCGAGTTTACACATACTGAACGTAGTGACATTGACATCCTGAACAATACGATTCTTTACGATAGACCATTAAGAATCGCAAGGGAATCAGCGGCGATTCGAGACTTAAACCGCGTCGGTAGAAATACTCATATGCTATGCAATGAGTTGGACTGAATGATATTATCTATCGAATACCCCGCAGTCCATTCTCTAGTTCTTGCCCGAAGACAGTCTCAAAATCGGAGAATAGAGCAATTGGTCGCGAAGCTGTTCCTTGCTTTTCGATGCGCACAAAGCCTTTTGATGAAAGCGTTTTGATTGTATTTTCTAGCTCACAGATATCAATTTTACTTATATTAGCTAGTTCCGTAAGGCTATGTGGTTTCTCCTTTGCTATCAGAAGCATCAGTTCAACATTATCTCTGCTGAGAACCTTTGAAGCTTCATCCAGTGTTGTAAACCAGAACTTTGGGATATCTTTAGCACATTGAGTCGTACCAGCAGCTACGTTAATTATATGATTACGAACAATGTTTTCTGACACAATTCCGATGCGAGCTTTCATTCCCTTCCCCTTGATAAAAAATACACTAAGAGTAAGAAATATAGAGCGTTTTTTGGAGCGATACAATATTGCATCTAGATACACCAAATAGAACTATCTTCTGCAACGAGTGTAAATTTCTAGGCGACTTCCCCAGTTATCAATTCACCTCCGATTACGCTACTTCTCTTATCAACGAGTTATGCAAAGCTAAAAGTTAGTTCAGAGTCTCTACTTAAACGTAGCCGTAAGGGAAAAGAGGCTTAGCCCAATATAATTGACGCGCCTGATCAATTTTCAGTTTAAATAGAGATTACTGCTGACATTGTTTAGTGTACATTGATTGCATATAAACGTTCATCAGCCAAACAATGTCAAAGTCGTTGATGATATGACTCGTGAAACTATAGTAATAATGTGAATAAAACATGTCGTCAAAAATGCACCTACTTGCGCACTCAGTTGCCACCCGAATACCAAGCCGTATGCTCCGTCTAATACTCAAAGAATCGAGAATAAACACAAAACGAAGCATAGATGACACTAAAGATGCCATCAATGAACTCGCAAGCTCTTGTGAACTGAAGGATAAGGAAAAAATTGAAAGCTTGTTCCGTGCGTACGAGCAGTTCATCCTTTTTGGTGACAAAACTGTATCGATAAAAACTCTCAAAGAAAAAATCATCAATAAAATCGAAGCTAGAGCAAAAGACATATTGGTGGATCTGCCTTTTACCGAGATCAATTACCCTTTTATTGATGATAATTCTGACGATAGGTTAGAACATACCCCAAAACTGATAAGAACTGATTTAGTCAGCGATGGCCTCTTACTGACCTATGCGTCTATCAAAGTTCTAGAAGAAACTATTGAACTAGACGAAACATACTTTCAGCAACTGAATGCAGGGTTTACTCTTCCAGATGAGCTTTATGACATCAAAGCAAAACGCCATATCAAAAGACGTTATTATGATTCGGTGTACATTAGTTTTTCAGATCAAACAATTGAGTTCCGCTTGGACACTGCCTCTTTGTCGTCGAAACAAGCTATTGAAGAGTCCTTTGCCTATCTAGAGAAATCTTTCCGAGATACAATTGAAAAAGTAATTCCTTCTGAAAACCTTGAGTTTGAAAACGAAAATTTATTTTTAGCAGTACCTGGGGGATATGAAAACTCAAAGCTAAGAGTATGTGAACTTGGTTTTATCGTTGGTTCCGTTATCCATCATGAAAAAATGCGAACAGGAACAAAAGATCTGAGAAATGAGCTGTTCCATAAAGGCGGGAAAAGTAGTTTGGCTCAGTCTCAAACAGCATTACAACCATTCCGAATTGCACTCCGAAAGAGAAGAACTTTGACAACAGTAGAGGGCAGCTATGAGACTGAAGCATACCTACCAGGTACAGCAAAACTGATACAGACTGGTGGAATGCCAGTTTTAGATTACGTGATTTTATCAAACTGCAAAACAGAGATGGATTATACTGATCATATAATTAACATTAAGAACGACATCTCTACATATCGTACAAGGCTTTTAGCAGCATGAATCTAAATGATCTAATTATACGCATTCACAATGATTGGGAGGACACTGATGTGCTCCCAGTCATAGAGCGTGTATTGAGATCTCTCAGCATTCAAAAGGAGTATCTTCAAGATACTCCTATCAACTTACGTGAATTATGTGAATATAGTGGGTTAAGTAGCACTGAAAACGAACTTGTTTATAAAGCTACAAACTACTTGGTACATCCCTCTATACACGTACTTAATCTCAGGTATGAGTTATATGATAATGGCTTGTTCGAGATTACAGCAGATGAGATATATGAAGCCCAGAAAGACGGCGCTTTGTATCATCCAGTCACAGGTAGGGAAATCCCTAACTTTGAAAATGAAGTAACACTTTCTTTTGTTCTTTCTCATGAATTTATCAATGCAGAGGGAGCTATCAGTTGAACAATCAAGCTTCTTCATTACCTTATGGGTCTTTAACTCTAGCTCAAGTTGAAAGTGGTTTTTTTAAAGATACTCTTCCTAATTGTACGGCTGGATTACACTCAGATCTTGCAAGGCAAGACTATAACCATAATTTAGTAAGAGTTTACAATGATTTAGAGAAAGTAATCCAACGGCTAGAAATGCATCCGATCCATAGAGAGCATGATACTGAGGACAGAATCACCATTGAATTAGTTAATCTTTTACATTTCTTGAATCACGCAGCGACTCATGACACGTCTTTTTCTGGTAACTGTGATATATGCATTGAAGAATCTCAGCAAAACTTCCGTTTTTTGGCTGAAGCCAAGATTGACTATAGTACGACGCACATTATGGAAGGGTTTCGACAGTTATCAGATCGATATGGGACACGTGCGTTCAAAGATGGCGCACTACTGATTTACTGTAAAGAAAACAACAGTAGTGAGGTGCTTAGTAAATGGAAGCAATACTTGTCGCGTAAAGAAAATAAAAGCCCAGAGTTTAGCGTCAACTTTACTACTAATGTAGGCGATAATTACTTTGAAACGACACATAATAGTAAAGCCACTGGGCAAATATTCACAGTGAGACACATTGCCATAGCGCTTAAAGATGTTGCTTCAGATAAGAGCGCACGTCGAAAGAAAAAATGCAATCATACATGCATAAATTGCTGCCCATCATACCACCCAGATCCAGATAGTTTACTGGATTACCACATATAATATCTTTTATTGAGTAAAGATTAATCTTTGTAAGGTTAAGACTCAACTTAGTTCCAAGACGATTTACCTGTGAGAGAATAATAAAGTATCATACCAAGTATTAAAGTATCATACTCAAAAGGATGTTCTGCTTTAATCCATCTGGGAATTCTCCGTCAATTCACTCTCTAGGTACTGATATCAATAAATACTTCCGTATCTTCAATACTGGAAAACGCAAGGTACTTGAACGTGAGCTAAGTACTCAGTATTTCGATGCTGTTGGTTCCAATTAAAAATGCCCAGCAAATGCTGGGCATAAAATATAAGGCTTGGCGCGTGTAATTAAGATGTTTGCGATACCCAGAAATAAGCGGTTTCATTGTCATCTTGTATCGGCCCAGGCATTGTCTCCCCTTCCTTGAGAGAAATCACATTGGAAGTCAGGTTAGATTGCCATAACCCCGTGACTGGGCAAGGTGTTTCGGGAAAAGCAATGTTAATGGGCGGTAGTTTATCTTTCGATAGACTTTTATCAAAGCCCTGTTTGCGTGCCTCTTCTACCCAATCTTTAGGGTAATAAGGTAAGTGGTTATAACTGCTATCATCCAAGTTAAACAACAAAGTCACCATGGCGGCTTCCAGCGACCAGTAACCAAAGAAATTAGCGACAGGTCTTTTGTGTCTACCGTACCAATAGCAATCTTTCATGCCTTTATACCAACCTCGAAGATACGCTTTTATGCTTTCTTCACGCTCTTTTTTGCTTGGTTCGAGCGGCCCTGTTTTTATCGCATTGTACAAATGCTGATAGCTTTTAGGGAAG